>NZ_FMHJ01000013.1:72343-225056 GCF_900090125.1 Streptomyces sp. WMMB 714
CCCGCGTGCCGGGACGACAGGGCGTGAGCAGCCGGCTCTTCCTGCTCACACCCGCGCCCGCCCCGGCACTCCCCCGAGTGCACGCAGCCCGGCGACCGCGCCGCCCGGAGCCGTACGCCACCGTGCGCGGCCCGGACGCCCGGTACACGCACCCGGGGTCGTCCCCGTATGACACGGAAGCAAGTGACGTATGTCACACGACGAGGGCGGATGCGGGTGCCCGGAGGCCCGTACGGGTCAGCCGGGATGCCGCCCGCCGCAGCAGGCGCACCATTGACGCATGGAACTGATCGACGCCTTCGACTCAGCCTTCAAGGAGTGGGACCGGCTGGTGCACGAGGTCGGCCCCCGGCAGTGGGAGGAGCCCACGCCCTGCTCGGACTGGAACGTCCGGGACCTGGTCAACCATCTCGTCAGTGAACACTGTTGGGCACCGCACCTGCTCGCCGGGGAGACGCTCGCGCAGGTCGGCGACCGCTACGAGGGCGACGTCGTCGGCGACGACCCCGTGGCGGCGTGGGAGCGCGCGGGCAGCGGCTCGTGGCCGGCGTTCCACCGCGAGGGCGCGCTCCACGGCGACGTCCACGTCACCGGGGGGGAAGAGCCCGGCGACGGAGTACGGCTGGCAGATGACCACCGATCTGGCGGTGCACGGCTGGGACCTCGCCCGGGGGATCGGCGTACGGAGCCGGATGCACGACGAACTCGCCGACGCCGTCTACGCCCACATCGCCCCGATGGCGGAGAGCTGGCAGGGAGCGGGCGTCTTCGACCCTCCGGTGCCCGTACCGGACGACGCGGTGCCGCAGGAACGGCTGGTGGCGCTGCTCGGCCGCCGTCCGTAGTGCGGTGACCGGGAAGGTTCACCAGGTCGGGCCGCACTGATTACTCACTCCGGCTCGGAGGGGATCCGGGGGCGCAGCCCATGACGGCGATTCTTGGAAGGACGGCCACCGTTGCCCCTCGCCTCACCTGACCTGGTCATCAACGTCTCGGGATGATTGGCATGCGTGATGCCGACGGCGATCCGGTGTTGCCTGGTCGATCAGGTACGAGGGTGCGTCCCGGTCCTGCTCACGGCGTTCGGTGCTGGACCGGGGCAGCCCTACGCCTCCGCGGGCGTGGTCGGTCGTGTCGCATATCGGTGGCGCATGGCGTCGCTGGCTGCAGGACCTGCGGTGAAGACGTAGGTGTCGCTGTCGTCGAGCCGGCGGCCCGTCTTGGCGTCAACGACGACGGGCTCGACTTCGTCGCCGCTGTGCGCGTCGATGAGGATCATGCTGCGTTCGGCCGGTGTGAGGCGGGAGTTGCCCCACGCGGCCAGGGCGACGACCACCGGTCGCAGGGAGCGCCCGAGTTCGGTGAGGACGTACTCGTGGCGTACGGGGTTGGTCTGGTAGGGCCGGCGCTCCAGCAGTCCGTCGGCGACGAGGGTTTTCAGCCGGGTGGTGAGCATGCTGGAGGAGATGCCGAGACTCTCCTGGAACTGGTCGAAGCGCGTGTAGCCGTCGAAAGCGTCGTGGAGGATCAACAGCGTCCACCACTCGCCTACGTGTTCCACCGTCGTGGACAGTGGGCACTCCCGGTCCTCCAGCCTTATCCGGCTTGCCATGGCGGCCATCCCCTCGGTTACTGCTAAAGTCGAAGCTAGTAGCTTCTATTTTAGCAGTAATGACGGGAGCGGTGCCTTCTGCGCCCGCATCCGGGAACGGAGCACACCGTGACCACATCCCTCAGCGAATCCCTCGAAGGCCGACGCGCTCTGGTCACCGGCGGCACCAAGGGCACCGGAGCCGCCATCGCCCGACGTCTCGCCCAGGCCGGCGCAACCGTGCTGGTCACGGCCCGCAGCCGCCCCGACGACGTCGAGGAGGAGGCGTTCATCACCGCCGACCTGTCCACCGCCCAGGGCGCAGCCCACGTAGCCGCCGAGGCGGACGCCCGCGTGGGAGGCGTGGACATCCTGGTCAACACCCTCGGCGGGTCCGAGTCGCCGGCTGGAGGGTTCGCCGCCCTCGGCGAGGACGACTGGGCCAGGGAGCTGAACACGAACCTCCTGGCCGCCGTCCGCCTGGACCGCGCACTCCTGCCGCACATGATCGCCACAGGCAAGGGCGTGATCGTGCATGTCACCTCTGTCCAGCGCCGCATGCCGCTGTGGAACGGAACCCTGGCCTACGCATCCGCCAAGGCCGCCCTGACCACCTACAGCAAGGGTCTGGCCAACGAGGTCGCCCCGCACGGCATCCGCGTCAACACCGTCTCACCCGGTTTCGTGCAGACCTCGGCCGCCGACAACCTCGTTGCCCGGATCGCCCACGACGCAGACATCACGCAGGAAGCGGCGCTGGGCCGGCTCATGGACTCCCTGGGCGGCATCCCGCTGGGCCGTCCCAACCGGCCCGAGGAAGTCGCCGAGCTCGTCGCCTTCCTCGTCTCGGACCGCGCCTCGGCCATCGTCGGCGCCGAACACGTCATCGACGGCGGCACCACCCCCACCGTCTGAACCTGCCACCACCCCAAGGAGCGTCATGCACGACAACCAGCCCCGAACCAGCAGCCCGGACATCCTGCCCGAGGTGATCACCCGCTATCTGGCAGCGCACCGCGCCCACGACATTGCCACCGCAATCACGGCGTTCACCCGCGAAGCCACAGTGATCGACGACGGCAACACCTACGAGGGCACCCAGGCGATCGGGAAGTGGCTCGGCCGATCGGCCACCGAGTTCACCTACACCATCCACCTCACCGGCGCCCAACAGACCGACGCAACCCGCTACACCGCCACTCACCACCTCGAGGGCGACTTCCCCGGCGGGAGCATCGATCTGCGTTACCAGTTCACACTCCGCGACGGTCTCATCGAACGCCTCGTCATCGAACCCTGAGTCCCTGCCGGCGCCACCCGTTGCCGCCTCGGGCGAGAAGCCCCGCTCGCCCCGCAATCTCGGTGACTCACCTTCCTGCCGGGTCACACCGCCACTCGCAGGGACCGTCCGCCCCACCGGCCGCACGCCGCGGCTCGGACGGGACTTTGAGACACCTCCTGGGCCCTCCCGGCCCTGGAGCCTCCCGCCCTCGGAGCCCGCCCGCTCGCCGGACCGCCGTCCGCACAGGACCTGCGCGGGACGCACGCGGGACCCGCCCCCTGCGAGACGCCTCGCCGGAATGCCGGGCGCCGGCGCGCCGTTGACGCGTGACATGCCCGACACCAGCGCAGAGAGCGGCCGTCCGGCCCGGCCCCCTTCCCACGAAGCCTCCGGCGCCCCCGGCAGCGCCGCCCGGGACACCGCCGTCGAGACCACCGTCCCCGGAACCCCCGCCTCGCAGGCTCCCGCCGGCTCCGGCCCCGACGGCGGCAAGGCTGCCGGCACCGCCCGTCGCAGCCGCATGCCGCTGTCCGTCCACGTCCTCGGACTGGCCGTCTTCGCGCTCGGCACCTCCGAGTTCATGCTCTCCGGCCTGCTGCAGCCCCTCTCCCGGGACCTGGGCGTCTCCATACCCCAGGCCGGCCTGCTGATCTCCGCGTTCGCGGTCGGCATGGTCGTCGGGGCGCCCGTGCTCGCCGCGGCGACGCTGCGCCTGCCGCGCCGCACGACCCTCGTCTCGCTGCTCCTCGTCTTCGGGCTCGGCCAGGTGGCCGGCGCGGTCGCCCCCACCTACGAGGTGCTCTTCGCCTCCCGCGTCGTCAGCGCACTCGCATGCGCCGGCTTCTGGGCCGTGGGCGCCGCGGTGGCCGTCTCGGTCGTGCACGTGGACGTGCGGGCCCGGGCGATGGCCGTTCTCGTCGGCGGGCTGAGCATCGCCAACATCCTCGGGGTTCCCGCGGGTTCGCTGCTCGGCCAGCACGCGGGCTGGCGGTCGGCGTTCTGGGCGGTGGCGGTGATGTCGGCGGTCGCGCTGGCCGGGGTGCTGGCGTTCGTACCGCGGACGCAGCCGCCGACGGGCGACGACCGCCCGAGGCTCGCCCGGGAGGTGCGCATCTACCGGGACAGGCAGCTGTGGCTCACCGTCCTCACCATCGCGCTGAACGGCGCGGCGGTCTTCGCCGTCTTCTCCTACCTCGCGCCGCTGCTCACGGAGGTCGCCGGTCTGCGCGAGAGCTGGGTGCCGACGGTGCTGGCGCTGTTCGGGCTGGGCGGGCTGCTCGGCACCGCCATCGGCGGCCGGGTCTCCGACGGGCACCTCTTCGGCACCATGTACGGGGGCATCGCGGCGTCGACGGCGGCGCTGGCGCTGCTGGCCCTCTTCGCCCGGAGCGGTGCCGCGGCGGTGGGGCTGGCGCTCCTGCTGGGGGTCACGGCGTTCATGACGGCCCCCGCGCTGAACACCCGGATGTTCGACGTCGCGGGCACGGCGCCCACTCTGGCGGGAGCGACGACGACGGCGTCGTTCAACATCGGCAACACCGTCGGCCCCTGGCTGGGCGGCCTGGTGATCGACGCCGGGTGGGGCTACCAGTCGGTGGCCTGGACGGGCGCCGCCCTCGCGGCGGCCGGCGTGGGCACGACGGCATGGGCGTCGCACGTGCGGAGGAGGACCGCCGCTTGCGTCCGTCCCCCGCTCCGCGAGCCCGCGGCGGCGTGCCCGGACCCCCGGTGAACGACAGCCGGTGAACGTCGGCCGGCGGGCGTCAGCAGGGGGCGTCAGCCGGCGGGCGGCGCCGGTCCCCGCCGGCGCGGTCGGCGCAGCCCGGCGCCGGTGAGGCGCCGCAGCAGCTCCTTGCAGCCCACCTCGACCGCCCCCGCCCGGACGGCCGCCTGGTAGAGGGTGCTCGGCACGTCGTAGTGGTCGCGGTCGAAGGCCCCGCGCGGGCAGCCGATCGCGACCGCGAACGCGTGCAGCTCCTCGTAGGAGGAGTCGCTGACGAGGTGCGACCACATGCGTCCCCGGCCCGGCCAGTCGGGCGGATCGATGTAGACGGTCATCGGCGTCGCGCCACGGCAGAGCAGGCCTGCGCCCCGGAGCGGCGGGCGTGCGTCCCCACGCCCGCGGCGCCGCGGCGGGTGGCATCGCCGCAGTTCGGGCCATACGCCCCTGGCCGTACGGGTCGTCGTCGCGCCGTCCGGACGCGGCGGCTCAGAGCCACTTGCTCAGCGCCCCGACGCGCGCCACCGAGGTCGTCGTCTTGCTGCACACCCAGTGCGGGTCCTCGCCCAGCGCCGGCTCGATGTCCAGCGCGTGCGGGTCGGAGCCGAGGCACACGGGGCACAGGGGCCACCGCCCGTACCGTTCGAGCAGGGCGTCCTGCACGTCCTGGGCGATCAGCCCGTTCACGAAGGCGACGCCCTCGGGCCACTGCTCGACCCACCACCGGCGGTGGGAGACCGCCTCCTCGACGAGCGAGACCACGTCGGCGTCCGCGACCTTGCCGGCCTCCAGGTCGGCGAGCACGAGGGCACGTGCCGCGTGAAGTGTCTGCTCCAGCTGGTCCATGCCTCCATTGCACCAAAAGGGCGGCGGCGACCGCCCCGGAGCGGCGCGAAGATCCCCGTCGATATGGCCTGAAAGCCTTGACGCACCCTCCCTGGTGAAAATATCTTCCGGCGATGACGACCTACCTGAAGGAAAGTTTCGCCAGGAACAACAGGACGCAGCGGAGACCCGAAAGCGGCGGCCCGGCCCCCGGCTCCGGCGCTTCGCACGGCCCGCCGCCCCCAGCCCCGCGGCCCGCTCCCGGCCCGCCCGCCCCGGGCGCCCTCGCCGCCAAGGTGCGCACCATGGCCCCCTCGATGACGCGCTCGATGCAGCGCGTCGCGGAGACCGTCGCCGGAGACCCCGCCGGCTGCGCCCAGTTGACCGTCACGGGCCTCGCCGAGCGCACCGGTACGAGCGAGGCGACCGTCGTACGCACCTCCCGGCTCCTCGGCTTCCCCGGCTACCGCGACCTGCGCCTGGCCCTCGCCGGGCTCGCGGCACAGCAGGAGTCCGGCGCCGCACCCGCGGTCACCGCGGACATCGCGGTGGACGACCCGATCTCCGACGTCGTGGCCAAGCTCGCGCTCGACGAGCAGCAGACGCTGGCCGACACCGCCGCCGGCCTGGACACCGTCCAGCTGGAGGCCGCCGTGACCGCCCTCGCCGCGGCCCGCCGCGTCGACGTGTACGGGGTCGGGGCGTCCGGCCTGGTCAGCAAGGACCTCGCGCAGAAGCTGCTGCGGATCGGGCATGTCGCCAACGCGGAGGCCGACCCCCATCTGGCCGTCACGACCGCGGTGCAGCTGCAGGCCGGGGACGTCGCGGTCGCGATCACCCACTCGGGGCGGACGGTCGACGTCATCGAACCGCTGCGGGTCGCCTTCGACCGCGGTGCCACCACCATCGCGATCACGGGACGCTCGGACGGTGAGGTCGCCCAGTACGCCGACCACGTGCTGGCCACCTCCACCGCCCGGGAGAGCGAGCTGCGCCCCGCGGCCATGTCCAGCCGTACGAGCCAGCTCCTCGTCGTCGACTGCCTGTTCATCGGGGTCGCGCAGCGCACGTACGAGAGCACGGCCCCCGCGCTCTCCGCCTCCTACGAGGCACTCGCACACCGGCATTCGCCCCGTCCACGCTGACCGCGCGAGGAGCTGCCCTCCGCCACCGGCGTGACACCCGTCCCGGTCGGAACCGGTTCCCGGCCCGGGCCGAGGGGGAAGGGTCAAGCGCCGGTCGCCGCACCCGTACCGACGAGGCAGCTCCACCCGGCACCCGTACACACCACACGCACCAACGCCCACCGACAGGCCCCACCGACAGCAACCTCCCAGCCGCAACCGCGCCTGCCAGAGAGAGCCGTTCCCTCCATGACCTCTACCGCCGACACACCGCCGTCCTGCAACGACGACGCCCCCCGCCCGGCCCGGGGCGGGACGGGCGGCGCCACCTACAGCGAACTGCGCGCCCAGCTGGAGACGCTGACCACGGAGGCGTTCCGCAGCGAGCTGTCCGAGATCGACCGGCTGCCCACGCTGGAGATCGCCCGCATCATGTCGGGCGAGGACTCCACCGTCCCCGCCGCCGTCGCCGACCAGCTTCCGCAGATCGCCTCGGCCATCGACGGCATCGCGGAGCGGATGGCCCGCGGGGGCCGTCTGATCTACGCGGGCGCGGGCACCGCCGGACGCCTCGGGGTGCTCGACGCCAGCGAGTGCCCGCCGACGTTCAACACCGACCCCGCCGACGTCGTCGGCCTCATCGCGGGCGGCCCGGCCGCGGTGAGCACCTCCGTGGAGGGCGCGGAGGACAGCAAGGAGCTGGCCGCCGCCGACCTCGACGGGCTCCAGCTGACGGCGGACGACACCGTCGTGGGGATCTCGGCCTCGGGCCGCACCCCGTACGCCGTCGGCGCCGTCGAGTACGCCCGCAACACCCACGGCTCGTTCACGGTCGGCCTCTCCTGCAACGCGGACTCGCCCCTCGGCGGCGCCGCCGCGCAGCCCATCGAGGTCGTCGTCGGGCCGGAGCTGCTCACGGGCTCCACACGGCTCAAGGCCGGAACGGCGCAGAAGCTCGTCCTGAACATGCTCTCGACCATCACCATGATCCGTCTGGGCAAGACGTTCGGGAACCTGATGGTCGACGTCCGCGCCTCGAACGAGAAGCTGAGGGCCCGTTCGCGCCGCATCGTCTCCCTCGCGACGGGAGCCGACGACGAGACGATCGAGGCCGCTCTCACCCAAGCGGACGACGAGGTGAAAAACGCCATCCTGATCATTCTGGCCGGGGTCGACGGCCGTACGGCCGCCAAGTTGCTCGCCGACGCCGACGGCCACCTGCGCGACGCGATCCGCACGGCCACGGGTGAGGGCTGACAGTGGTGCCAAGCGGCTGACGGAGACCGCGACCGGCGCCGGGGGGCGCCGGACGGCCGGCGCAGTCCCGGCGAGGTCCCGGCCGGCACGCCCGACCGCACCACGTTCCGGGCCCCCCGGACCGCCAGAGAGCGACCGCACCCATGAGCACAGACCAGAACCGCCAGATCGCTGAGGCTCTGCTCCCCCTCGTGGGGGGCGCGCAGAACGTCTTCTCCATCAACCACTGCATGACCCGGCTGAGACTCGGCCTGCGCGACCGTGCGCTGGTGCAGGACGCCGCGCTGCGGGCGCTGCCGGAAGTCATGGGCCTGGTCGAGGACGACGAGGCGTTCCAGATCGTGCTCGGCCCGGGCAAGGTCGCCCGGGTCACCCCCGAGTTCAGGGCCCTGGTCGAACGGGACCCGCACCCCGCCGCCGCGTCCGCGCCGGACGGAGGCGACGCCGCACGGACGGACGCGCCACCGGTACCGGCGGGCGGCGCCACCGCCGAGGAGCTGGCGGAGCGGGGCGAGGCGATCCGCGCCGCGCGCGGGCGCAGGAACGCCACCCCGGTGAAGCTGATGCTGCGCCGCGTGGCCAACATCTTCGTCCCCCTCATCCCGGCCCTCATCGGCTGCGGCATCGTCGCCGGCATCAACGGGCTGCTGACGAACCTCGTCAGCAGCGGCAGCGCGCAGTGGGCGTCCGGCATCGTCCCGGCGCTGACGGCGATCTCCACCGGCTTCATGTCGCTGATCGCGGTGTTCGTCGGCATCAACACCGCGGCCGAGTTCGGCGGCACGCCCGTACTGGGCGGGGCGGCGGCCGCGGTCATCGTCTTCGCCGGCGTCTCCGACGTCTCGGCGTTCGGCGAGAAGCTCGCCCCCGGCCAGGGCGGCGTGCTGGGCGCCCTCTTCGCCGCCCTGCTCGCCGTGCACGTGGAGCGGTGGTGCCGCCGCCGGGTGCCGGAAGCGGTGGACGTGCTGGTCACTCCCACCGTCACCGTGCTCGTGGCCGGCCTGGTCACCCTCTTCGGGCTGATGTACGTGTGCGGGCTGATCTCCACCGGGATCGGAGAGGCCGCCAACTGGCTGCTCCTGCGCGGCGGGGCGGTCGCCGGGTTCGTCCTCGGCGGCCTCTTCCTCCCGCTCGTGATGCTCGGCCTGCACCAGGCGCTCATCCCCATCCACACCACCCTCATCGAGCAGGACGGGTTCACGGTGCTGCTGCCGGTCCTCGCCATGGCCGGTGCCGGCCAGGTCGGAGCGGCCCTCGCCGTCTACCTCCGGCTGCGCCGCAACACCTCGATCCGCAAGACCATCAGGTCGGCCCTGCCCGCGGGGCTCATGGGCGTCGGCGAACCGCTGATCTACGGCGTCTCGCTCCCCCTCGGACGGCCCTTCGTCACGGCCTGCGTGGGCGGAGCCGTCGGAGGCGGCGTGGTCGGGCTCTTCCACCAGATCGGGACGTCCGTCGGATCCACCGCCATCGGGCCCTCCGGCTGGGCGCTCTTCCCCCTCCTCAAGGGCAACCAGGGGCTGGGCGCCATCGCCGCGGTGTACGGGCTGGGCATGGCGACGGGTTACGTGGCGGGCTTCGTCGCGACGTACTTCTTCGGCTTCAGCGAGCAGATGCTGGCGGAGCTCGACGTCGCTCCGGAGGCGGCTCGCCCGGCGGGCCGGGTCGTGGCGGGCGGCATGCCCGCGGCGCCCGAGGCCGCAGCTGCGGAGCCCGGGGCGCCGGCCCGCGGCGGCGGGGCGCCGGACGGGGCCGACGAGGAGGACGGCGACGGCCAAGGGGGCCCGAAGCGCCCGGTCGGCGTCTGACCGGGACCCGGCCGCAGACCTGGTCGGCCCAGCTGGGCCGGAGGGGCTTCCCGCCCGAGCGGGTTTCCCTGCGCGGACGCGGATCGGCCCGGAGGGGACGGGATGTCCCTCCGGGCCGATCCGCGCTCACGGTCGTCCGGCGGCCGCGACCGCCGGTCAGAGCTCGCGACCGCCGGTCAGAGCTTCAGCAGGCGCTCCGTCGCCTCCTTGTACTCCCGCAGGGCCAGCCGGAGTTCCTCCGTGCCGGCGTCCGCGCCGCCGGAACCGGCGGCGGTGCGCTGCCCGTCCCGGTGCAGTGGCTGCTGCAGCGCGCGGCGCCGATGGGCCAGTGCCTCGGTGAGGTGGCGGGCAGCCTCGTCGAAGACGTGGTCCGCCTCCTCGACGGCCTTCCGCGGACCGTCCACGAACCCGCTCACGGCGTGGTGGAGACGGGCCGTGAGACGGTCCCGCTCGTCCAGCCCGAGCAGCGGGCCGGACGCGTCGCCGGTCCTGCGGAGGGCCGCGGTCCGGTGCTCCTGCGACCGGTCGCTCCGGGGGTCCGCGGCCGGCGGGACGAGCCCGTGGCCCGGTCCGGAGTCGGCGGCGGCCGCGGGATCGGCGGGCGCGGCCGGCGGGACGGGCGGCGGGGCCGCCGTGTTCGCCGACGCCGGAGTCCGGGTCGAGCCCGGGTCGGCGGCCGGGCCGCCCGCCGGCTGCGCCGGCGTCTCCGCCGGAGGGGCGACGGGCGGAGCCGGAGCGGCAGGAGGCGTCCCGGCACCGGTGCGCCTGCCGGATTCGTAGGTCGTCACAGCGCCTCACGTCCCTTCGCGTTGCCGCGCGGCGAGAGCAACGGCCGCCGCGCGTGGCCGTCGTGGGTCAGCGGACGGTGGGTGCGGTCGCGGCCCTTACGGCCGAAGTGCTTCCCGGCGCCCGCGGTGCGGCCCGTCGGCTCGGCCGCCAGCGCGTCGAAGAACGCACGGGCCTGGAGCATGGCCTCACGCATCTCCTCGGTGCCGCTCAGACCGGCCGCGGCGGCGTGCACGCGCCGGTAGCCCTCGACGTGGTGCGCGTGGTGGACGGAGAGCGCGTCGACGTGTTCGTCGGGACGCTCCGGCCCCGGGAACCCGCGCGCCTGGGCCAGTCCGGCCAGCAGGCGTTCGGCCTCGGCCAGCGCCTCCTGCGGCGACTCGACGAAGCGCTCCTGCGCCGCCGCCCACCGCGTCACGTACTGCTCCCGCACATGCGGGGGGAGCGGATGCGCCTCGATGGTCCCGTACCGGCGCACACGCTCGGAGAGTTCGTGGTCGGCGGCCTTGGAGTCGCCGCTGTGCCGGGCGAGCACCCGGTCGTATTCGGGTCCGAAGCGCCGCCTGAGGCTCACGCCGCGGTTCCCCGCGCCCCGCTTGGCGAGGCTGGCGTAGGCCGTACCGGCGATGACAGCCGCAACGGCCACGATCAGGACAATGATCATAATTGTGGACACGGTGACCTACCCCGAGCTTTCTGCGCTTAGCGGATAGTTGACCTCCGGGTAGCCCGTACGGGGGAGGCACAAACCCTGCGCGCGGGAGAAGCGTTGAGGACGGCCGCGTCCAGCACGGGCCGCTGCGCGGCCTGTTCACGTAGCGCGGCAGGTGTGCCGATCATGAAGCCATGCATGCACCCGGCGAGGAACACCGCGCACGCGAACGGCGTCCCACGGCCCCGTACTCCGTCGCGTTCTGGCTGGTGGCCGCGGCGTTCGGGGTGACGATGCTCGGCACCACCCTGCCGACCCCGCTGTACGTCATCTACCAGCGCGAACTGCGCTTCTCGACCCTCGTGATCACGCTGATCTACGCGGCGTACGCGGTGGGCGTGCTCGCGGCGCTGCTCCTCTTCGGGCGCCTGTCGGACGAAATCGGCCGCCGCCGCGCCCTGTTGCCGGGACTGGCGGCCTCCGTGCTCAGCGCGGTGGTCTTCCTCGTCGCGTACGACGACCTCGAACTGCTCTTCGTGGGACGGGTGTTGTCCGGGATCTCCGCCGGGATCTTCACGGGTACGGCCACGGCCGCCCTCGTCGACCTGGCCGGGCGGCGCGGCACGGGGCGGGCCAGTCTCGTCGCGACCGTCGTCAACATGGGAGGGCTCGGCAGCGGTCCGCTGCTGGCCGGCCTGCTCGCCCAGTTCGCCCCGGACCCGCTGCGCCTGCCGTACGCCGTCGACCTGGGCCTGCTGATCGCCGTCGCGGCCGGGGTGTGGTTCATGCCGGAGCCCGTGCGGCCCGGCGGGAGTTCAGGTACCGGTTCGGACGCGGACGCCGACCCGGGCTCCGGTTCCGGTTCGGGCACGGGCTCCGGTACCGGGCCACCGCCGGCCCGGACCGGCCGCCGGCGCCCGAGGGTCATGAGGCCGAGCGTTCCGCCCCAGGTGCGCGGCGTCTTCCTGCGGGCGGCCATCGCCGGGTTCGCGGGCTTCTCGGTGCTCGGGCTGTTCACAGCCGTCGCCCCGTCGTTCCTCGGTTCGGTGCTGGACATGCCCAGCCTGGCCCTCTCCGGCGGCGTGGTCTTCTCGGTCTTCGCCGCCTCGACCGCGGGCCAGATCCTCCTCGTCCCGCGCTTCGGAGGTGCGTCGCTGGCCGCGGGATGCACCGGGCTCGTACTGGGAATGTCCCTGCTGACGGCGGCGCTCGCCGTCGAGTCCTTCGAACTCCTCGTCGCCGCGGGCCTGGTGGCGGGGCTCGGGCAGGGCATGAGCTTCCGTGCCGGGCTCACCGCCGTGAACGCCGCCGCACCCGCCTCCCGACGGGCCGCCGTGGCCTCGACGTTCTTCATCGTCATCTACGTGGCGCTCTCGCTGCCCGTGGTGGGGGTCGGTATCGCGACGGATCTCGCCGGGCTGCGCGTCGCGGGTATCGGATTCAGCGTGGCCGTCGCGGTACTGGCCGGGTCGGTGCTGGCCGCCCTGCTGCGGCACAGGAACGACGCGGGGGCCGCGAGCGGCACTCCGGGCGGCTCTTCGAGCCCCTGACCTCCTCGGGCAACTCCCCCGCGGAGGCGGCGCGTTCAGTACCGGACGTGCTTGCCCCCGTCCACGACGAGCGTCTCGCCCGTCACCATGTCCATCCCCAGCAGCCCGGTCACCGCCTGCGCCACGTGCTCCGGTTCGGCGGTCCTGCGCAGCGGCACGAGCTCCCGCTCGGCCAGGGCGCGCTCCGCGAACCCCGCCTCCCCGTGCAGGCCCGTCTGCCAGCGGGTCGCGACGGTGCCCGGTGCCACGGCGTTGACGCGTACCTCCGGCGCGAGGGCGCTCGCGAGGTTCCGGGTCAGCTGCAGCATGGCGGCCTTGCTCACGCCGTACGCGATGGACGAACCGCCCGCGCGGTAGGCGGAGATGGAGGAGACGTTGACCACCGCACCGGCCGCCTCGCGGAGCGCGGGCGCGAAGGCGCGGGTGGTGCGGAAGGCGCCGACGACGTTGACGTCGAGCAGGTCGTGCCAGATCTCGTCGCTCAGCCCGTCGAGGTCGGTCTCCGCCACGGCGCGGGTGGTGCCCGCGTTGTTGACCAGCACGTCCACCTGCCCGTAGCGCTCCAGCACGCTGCTCGCGAAGGACCGTACGGCCGCGTCGTCGGACACGTCGGCCCGTACGGTCATGGCCTCGCACCCGTGGCCCGCCGCGAGGCGGACGAACTCCTCCGCCGCCTCAGCCGACCGCGTCCAGCTCGCCGCGACCGCGCGCACCCCCGCCCCGGCGAGCGCCATCGCGGTCGCCCGTCCGATGCCGGTGCAGCCCCCGGTGACGACGGCGACCTTCCCGCGGAGCTCCATCGCCGCCCTCACCCCTTTCCGGGGCCGGGTCCCGCGTCTTCGGCCAGCTCCGGCCCGGCACGCCGCGACGGACCTGCCCCGGGCCCCGCCGGAGCGTGCTCCGCGAGACCGACGTCCGTCTCGCGGGACTCCTTGGAGTACAGGAACGCCACGAGCGAGATCACAGCGGTGCCCGCCATGAACAGGGCGACGAGCCACGGGTCGCCGTCCGCGTATCCGAGCAGCGCCGCGGCGATGAACGGCGAGAACCCGGCGAGCGCGGCACCGATCTCCCGCGAGGCCGCGAAGCCGGTGTAGCGCACGCGGGCCCCGAACAGCTCGGCGTAGAAGGCGGGCTGGACCGCGATCATCGGCGCCAGCCCGAGGGACGTCGCCAGGATCATCGCGAGCCAGATGACGGCGGGCACGCCCGTGTCCAGCAGCAGGAAGAACGGGTACGCGAACAGGCCGGTGAAGATCACGCTGAAGAGGTTGAGCGGCCTGCGTCCGATCCGGTCCGAGAGGGCGCCGTACACCGGCTGAAGGGCGATCACGACCAGCCCGAACGAGATCACCCCGGTGAGAGCAACCCACTTGGGCTGCTCGACCTGGACCGTCAGGTACGACACGGAGAACGTCGCGTAAATGTAGACGACGGACGTGTCGCAGATGTGCGCGCCGATGCCCACGAGGAAGCTGCGCGGGTAGCGCTTCAGCGCCTCGCGCACCGGCAGCTTCACCACGTCCCGCTCCGCCTTCATCCGCCGGAAGACCGGTGATTCGGCCACCCGCAGCCGCAGGTAGAGCGAGACGGCGATCAGTACGAAGCTGAACAGGAACGGCAGCCGCCATCCCCACGACTGCTGGCTCGCCTGCGGCATCAGCCCCACCAGCAGGAAGACCACCATGCCCAGTACGAGCCCGATCTGGACGCCCATCTGCGCGAACGAGGCGTAGAAGCCGCGCCGTTCGGCGGGCGCGTGCTCCGCGAGCAGGGTCGACGCGCCGCCGAACTCGGCCCCGGCGCCCAGCCCCTGGCACACCCGCATGAGGGTCAGCAGCACCGGCGCCGCGACGCCGATCGACCCGTACGTCGGCAGCAGGCCGATCACGCCGGTGGACAGGCCCATCACGAGCGTCGTCAGCACGAGCGTGGACCGCCTGCCGATGCGGTCGCCCAGCGCTCCGAAGAAGAAGCCGCCGACGGGGCGGAAGACGAAGCCGACGCCGAAGGTCGCCAGTCCGATGAGCGTCCCCATGGCCGGGTCGTCCTGGACGAAGAAGAGGTCGTTGAAGACGAGGACGACGGCGGTGCCGTAGATGAAGAAGTCGTACCACTCGAGCGCGGTGCCGACGACGGACGCGGTCACCACGCGCCGCAGCTCGCCGCCGGTTCCCGCGCCGCGCCCTTCTGGGACGTCCGCGCGGCTGGCTGTACTGGACATCGGCGTCTCCTCACGTCTCGCCGCAGCTCAATATTCCGCGTGAAGGAATTCCGTTCCGGAAATCCTGGAGGATGCCGAGATGCTGCCACAGGCCTCCGTGCCTGGGAACCCACCGCGCAGAGGAAGACCCGGCGCGCCTCCGCCCCGCCCGGCAGGCCCCGGGCCCCGCTCCGCACGCCCTGGACCCCTCTGCCGCCGCCCGTAGACTGGGGCGATGGCCAGTGAGGCGCGCCGTACCGCGGCAGACAAGACACTCGACGTGCTGGAGGCGCTGGCCCGGCACCGCAGCATCGCCGAGATCTCCGAAGCCACCTCGCTGCCCAAGCCGACGGTCCACCGCATCCTGCAGACCCTCGTCCAGCGCGGCTTCGCCCGGTACCTGGGGCGCGGCAGCTACACCGGCGGCCCCCGCATCCTCACCCTCGTCGGCAGCCACCAGCGCGAGGTCGACCTCCCCAACCAGGTGCTGCCCACCCTGGAGGAGCTCCGCGAAGAGACGGACTGGACGGTCCACTTCGCGCTGCTCACCGGGGACGAAGCGGTCTACGCCGCGAAGCTGGAGGCCGACAGGCCCTACCGGCTGGCCTCCCGCGTCGGCATGAGCCTCGCCCTGCACTCCACGTCCGTCGGGAAGTCCGTCCTGGCCGCCCTGCCGGAGGAGTCGGTGCTCGCGCTGCTGAAGCGCACCGGCATGCCGGCACGTACGGAGCGCACGCACACCGACCCCGCCCGGCTCCTGGAGGAACTGGCCGCGGTACGCCGCCGCGGGTACGCCGAGGACCACGAGGAGAACGAGGCCGGCGTCATCGCCGTGGGCGCACCGGTCTTCGACCACTCGGGCACGGCCGTCGGCGGCATGAGCGCGGCCACCCTCGGCAGCTTCTCGGACGAGGACGCCCTCGCCGGGTGCGGGCAGGCCGTGGCCGCCGCCGCCCGGCGCTTCTCGCTGACGCTCGGTGCCCCCGCACACCGCAGCGGCCTGACGCCCGGACAGCCCGACGCCCCGTCCTGAGCACCACGGCCCCGTACCGCCCCGTCACAACTCCCCGGCCGCCCCGGCACCGGCACACCGCCCGATCCCGCACCGCCGGACGGCGCCTGTGGCATGGTGGGCAGACCGCGCGCCGCCGATCCAGCGCGGTCACGGCCGGACCGGTGAGGAGAGCGCATGGTGATCAGCCGCACGGCGTCGCCCTCACGCCGGTCCGTCCGCCTGATCGGCGTCCTCTTCGCCGTGGTCCTGGCCGTACTCGGCGGCACCTCGCCCGTCGCGGCGGCCCCGCACCAGCCGGTCCAGGCTGCCGGAGCGCACGCGGTCAGCGCCGCGCCCGGACCCGACGCGGCGGACGACGCGTTCCACATGCGGGTGGCGCGTTCCGCTCCGCCCCTGCTCGCCGGCCAGCCCGACGCTCCGCTCCTGCCCGAGGCAGCGCGGGAGAACCCGGCCTGGGACCGCTCCGTCCTCCCGGCGCCGCCCTCCGTCTCGGCCGCGCACCTCGCGCACCGGTCGCCGCGCCACGGGCGCGCACCCCCTTCCCCGGCAGGCATCTGACACCCGGCGGTCGCACGCGCTGACGCGGTGAACCGGCGCCCCGCGCCCGGTACTCCCGCGTCCGTCCCGCGCGTCGCCGGCATCACCCGGCGGCCCCTCCGCTTCGCGCCGAGGGCGCCCCGGACCCCAAGCCGACCAGCACCGGAGTCCGTCCCGGACGGCTGCCGGTGTGCCTGTGCAGGAGGAAGAACACCCATGACTCGCGCCAACAGGGTGCGGGCGGTGATCGCGCTTGCCGTCATGGCTCTGGCCGCGGTACTCGCCGTCACGAAACAGCCCCGCCTGGGCATCGATCTGCGCGGCGGTACGCAGATCGTCCTCGAAGCCCGCGACTCCGCCGGATCGAAAGCCACGTCCCGGACGACGGACGACGCCATGGAGGTGCTGCGCCAGCGCGTCGACTCGCTGGGCGTCGCTGAACCGACCCTCGTCCGCTCCGGCGAGACCCGCATCATCGTCGAACTGCCGGGACTCCAGGACCCGCGTGAAGCCGCCGAGGTCCTCGGCCGCACGGCCCAGCTCACCTTCCACCCCGTCAAGGGCACCCCGCCCAAGGGCACCGGCGAGAAGCCTTCCCGGGCGGGCGAGGGCGGCGTGCTGCCCGACGAGTCCGGGCGGCGCGTGCAGGTCGGCGACGCCGCGATGACCGGGAAGGAGGTGAAGGCCGCCGAGGCGGCCATCGACTCCCAGCGGGGTTCCGGCTGGTTCATCGACCTGGGTTTCCGGTCGAAGGGCAAGGACACCTGGGCCGAACTGACCGGCAAGGCCGCCTGCGCCGCTCCCGGCGATCCGCAGCGGCGCGTCGCGATCGTGCTGGACGAGAAGGTCATCTCGTCGCCGCAGATCGACCCGTCCGTCCAGTGCGACCAGGGCATCAAGGGCGGGAACACCCAGATCACGGGCGACTTCAGCGAGGCGGGCGCCAAGGAACTCGCCACGCTGATCGAGGGCGGCGCCCTCCCCGTGCCGGTCGAGGTCATCGAGCAGCGCACCGTCGGCCCGACGCTCGGCGCGGAGGCCATCGAGGCGAGCGCGTGGGCCGCCGTGATCGGCGTGCTGCTCACCTCGGCGTTCATCGTCGCCGTCTACCGGCTGCTCGGCCTCCTCACCGCGATCGGCCTGCTCTGCTACGGACTGATCTCGTACGCGGCGCTGCTGGCGTTCGGAGCGACGCTCACCCTTCCCGGCCTCGCGGGCTTCGTCCTCGCGATCGGCATGGCCGTCGACGCGAACGTCCTCGTCTTCGAGCGTGCCCGCGAGGAGTACGCGTCCGCGCCGCCCCGGCGGAGAAGTCTGCGGACCGCCACGCTGAAGGGGTTCCGCGGCGCCTTCGGCGCGGTCGTCGACTCCAACGTCACGACGCTGCTCGCCGCACTGCTGCTGTTCACCCTCGCCTCCGGGCCGGTGCGCGGCTTCGGGGTGACGCTGTCGATCGGCGTGCTGGCCTCGATGGTCAGTGCGCTGGTCATCACCCGGGTACTGGCGGACTCCGTGGTGGCCCGCCGCGCCGTCCGCGCCCGCCCGAAGCTGACGGGTCTGGCCTCGCTCGGCCGGGTACGCACAAGGCTGACCGAGCGTGCCCCCGACTGGATGCGGCACGGGCGGCGGTGGCTTGCCTTCTCGTCCCTCGCGGTGCTGGCCGCGGTCGCCGGGATCGTGCTGCGCGGGCTCGACTTCGGCGTCGAGTTCACCGGCGGCCGGCTGGTGGAGTACACGACGTCCTCGGCCGTCGCCCCCGAGCAGGCCCGTGCCGCGCTCGCGGACGCCGGCATCCCGGACGCGCTCGTGCAGAGCTCGGGCGGCGAGGAGATCTCCGTGCGCTCGGAGCACCTCACCAACGAGCAGGAGGCGACGGTACGTTCGACACTCGCCGAGCTCGGCGGAGAGGCCGACAAGGTGCGCGACGAACTGTTCGGGCCGAGCCTCGGCGACGAGCTGCGCCAGAACGCCCTGATCGCCCTGGCCGTGGCCCTCTCGGCACAGCTGGCCTACCTCGCGTTCCGCTTCCGCTGGACGTTCTCGGCCGCCTCGGTCCTCGCGCTCGCCCACGACGCCGTCATCCTCGTCGGGGCGTTCGCCTGGCTGGGCAAACCGGTGGACGGGGTGTTCCTCGCGGCGCTGCTCACCGTGATCGGCTACTCGGTCAACGACTCGGTCGTCATCTTCGACCGCGTCCGCAGCGAGGGACGCACCCCGCGCGGGACGGCGTTCCGCGACATCGTCAACAGGGCTGTCGTACGGACGGTGCCGCGCACCCTCAACACCGGTATGGGGGCGCTGTTCATCGTCGCCGCGCTCGCCGCGCTGGGAGGCGACTCGCTCAACGACTTCGCCGTGGCCCTGCTCATCGGCATCGTCGTCGGCTCGTACTCGTCGATGTTCGTCGGGGCGCCGCTCGCCGTCGAGTTCGAGAAGCGCCGGGACCCCGGGAAGCCCGGCCGCGGCGGGGCCGGAGGCCGCAACGCGAGCGCCAAGCGGCCCAAGGAGGGCGGTGGTTCCGGAAGCCGGCCGCCGGAGCCGCGGCCACGTGAACCGCACAAGCGGCCGCGGGGGCGGCGGCCGGACGACAACGGCGCCCGCGTCTGACATGCCGAAGGCGGCACCCCGGTGCTCCGGGATGCCGCCCTCGGTCCTCGACCTGCCCGGCTGGTGCGGGCGGGACTGCTGACCGCTGCGCGATCAGAAGTCCATGCCACCGCCCATGCCACCGGTCGGGTCGGCCGCACCCGCGGCCGCCTTCTCCGGCTTGTCGGCGATGACGGCCTCCGTCGTCAGGAAGAGCGCCGCGATGGAGGCGGCGTTCTGCAGCGCGGAGCGCGTGACCTTGGCCGGGTCGTTGATGCCCTCGGCCAGCATGTCGACGTACTCGCCGGTCGCGGCGTTGAGGCCGTGACCCTTCTTCAGGTTCCGCACCTTCTCCGTCACGACGCCGCCCTCGAGACCGGCGTTGATCGCGATCTGCTTGAGCGGAGCCTCCAGCGCGTACTTGACGGCCTGTGCACCGGTCGCCTCGTCGCCCTCCAGCTCCAGCTTCTCGAAGACGCTGGAAGCCTGGAGCAGAGCCACGCCACCACCGGCGACGATGCCCTCCTCGACGGCTGCCTTGGCGTTGCGCACCGCGTCCTCGATGCGGTGCTTGCGCTCCTTGAGCTCCACCTCGGTGGCGGCACCGGCCTTGATGACGGCGACGCCGCCGGCCAGCTTGGCCAGACGCTCCTGGAGCTTCTCGCGGTCGTAGTCCGAGTCGGAGTTGTCGATCTCCGCACGGATCTGCGCGACGCGGCCGGCGACCTGCTCGCTGTCACCCGCGCCGTCGACGATGGTCGTCTCGTCCTTGGTGATGACGACCTTGCGGGCGCGGCCCAGCAGGTCCAGCCCGGCGTTCTCCAGCTTGAGGCCGACCTCTTCGGAGATGACCGTGCCGCCGGTGAGGATGGCGATGTCGCCCAGCATGGCCTTGCGGCGGTCGCCGAAGCCCGGGGCCTTCACGGCCACGGACTTGAAGGTGCCGCGGATCTTGTTGACGACCAGCGTGGACAGGGCCTCGCCCTCGACGTCCTCGGCGATGATCAGCAGCGGCTTGCCGGACTGCATGACCTTCTCCAGCAGCGGCAGCAGGTCCTTCACGCTGCCGATCTTGGAGTTGACGATGAGGATGTAGGGGTCCTCGAGCTCCGCCTCCATGCGCTCCATGTCGGTGGCGAAGTACGCGGAGATGTAGCCCTTGTCGAAGCGCATGCCCTCGGTGAGCTCCAGCTCCAGCCCGAAGGTCTGCGACTCCTCGACGGTGATGACGCCTTCCTTGCCGACCTTGTCCATCGCCTCGGCGATGAGCTCGCCGATCTGGGGGTCGCCGGCGGAGATGGAGGCGGTGGAGGCGATCTGCTCCTTGGTCTCCACGTCCTTGGCCTGCTCCAGCAGGGCGGCGGAGACGGCCTCGGTGGCGCGCTCGATGCCGCGCTTCAGGGCCATCGGGTTGGCGCCCGCGGCGACGTTGCGCAGACCTTCCTTGACGAGCGCCTGGGCCAGGACGGTCGCGGTCGTCGTGCCGTCACCGGCGACGTCGTCCGTCTTCTTCGCGACCTCCTTGACCAGCTCGGCGCCGATCTTCTCGTAGGAGTCCTCGAGCTCGATCTCCTTGGCGATGGAGACACCGTCGTTGGTGATCGTGGGAGCGCCCCACTTCTTCTCCAGCACGACGTTCCGGCCCTTGGGGCCGAGCGTGACCTTGACGGCGTCGGCGAGCTGGTTCATCCCGCGCTCGAGGCCGCGCCGCGCCTCCTCGTCGAACGCGATGATCTTGGCCATGTGAAGTGGTCCCTCCCGGACTGGGGATCCCCCTGCACAACCAGGGGACGGGGCTGTCCGGACCGCGCTGGTGCCCGCGACGGACGGCACGCTCACCGCGTGGTTCCTTGCTCCACGCGGCGGACGAGCCTCACCGACCCGGTCCTTGTCTGTCACTCTCACTCGTAGAGTGCTAACGCAATGATTAGCACTCGACCCCTGCGAGTGCAAGCGCCCTCAGGACATCACGCCGGACGCCGGGGAGCGCCGGACGGCCCCTCCGGAAGCCGAGCCGCAGCACTGTGGACACGCGTAGAGGGGCCGCATCCCGAAACCGGGATGCGGCCCCTCCAGCAACTCTGCGCAGTGTGGCCGGCGCTCAGGCCGTCACGCGGACCATGTCAGCCTGCGGCCCCTTCTGCCCCTGCGAGATCTCGAACTCGACCCGCTGTCCTTCGTCCAGGGTGCGGTAGCCGTCCATCTGGATCGCGCTGTAGTGCACGAACACGTCCGCACCACCGTCGACCGCGATGAAGCCGTATCCCTTCTCCGCGTTGAACCACTTGACGGTGCCCTGAGCCATGCCTAACTCCCCTATTACTGGCCCTTGCACGAGCCCGCACTTCACGAACCCGGGTCAGAACTCGCCCCCGGCCGGCCCCCTCCCCCACGGCGGGAGCACGGGACACACGAGCCAGGACGCGTCGACCGCGGCTGAATGTATCTGCACGGACGCCCTCTGCAACAGGCCATGAAGACGAGAAATCTGGGCAGGGGCCGAGCGGTCGAATGCCCTCAACTCCCGGGAAACCAGGGCAAGAAGGGCCAGGCATAGTGCGCCAACACGACAATTGCCGCCCCGATTTCGCGCACAACTTGTCGCGTTCTCATATGCGTCCGGCACGTACCGGATCACTTGCGGGGCGGGGATTCCCCGCACTCTATCGCGGCCCAAGACGCGGAATCGCCCCCTCCGCTTCGGACTTGTCCTGGAAGGGGGCGATTCGCCGGTGCGGGTCGACGGAAGCGGCAGAGGGCCTTCACCGAGCCCTCACGACTCAGCAGCCGCCCGCCACCGCCGGGATGATCGAAACGCCCGCGCCGTCGGGCGTCGGGGTCTCGAGGCCCTGCTCGAACCGGACATCGTCGTCGTTCACGTACACATTGACGAAACGGCGCAGCTTGCCCGAGTCGTCCAGCACACGGGGGCCGATGCCGGTGTGGTTCTTCTCCAGGTCGGCCAGCACCTCCGAGAGCGTCGAGCCCTCGGCGCTCACCTCCGCCTGACCGCCGGTGTAGGTACGCAGGATGGTCGGAATACGGACGTTGACGCTCATGATGCGAGACCAGCCTCTCGGAAGGAGTCCAGGTTGGGGCGGATGACCGCGGACGGCCCCGTCGTCGGAGCCACCGCGTCCAGTGTCTTCAGTCCGTCGCCCGTGTTGAGGACGACGGTGGTGAGGGACGGGTCGAGCCGGCCCTCCTCGATGAGCTTCCTCGTGACGCCGACCGTCACACCGCCGGCCGTCTCGGCGAAGACGCCCTCCGTCCGCGCCAGCAGTTTGATGGCGTCGACGATCTGCGCGTCGGTGACGTCCTCCACGGCGCCGCCCGTCCTGCGGGCGATGTCCAGCACGTAGGGGCCGTCCGCCGGATTGCCGATGGCGAGCGACTTGGCGATCGTCTCCGGGCGGACGGGGCGCACGACGTCGTGCCCGTCCTTGAAGGCGCGGGAGACCGGGGAGCATCCCTCGGCCTGCGCGCCGAAGATCCTGTACGGCTTGTCCTCGACCAGCCCCAGGGCGACGAGCTCCTTCAGACCCTTGTCGATCTTGGTGAGCTGGGAGCCGGAGGCGATGGGCACGACGAGCTGGTCGGGCAGCTCCCAGCCGAGCTGCTCGCAGATCTCGTAGGCGAGCGTCTTGGAGCCCTCCGCGTAGTACGGGCGGAGGTTGACGTTGACGAAGCCCCAGCCCTCGCCGATCGGATCGCCGATGAGCTCAGAGCAGAAACGGTTCACGTCGTCGTAGGTGCCCTCGATGCCGACGAGGTCGCCGCCGTAGACCGCGGCCATGACGACCTTGCCCTGCTCCAGGTCGTGCGGGATGAACACGCACGAGCGCAGCCCCGCGCGGGCCGCCGCCGCACCGACCGCTCCCGCGAGGTTGCCCGTCGAGGAGCAGGAGAGGGTGGTGAAGCCGAAGGCGCGCGCGGCCTCCACGGCGATGGCGACGACGCGGTCCTTGAAGGAGTGCGTCGGGTTGCCGGAGTCGTCCTTGATGTGGAGGGAGCCGGTCACGCCGAGCTCGCGGGCGAGCCGGTCGGCCTTGACGAGCTTGGTGAAGCCGGGGTTGATGTTCGGCTTCGAGGCGACGTCCGCCGGAACGGGCAGAAGCGGTGCGTAGCGCCAGATGTTGTCGGGCCCGGCCTCGATCTGCTCGCGGAGCCGGGCGGGATCGCCGCCGGGGAAGTCGTATGCGATCTCCAGCGGCCCGAAACACGCCTCGCAGGCGAAGAGCGGACCGAGCGGCAGCCGCTCCCCGCATTCGCGGCAGCTGAGCGCGGCGGCGGGACCGAGCCGGACACCCGCGTCGCCGGGAAGGGGGGTGGACTGCTCGGAAGCAGCTTGAACAGCCATGATTCGGCGAGGCCCTTTCTCCTCATCTTCCCCGTGACGTATCTCGCCACGAGACGGAATTGGCACCTTCCCGAGCCGGGAGCCTCGCACTGGACATCAGCTGTGACGCTGGACGCGAGACCGGCCGGAGGGTTGCCGGGGCTTCAACGGGCCGTTCCCTCTGCCCCTCTGGATGAGCGGTATGAAGTTGTGGACGCCGTGTCGGCGGCCCGCGCAGTACGGCGGCGGGAGCCGGGCGGGACCCGGCATGCGGACGCCGTCCGCGTTGTTCAAGACTGTAGCCGACGGACCCGGCCGTTGAGACAGGCGTCCGAACCGCGAGATGGATCACAGGGAGTGCGTGCGTGCTGGAGGAAGTCGAGCAGTGGCTGAGGCATCGCTCCTGGTCGTGCGGCGAACGCCCGCCGGCGGTGCTGGCGGCCGCCAAACGCGCCACGGGCAGCCGCGTCAGCGTGGTCCTGCCGGCGCTCGACGAGGAGCGGACCGTCGGGGAGATCGTCTCGGTGATCCGCGGCGAGCTGATGGCGCCGGCGCTTCCCGTCCCGCTCGTGGACGAGCTGGTGGTGATGGACTCGGGTTCGTCCGACCGCACCTCGCAGGTGGCCGAAGACGCGGGCGCGAAGGTCGTGCACCGCGACGACGTGCTGCCGCGGCTGCCCGCGCTGCCCGGCAAGGGCGAGGTGCTGTGGCGTTCGCTGCTGGTGACGAGCGGCGACGTCGTCTGCTTCGTCGACGCCGACCTGCGGGACTTCTCCGCCCGCTTCGTCTCCGGCATCGTCGGGCCGCTGCTCACCGACCCGCGGCTCCAGCTCGTCAAGGCGATGTACGACCGCCCGCTGGGCGGCGACCCCTCGGGCGGCGGCCGGGTGACGGAGCTCGTCGCCCGCCCGCTGCTGAACCTCCACTGGCCGCGGCTGGCCGGCTTCGTCCAGCCCCTCGGCGGCGAGTACGCGGCACGGCGCACGCTGCTGGAGGAGCTGCCCTTCCCCGTCGGCTACGGCGTGGAACTCGGGCTGCTCGTCGACGCGTTGCACACCGCCGGGCTCGACGCGCTCGGCCAGGTCGACGTGGGCGTGCGCCACCACAGGCATCAGGACGGGCAGGCGCTGGGGCGGATGGCCGCGGCGATCCACCACACGGCGCAGGCGCGGCTGGCGCGCGGCGGCCGGCCGGCCCGCCCGACGCTCACGCAGTTCGAACGGGTCGGCGGCGGCGGAGGGTTCGGGGGCTTCGCACCGCGCAGCCACGCCGTGGACACCGTGGAGCGTCCGCCGATGCGGGAGATCCCGGAGTACGCGGCCCGGCATGCGGCGTAGGGCGCGGCGTCGGGGCGGGCGCCACGCGCGGCGCATGTCACGTCTGCGTGGATCTGTCCTCGGACGGAACAGCTAAGCTCCGGCCATGGCTGCCGACCGCTCCGCCCAGCAGGGAAACGCCCCGGCCCGCGTCCTCGTCGCCTCCAACCGCGGGCCCGTCTCGTACTCGAAGGCCGAGGACGGCTCGCTGTCCGTCAAGCGGGGCGGCGGAGGGCTCGTGTCGGGGCTGTCCGCGATCAGCGCGGAGAGCACCGGAGGCGACGGCGGCGGAGCGGTCTGGGTGTGCGCCGCGCTGGGCGACGGCGACCGCGAGGCGGCACGCCGCTTCGCGGGCAGGCTGGACCCCGCGGACACCGGCGGCCAGTCCGTGCGCATGCTGGAGATCCCGGCCGGAGACTTCGCCGACGCCTACAACGGGGTCGCCAACTCGGTGCTCTGGTTCGTGAACCACCTGCTGTACCAGACGCCCCTCGAACCGTCCTTCGACACGGAGTTCGAGCGGCAGTGGGCGGCGTACGAGCGCTACAACGGCGCCTTCGCCGACGCGCTCGCGGCGGAGGCCGCCGAGAACGCCGCGGTGATGGTGCAGGACTACCACCTCACGCTCGTCCCCGGCCTGCTGCGCCGCCTCCGTCCGGACCTGCGCATCGGGCACTTCTCGCACACCCCCTGGGCGCCGCCGGACTACTACCGGATGCTGCCCGACGCCGTCGGCGGCGAGGTGCTGCGCGGCATCCTCGGCGCGGACCGCGCCGCGTTCCTGACCCGGCGCTGGGCGGCAGCCTTCGCCGACTGCTGCGAGCGGCTGCTCGGCGCGGACGTCCGGACGGACGAGCCCACCGGCGAGCTCCTCGTCACGCTGGAGGGCCGCACGACCCGGCTCGGGGTGCACGGCCTCGGCGCGGACGCCGGGTTCCTGCGGGAGCGCGCCAACCGCGAGGACGTCTACGACCGGATCGCGGCGCTGCGCGAGGAGATCGGCAGCGGACCGGACGGGAAACCGCGGCGGGCGCTCGTACGCGTCGACCGCACCGAGCTGTCCAAGAACATCGTGCGCGGACTGCACGCCTACCGCCGCCTCCTCGACGACCACCCCGAGTGGCGCGAACGAGTCGTGCACCTCGCACTCGCCTACCCGTCCCGGCAGGACCTGGCCGTCTACCGCGACTACATGGACGAGGTGTCCCGCGTCGCCGACGAGATCAACTCGGCGTACGGAACGGACGGCTGGACGCCCGTCGTGCTGTTCCTCAAGGACGACTTCGCGCGTTCCCTCGCCGCCTACCGGCTGGCCGACGTGGCGCTGGTCAACCCCATCCGGGACGGCATGAACCTCGTGGCCAAGGAGGTGCCCGTCGTCTCCGACGAGGGCTGCGCGCTCGTGCTCTCGCGGGAGGCCGGAGCGTACGAGGAGATGGGCGGGGACGCCCTGGTGGTCAACCCGTACGACATCGCGGACACCGCACGCGCCCTGCACGAGGGCCTCACGATGGATCCCGCCGAGCGCACGGAGCGCACCCGGCGGCTCGCCTCGGCGGCCACGGCGCTGCCGCCGGACCGCTGGTTCCTCGACCAACTGCACGCGCTTTAGGGCGCGTCGGGGCCCGCCGCACCGTCGGCAAGAGACGCCGCCAGCGACTCCAGGAGCCGGACCACGCCGGACGGGCCGTCGACGACGACGTCCGCCCGGTCGGCGACCTCCGGAACGCTCTCGCCCGTCTCACCGCCGCCGCTGCACACCAGCAGGCCGGGCACGCCCTCGCCGCGCAGCTTCTCCACGGCGGCGAACGCGGCGAGGTCCCCCAGGTCGTCGCCGCCGTACAGCACCGCGCCGCCGCCGGCCTCGCGCACGTACGCCTCCAGCGCCGCGCCCTTGTCGGCTCCCGGGGCACGCAACTCCAGGACCATGCGGCCGGGTTCGACGAGCAGTCCGTGCCGCTCGGCCAGCGCCCGCAGCGGGCCGCTCAGGAGGGCGAACGCGGCGGCGGGGTCGTCGGTGCGCCGGGTGTGGACGGCGACCGCCCTGCCCTTGTCCTCGACCGCCGTGCCGGGAGGCGCCCCCGACTCCCGCAGCAGACCGGGCAGTTCGGCCCGTACGGCCGCGACGCCGGGCGGCTGGGGCGCCGCGGTGAGCGAGCCGGTGGCGGCGTCCCAGCGTTCCGCCCCGTACGCGCCGAGGACGGTGAGGTGTTCGAGGCCCTCGACGCCTTCGAGCCCCGCGTAGCGCACGGCGTCCGCCGCCGGGCGCCCCGTGATGACCGCCACCGCGCACAGCCGCGGCGCGAGGCCGGAGAGCACGGGGACGGCGCCGGGATGGGCGCGGGCGTCGCGGGGGTCGGGGACGATGGGCGCCAGCGTGCCGTCGAAGTCGAGAGCGACGACAGCACGCCCGGGGTCGCCCGTGATCGCGTCGAGGCCCTCGCGCCCCGCGGCGGTACGGGGGGTGGGTAGGGCTGCCATAGTGCGAGCCTATCGGCAGCTCAGGGGCACGGCGGCATGGCGCGTGCCTGGTCCCGCCGTGCCGCGTGTGCCGCGTGTGCCGCGTGTGCCGCGTGTGCCGCCGAGGCGGTTCTAGCGGCGCGCGCGTTGCTCCTCGCGTCTGCGGAGGAGGCGGTTGACGGTCACCGGGTCGTGGGCGAGGGCGTTCCGGTCGTCGAGCAGGGCGTTGAGGAGCTGGTAGTAGCGGGTGGGCGACATGTCCAACTGCTCGCGTATCGCGCGCTCTTTGACGCCGGGGCCGCTCCAGCCGCGGCGTTCCAGGGCCAGTACGGCGACGTCGCGCGCCGAGAGGCCGTGCGGCAGAGGGGGCTCGGCGGGCCCACCGGCTTCCGGCCCGCCGGCCGCTCCGTCAGCCGCCGGCTCCCCGGAGGGCCGTTCCTCCGGGGCCGCCGCCGTACCGTCCGCTTCGGCGCTCATCCGTCCAATCTAACTCCCGGCCCGGACACGGCCGTCGGCCGTTCCGGCCGCTAGCGCGCCCGCGTCGCGGAGTCCTCCGCCTCCGCCTTCCGCTGGATGACGCCCAGCACGGCCGCCGGGTCCGTTCCTCGTTCGAGCACGTTCCCCACGGACGTCTTGAGCTCGCGGCTGACCCGGGCCCACGAGACCTTGCCCACGGGGTAGAACTCCGCACCGGGCAGCTGGTCCTGGAACCGGCGCAGCCGCTTGTGCTCGGGCGCCGCCCGCATCCGCTCGTTCGCGGAGGTCGTCACGGGGAGCAGGTCGTACCGGTCGACGAAGGTGTAGTGGTTCCTCTCCTCGAAGACGAACTCCAGGAACCTGCCCGCCTCTTCACGGCGGCCGCCCTGCTTGAAGGCCATGATCCAGTCGGCGACGCCGAGCGTCGTGTCGGCCGGGCCCTCGTCGCCCGGCAGGACCGCGGTGCCGTAGTCCACCCCGCCGGCGGCGGCTTCCTTCATCAGCTTGGGGTGGCCGTTGAGCATCCCGACCCGGCCGCTGGTGAAGGCGTCGAACACGTCCTGCCGGTCGGTGCTCCCCGGGGAGCGGTTGGTCAGCCCCCTGCCGACGAGGTTCTCCCGCATCCACTCGAAGGTCCTGATGTTGGCCGGGGCGTCGATGGTCCAGGCCCCGGCCTTGTCGGTGTAGCCGCCTCCGCCGCCGAGGACCCACATCAGCGCCTCCGCCGGAGCCTCCTCCCGGCCGAGCGGGAGCCCGTACGGGACACGCACCCCGGCGGCCTTCAGCCGCCTGGCCGTGCGCACCAGCTGGCCCCAGTCGCGGGGCGGCTTCGACGGGTCCAGACCGGCCTTGGCGAAGAGCTTCCGGTTGTAGAAGAGGAGCCTGGTGCTGGCGGCGAACGGCAGGCCGTACTGCACCCGCTCCACCTTGCCGGCTTCCGCCAGGCGCGGGAGGAAGTCGGCCTGCACGGGTATGGAGAGCAGCTCGTCGGCGCTGTAGAGCTTTCCGCCGGCGGCGTAGTCGGCGTAGGAGCCGAGCTGGGCGATGTCGGGGGCACGTCCCTCCGCGACCATCGCGGCCACTCTCTTGTCCACGTCCTTCCAGCTGAGGACGGTGACGTCGACGGCGACGCCGGGGTACCTCTGGTTGAACTTGCGGACGAGCGCGTCCCAGTAGCCCTGGGTGCTGTTGCCGCGGCGGGGCTCGCCGTAGTCGGCGGCGACCATCCTGAGGGTGACGCTCTCCGCGCTCGCCCCGGCACCGCATCCGGAGACCGCCAGGCCGCCGCCCGCTCCCGCCGCCGCCATGCCCAGAAAGCTCCGACGCTTCACAGCAACTACCCCTCACAGCAGACGACCCGCTCCGGCAGGGCGCCCCGCCCCGTTCTCCGGCCGGCCGGGCACGCACGGGAGAGGAGTCTTCCGCCCGCACCGCCGAAGGTCTATGCCATTACGGATATCGCTTTCGCAACAGTCGTCCCTTCTTCGGCCTTCTTCACCCTATGCATGACGCTGCGTCACCGGACGCAGTACATATCCGTCCCGTCCACCCGCCCCGGGGGCCCCACGTGCCACCTGCGAAAAACCCGAGAGATATCGCGAGTGGACTAGACCTGTTGGCGTCCGCCGGGCGACACTGACCCCGTGAGCCTCAGCCCCGGGAACCCGCAGTACGTCATCGCCCTCGACGTGGGCGGCACCAGGATCAAGGCGGCCCTCATCGCCCCGGGCGCGGAGACCCGGCCCGGCACGGAGCACGGCCTGCTGTACGAGACCCGGCGCGCCACCGCACGGGAGGGCGGCCCCGACGCCGTGGTCGACGGCATCCTCGACCTCGCCGCCGAGCTGCGCGCCCACGGCGTCCGGCAGTTCGGCACCGGCCCCTCCGCCGCGGGCGTGGCGGTGCCCGGCATCCTCGACGCGTCCACCGGGACCGCCGTCTACGCCGCGAACCTCGGCTGGCGCGACGTACCGCTGCGCGCACTGCTCACGGAACGGCTCGGCGGCATCCCCGTGGCGCTGGGCCACGACGTCCGTACGGGTGGGCTCGCGGAGGGGCGCATCGGGGCCGGGAAGGGGGTCGACCGCTTCTTCTTCATGGCACTGGGCACCGGCATCGCGGGGGCGCTCGGCCTGGAGGGGCGCCTCGAACCCGGCGCCCACGGAAGCGCGGGCGAGATAGGCCATGTGGTGGTGCGTCCCGGCGGACCGGAGTGCGGCTGCGGGCAGCGCGGCTGCCTCGAAGCGCTCGCCTCCGCGGGCGCGGTGGGACGCGCCTGGGCCGCGGCGTGCGGCGATCCGTCGGCCACCGCGGCGGACGCGGCGAGAGCGGTCGAGTCCAATGACGGACGCGCGATCGCCGTGTGGCAGGACGCGGTGGACGCGCTCGCCGCGGGGCTCGTCACCGCCCTCACCCTGCTCGATCCGCGCACGGTGATCCTGGGCGGCGGACTGGCCGAGGCGGGCGACGTCCTCTTCACGCCGCTGCGGGACGCGGTCCGCGCACGCACCACCTTCCAGCACCTACCCACCATCGTCCCGGCGGCCCTCGGGGACGCCGCGGGCTGCCTGGGCGCGGGACTTCTCGCCCAAGACCTACTCTCCGCGGAGGTTTCGAGCCGATGAGCGCCACGAATTCCACTGGTCACCGCCCGGCCGGGCGCACCGTGCTGGCCGGGGCGAGGGTGGTCCGGCCGGACGGCGTCGAGGACGCGGGAACGCTGAGCGTCGAGGGCCGCGCGATCGCGGCGAACGTCCCCGGCGAGGCGCCCACGCACCGTCTGGCGGGCCACTGGATCGTGCCCGGCTTCGTGGACATGCACGTGCACGGCGGCGGCGGCGCCTCCTTCTCCGCGGGCACCGTGGAGCAGGCCTTCACCGTCATCGACACGCACCGCCGGCACGGCACCACGACGATGGTCGCCTCCACCGTGACGGGCGAACTCGGCGATCTGGCTCACCAGGCGGGCGTCCTCAGCGAGTTGACGGAACAGGGCGATCTGGCGGGCGTGCACTTCGAGGGGCCGTTCATCTCGCCGCACCGCTGCGGGGCGCACGACCCTGGCCTGCTGCGCGACCCGGACCCGGCGGAGGTGCGCAAGCTCGTCGACGCCGCCCGCGGCAGCGCCAGGATGATGACCCTCGCCCCCGAGCGCCCCGGCGGGCTGGAGTCCGTACGGGCCCTCGCGGACAGCGGGGTCGTCGCCGCCATCGGCCACACGGACTCCACGTACGAGGGAACGGTGGAGGCCGTCGAAGCGGGAGCGACGGTCGCCACCCACCTCTTCAACGCCATGCCGGCGCTCGGCCACCGCGCACCGGGCCCCATCGCGGCACTGCTCGAAGACGAGCGCGTCACCGTCGAGTTGATCAACGACGGGACCCATCTGCACCCCGCCGTACTGGAGCTGGCCTTCCGCAGCGCGGGCGCGGACCGCGTCGCGCTCATCACCGACGCCATGGGCGCCGCCGGCATGGGCGACGGCCGCTACCCGCTGGGCCCCCTGGAGGTGGACGTGCGCGAGGGTGTCGCCCGGCTCGTCGAGGGCGGCTCCATCGCCGGGTCGACCCTCACCCTGGACCGGGCGTTCCGGCGGACCGTCACCGTCGACGGCCTCCCGGTGGAGGAGGCCGTACGCGCGCTCTCCGCCAACCCCGCGCGCCTGCTCGGCGTCGACGACCGGACGGGCTCGCTCGAGACCGGAAAGGACGCCGACCTCGTCGTCCTCGACGCGGACTTCGCGGTCGCGGGCGTGATGCGGCAGGGCGAGTGGGTGGTGCCCCCGCCCGCGGACGCCGCGGAGGGGTGACCGGCGGGCGTCCGCCGGTTCGGTACGAGGGGTCGCACGCCGTAAGGCCAAGTGGCATGATCGCTCGCGCGGTTGCCACGGACACCTCTACGCGCGTCCGCCCGGCCGGCCCCCGCTACGTCCCCGCCCTCGCCCAGCCTCCCCTGGAGTGTCTCCGGTGATCCTGACGGTCACGCTCAACACCGCCCTCGACCTGACCTACCGGGTGCCGCGCCTCGACGTCCACGGTTCGCACCAGGCACGCGACGTGACCGAACGCCCCGGCGGCAAAGGGCTCAACGTGGCACGCGTCCTCGCCGCCCTCGGGCACGCCACGGTCGTCACCGGGTTCGCAGGAGGCCGCACGGGCGAATGGGTGCGGGAACTCCTGGGCCGGGAGGCCGGCGTCTCCGACGCGCTCGTGCCCATCGGGGGCAGCACCCGGCGCACCGTCGGCATCGTGGACGAATCCACCGGCGACGCGACGCAGTTCAACGAGCCCGGCCCGCACATCGCCGCCGACGAATGGGCCGCGTTCCTCGACACGTACGGAAAACTGCTGCACCGCAACGCCGGGGCGGCGCACGGCAGTCCACGCTCCGGAGACGGCTCCCCGCCCCGGGGCGGCGGTGACGGCGGAGGCGGCGAGGGAACTTTCGGTGACGGGCAGGACGGGGGCGGCTCCCGCGTCGAGGCCGTCGCCCTGTGCGGCAGCCTTCCGCCGGGGGTGCCCGTCGGCGCGTACGCACAGCTGATCCGCGAGGCGCACGCGGCGGACGTACCCGTCGTGCTGGACACCAGCGGTGAACCGCTGCGCCGGGGCCTCGCCGCACGCCCCGACCTCGTCAAGCCCAACGCCGGCGAACTCGCGGGCATCACCGGCACCACCGAGCCCCTGCGCGCGGCGCGGGCGGCACAGCGGCGCGGAGCGCACGCGGTGGCGGCCTCGCTCGGGCCCGAGGGCATGCTGCTGGTCACCCCGGACGGCACGTGGCAGGCGAGCCCGCCCCGCTCCCTGACGGGCAATCCGACCGGCGCGGGCGACTCGGCCGTGGCGGGACTGATCTCCGGCCTGGTCGAGCGGCTCCCCTGGCCGGAGCGGCTGGCCCGGGCCGTCGCCCTGTCGGCCGCGACCGTACGGGCTGCGACGGCGGGCGAGTTCGACGAGGAGGTCCACCGGGACCTGCTGGCACGGGTGAGAGTCGAGGAACGCGGAGAAGCGACGGCTGACTGACCGGCACCGGCCGGAGCGGCGGGCCCGCCCCCGGACGGTTCGGCCGCCGCCCCGCGGCGTTCAGCGCCGGTCCGAGGCCGGCACCGTCCCCGCCCCGATCCCCGTCGGCGCTACCGCTTGACCTGGCCGGCCTTCAGCCACAGCTGGTCGAGGTTGAAGTTGCACTTGTTCCCCTGCTCGCAGGAGATCTTGAAGGTGTTCCGGCCTTCCTTGAGGTCGACCCAGGCCCAGGTACGGGCCCACCCCTTGTCCCACTCGCCCTTCTTCGCCTGGGCGAAGTTGGCCATGCTGAGCGGCTTCTGCTGGGCCTGGCCGTTCACCGTCAGCGTCGAGTCGGCGTCCTCGCCCGGCACGCCGAACCGGACGAAGAGGGTGTAGGCCCCTGACTCCGGCACTTCGGTCGTCCAGGTCGCCGCCGCGCCCGGCTTGTTCATGGCGGCGACGTAGTTGCCGTTCTTGCCCTTGGCGTTGGGGACGTCGTTCGCCGCCGCGGCGCCGCCGCCGAGGGCGAGGCTCGCCGCGTCCTGCTTGCGGCCCACGAGCTGGCCCTCGCTGAGCTTCTCGTCCTTCGGCTCGTCCTGCTTGCCGCCCTCGTCGCCGCTGCCGGCGCCGGCCGCGGGACCGCCGGTGTCGGCCTTCTCGGACGAGCCGCTGTTGAAATAGATCGCCGCCCCGATGCCCACGACGACCGCGGCGACGACGGCTATCGCACCGATGAGCAGACCGTTGCGGCTGCGTCCGCCGGCGGCCCTGGCGCCGCGGTGCCCGTTGCCGTCGCTCTGCACGGGGTGCTGCTGCGTCACGGCCCGGCCGCCGGGCATCGTCTCGGGTGCCGCGTAGTGCGCGTTGGGCTGCTGCCCGTAGCCGGCGCCCTGCGTCCGCGGGGCGCCGTACTGGCGCTCGCCGACGGTGCGGACCTGGTTGTACGAGCGCCGAGGGGTCCCGGGTTGCTGCGCCGTCGAGCCGTCACCGCCCTGCTGGCGGTACAGGTAGCCGAACGGGTCGTCGGCTTCCGGCGTCTGGCCGGCACCTTCGTTCTCGGCGGTCATCCCCTGTCACTCCCTACTGCGTCAGGTATCCGGCCGAGCCTACCTCTCCGGAGTGGACCTCACGCCAACTGCGGAGTGCCGGCAGCGGGCCTCCGGCGATACTTCCGGCCACTCCGCCCCGCGTCGTCCCGGGCGGCGGAACGCCTCCCCGGGGCCGCGGGCGCGAGCGGACGGAGATCCGGCGGAGAGGGAGCCCGGACCCAGGGCACACCGTTCGGATCTTCGCGGGCTCGCGATGCCCGGCACGCCCGTCTGCTGCGTCGTCGGAGTCGCCCGGGTACGCCCAAACACGAGGACGATCCTCCGCCCGGCGCCTGGACGCACCGGGCGCCGCTCACCGATCCACGGGTGTCAACAACGCTCGTGAGCAATACCTAACCCGCCCGGCGCTGCCCCTTCGAGCGTGAACGCTTCTCCACGTACATCCGCTGGTCCGCCGACTGCAGCACTTCCTCCGCCGTCATCCCGCATCCGGCCCAGCCGATGCCGAAGCTGGCGCCCACGCGGACGGCTCGGCCGTCGACGCGGATCGGCGGGATGATGGCGTTGCGCAGCCGCACCGCGAGGTCCTGCGCCTCGGCCGGCCCGACGCCGTCGGTGAGCACCACGAACTCGTCGCCGCCCATCCGCGCGACGGTGTCGTTGTCCCGCACCCCTGCCGACAGCCGCCGGGCGACCTCGACCAGGACGGCGTCGCCGCAGTTGTGCCCGAACCTGTCGTTGATCGACTTGAAGCCGTCCAGGTCGCAGAAGAGGACGGCGAGACCTTTCTCACCCGGCGTCTTCCCGGTCGGCGGCACCGTGTGGGTGTGGTGCGGGTCGTACATGCCGGTGGAGGCCAGCACGCCCGAGCCGGCCTCGTCGTAGCCGAGGCCCGGGCCGAAGGGGACGTCGGAGCCGCTGACGCCGGTGTGCGCGACGCCGGATATGACAGGCCCGGAGCGGGCGCACAGCCGCCCGTTCAGGCGGGCGCGCAGTTCGGCGCTGTTGGGCAGCCCCGTCAGGGAGTCGTGGCTGGCGCGGTGCGCGAGCTGGAGCTCGTGCCGCTTGCGGTCCTCGATGTCCTCGACGTGGGTCAGCAGGAAACGCGGACCGTCGGCAGTGTCGGCCACCACGGAGTTGCGCAGCGAGACCCATACGTAGGAGCCGTCCCGCCGGGCGAGACGCAGCTCGGCCCGGCCGCCCTCGGCCGACGTGCGCAGCAGCGTCCCGATGTCCTCGGGGTGGACTATGTCCGAGAAGGAGTAGCGCCTCATCGCGGAGGCGGGCCGCCCCAGCAGCCTGCACAGGGCGTCGTTGATGCGTATCAGGCGGCCGTGCTGCTCGCCGCCCATCTCGGCGACGGCCATGCCGCTCGGCGCGTACTCGAAGGCCTGGCGGAAGCTCTCCTCGCTCGCGCGCAGCGCCGACTGCTCCCGCTCCAGGCGGACGAGCGCGCGCTGCATGTTGGAGCGCAGCCGTGCGTTGCTGAGGGCGATCGCGGCCTGGGACGAGTACAGCTGGAGGGCCTCGCGCCCCCAGGCTCCGGGGCGGCGGCCGTTGCGGGGCCTGTCCACCGAGAGGACGCCCAGCAGTTCGCTGTCGGAGGCGTAGAGCGGTGCGAAGAGCCGGTCCATCGGATGCCAGTCGTCCGCGTTCTGCGGCGCCGGCCCGGCGGGATGCCACTGCGGCACGTCGTCCTCGTCGAGGACCCAGCCCTCCGTGTACGGGATGAAGCGGAGGTTGCCCCACTGCTCCCCCATGGACAGGCGGCGCTCCCAGGACGCGCGGGAGCCGACGCGGCCCGCCATCATCGCCTCGGCGCCCTGGCTCCCGGCGACGGCGGCGACGACGAGGTCGCCTTCGGGACGTACGAGGTTCACCGCGGCTATCTCGAATCCCAGGCCCTCGACCACGCCGTCGGCGACGGTCTGCAAGGTGTCGGCGAGACTGCGGGCGGTGCTGAGCCGGGCCACGACGTGGTGCAGCCGGCGCAGGCTGGCAAGGCGGACATAGGGCTCCGACTCGGTTTCCATCGCCCTCCCCCTGAGCCTCGTCCGTCAACTCCAGGTGTTCGCGGGACGTCGTTGTCCGACTGCCACGGCCACTGAATCACAGTGAGCTGTACACCAGGTACACAGGGTCAACAATTATTGCTCGCTGTGACTCAAGTCACAACTGTATGCAGCCTGTTGACTCCTCTCCGTGTGAGCCTGTCACACGCGGCGCCACCGGTCGAAGCATTCGTGGAGCACCCCCCGGCGGCACCTCCTGCCCGAACGGTACGGCGTTACCCGAGCGTAGAGCGCCGAACGGGAGCCTTTCGCACGCCCAACTACCCCTGCGATCAGGGCATTCCGGCCCCGCTCCCCTGCGGCCGCACGGCGCTCTCCAGCCTCCGCCCTGGTCACAAGGCCATTACCGGCCGGTCATCACCTGCGCGCACGAAGAGCACGCGAGCGACACATCTTTGTCACGGACGTGACCGCGCCCGGGCTGGGTCGCTGGTCCTGGTCCCAGGGCCCGATGCATGGGCCGCCCGGCAGCGGTTACCGTCCTTGACGTGTCATATGCAGTGCAGGATCAGCCGAGCCCCGGCCCGCCGGAAGGCCGCATGCCCCATGCTGGCGGGGTGAGCGAGGACGAGTTCCGGGCTGCCATGGCCCGGCTTGCAGCGGGCGTGGTGCTGGTGACGGCCCACGACCCCGACGACGGCCCCGGGGGCGCCGACGTCGGCATGACCGCGACCGCCTTCCTGTCCGTCTCTCTCGACCCTCCTCTGGTGATGGTCAGCGTCCGGGACGGCTCACGGATGGACGAGCTGCTGGAGCGCCAGCCGTACTGGGCGGCCTCGCTGCTCACGGAGGGCCAGCGCCAGACAGCCGGACGCTTCGCCATGAAGGGCCGGCTGAGCGACAAGCTCCTCTTCCGCGACCTCCCGCACACGCGCGGCGAGGCCTCGGACGCCCCGCTGGTGGACGGGGCGCTCGCCACCGTCGAATGCCACACGGAGCAGCGCGTACGGGCGGGCGACCACACCCTCGTCATCGGACGGGTGCTGGCGGCGGGACTGCCCCAGGTGCCCGACAGCGGGCCGCTGACCTACTACCGCGGCCGCTACCACACGCTCTCCAGAGGCAGCTCCTGAGCGACCGGTCCGCCCGTGGCCTCCGCCGCGGCGGCCGGGCCGGCGGGGCCTTCAGGTCCAGTCGCGGCCCGAACGGCCCCGCTTGAGATCGCCGCGCTGCTGCTTCTTGCGCAGCCGCCGCTCGTTCACCCCGCGCGGCACCTTCTTCTTGCGGCGCGGACGCGGCGGAGGAGCGGTGGCCTCCGCGAGCAGCGCGGCCATACGGGCGGCCGCCGCCTCCCGGTTCCGCCACTGGGAGCGGTGCTCGCTCGCCCGTACGGTCACGACGGAGCCGTTCACGAGGCGGCCCCCTGACGCGAGCCGCTCCAGGGCGCGCTCCTTCCACACCTCGGGCAGCGCCGTCGTCGCCGCAAGGTCGAAGCGGAGCTCCACCTGGGTGTCGCTGGTGTTGACGTGCTGGCCGCCCGGGCCCGAGGAGCGCATGAAACGCCACACCAGTTCGGCCTCCGGCAGGGAGACCGAGCCGCGGATGACGTAGGGCGGGGACATGGCTCCATGGTCTCGTGTCCCCATCCGCCCGTCACCGCCTTTTCCGGCGCCGACGCTCCGCCCGGGACGCATCGGCGCGGACTTCCGCGCGGATGCGGACAAGGAACGTGCGGATTGCTGGAACCCGCCCGCGCTCCGGCTGCGTTGTGCAGGGTGACAGCAGACACGTTTTGTGATCGCAGCGAGTCTCCGCGACTCACGACGAAAGAAGGGCATCCCCATGGCTGTAAGCCTGTCCAAAGGCGGCAACGTCTCCCTCACCAAGGAGGCCCCGGGGCTGACGGCCGTCACGGTCGGCCTCGGCTGGGACGTCCGCACCACCACGGGCACGGACTTCGACCTGGACGCGAGCGCCATCGCGGTCAACCCGACCGGGAAGGTCTACTCCGACCAGCACTTCGTCTTCTTCAACAACAAGACGACCCCCGACCAGAGCATCGTGCACACCGGCGACAACGTCACCGGTGAGGGCGAGGGCGACGACGAGCAGATCAATGTCAACCTGGCCGGGCTGCCGGGCGACGTCGAGAAGATCGTCTTCCCCGTCTCCATCTACGACGCCGAGGCCCGCAGCCAGAACTTCGGGCAGGTGCGCAACGCCTTCATCCGCATCGTCAACCAGGCGGACCAGAAGGAGATCGCGCGCTACGACCTGAGCGAGGACGCGGCCACGGAGACCGCCATGGTCTTCGGCGAGCTGTACCGCAACGGTGCGGAGTGGAAGTTCCGCGCCGTCGGCCAGGGCTACGCCTCCGGCCTCGTCGGCATCGCCCAGGACTTCGGGGTCAACGTCTGACGCAGCGCCACGAGCCGCCGAGGGCGGTGCCCGTCCCCCGTCGGGACGGCGCACCGCCCTCGCGGTTTCCGCGGCCCTCCCGCCCGTGTGCCCGGACACCCGCCACGGCCTCCGCTCTGCCCGGACACCCGACACGGGCCTCGGCCCGCCGTGACACGATCGGGCGGTGCTCGACATCGGCTACTCCCTCTCGCCGCGCTTCCCGGACCCGCCGCAGACCGATTACCGCTCGGCGGACGTGCACGCCCTGCGGCACGACCTCTTCTGCGGCGACGTCCACCTCGCCGACACGGAGACCGACCACGAACTCGCCACGTCCTGGGGCTGGTTGCCCGTACTCGACTTCGCCTGGGCGCTGTGCGACGTCGTGGCGGGCCTCGACGCCGACCCGCGCGGCAGCCGCGCGCCCGGCCCCCTGCGGGCCGAACTCGACTTCACCGAGAGCACCGACCGCATGCGCTTCGAGAGGCGCTTCGGCTGGGTGGACGTCACCGCCGACTGGGTCACGCGGAAGGACGGCCGGAGCACCCCCCTCACCTGCCCGTACGCTGAACTGCGGCGCGAGTCGCGGGACTTCCTGCACGACCTGCTCGCCGACCTGACGGATATGCACGAGGACCTCGCCGGCAACCCCGCGGTGTGGAACCTGCAGGCACGCTTCCCCCGCGTCTGAGGGCGCAGCCAGCCGGGGCGGCCCGGCCGCATTCACGCGAGTCGCTCTCGGAGGTGTAGGCGGACGTGGACGTGTAGGCGGACGCGGGCGAGGAGGCGGACGCGGGCGAGGAGGCGGACGTGGACGCTGGCCGCCGCAGCGCCCTCACCGCTCGACGCGGAGCCCCATCTCGGCCGCCAACGCCGGTGCGAGATCCAGCAGTTGACTCGTGTTCACCACCGCCCCGGCCAGCTCCCCCACCCCTGCGGCGATGTCCAGTTCGGCCGCCCCGCGCAGATCCACGTCCGTCATCGCCGCCTTCGTGAAGTCCACGCCGCGCAGTACGCAGCCGGAGAACGCGACCCTGTCGAGCTTCGCCCCGCCGAAGTCCGGCTCCACCAGGACGCAGTTCTCGAACGTGACGTCGGACAGCACCGACTGCCGCAGATTGAGGAAGTCGATCTTCCCGCCGCGCACGACGACCCGGGACAGGTGCGCGCCGTGCAACTGGACGCCGCCCAGCCGCGCGTCCACGATCTCCACGTCGCGCAGTTCGGCGCCCGCCAGGTCCGTGCCGACGCCCGTGACGCCCTCCAGCAGGCTGTCGAGGAGCCGCGCCCTCTCCCACCGGGCCTCGTCGAGGGAGCAGCGCCGGATCGCGCAGTCGAGGAACGTCGCCCCCGCGCCGTCCGTGCCCGACAGATCGGCGTCCTCGAAGCCGACCCCGTCGTGATCGCGCTCCAGCCCCGCGCCCTGACGGTACGCCCGCAGCTCCGGCAGTGAGAGCTCCGGGCGCCGGGGGCTGTTCACCGCCCCCGCGCTCTTCTTCGTCGTCGTCCTCGCCATCCGCACATCGTGCACCGTGCCACCGACAACGCGGCGGCGGCCGGACCGCGAGGCGGCGACGGCGGGCGGCACCCGTCCCGCGCGGGCGGACGGGACGGGAGTCCGGACGGTGCTCGCTCAGCTCGCCGGCTTGGCGTACTCGCTCGCCATGCCTCCGGCGAAGTCGTACACGATCACCGGTTCGTCGCCGACGACCCAGGCGTCGTGCCCCGGCGAGCAGACGAATACGTCACCGGGCCCCACTTCGGCCTCGGTTCCGTCGTCCATCCTTATGCGCAGGCGCCCCTGCATCACGAACCCGTTGTGGTGGACCTGGCAGGTGCCCGTGCCCGCGATGGGGCCCACCGACTCCGTCCAGCGCCAGCCCGGTTCGAACGTGGCGACCGCGAAGTCCATCCCGGTCAGATGCAGGCTCTCGAGGTGTCCCCGGGGAAAGTCGCGCCGCTCGTCGGCCTTGTCGATCGTCTTGACTTCCATCATGAGGCTCTCCTCCAATCGCCCCCGTGTGCTTCTTCCATGGTGCTGCGGGAGGCGCGGGGACCACGAATGCCGCGGCAGGCGAATCCGGGGAGGGCAGGGAAGGCGCGGGAAAGGCGGCGAGGGCGCTGGAGAGGCGGAGAACTCGTCGCCGGCGTGCGGGGAGGGGCCCTCGGCCGTCCCGGGCCCGGACATGCGCCCGGCCGGCGCCCCGCGAGTCCGCGGGGGCGCCGGCCGGTTCGTGCACGGACCGTGACGCCTCGGACGCTCAGCCCGTGGCGAGCACCTTGAGTCGGCTCAGCGCGCCGTTGAAGCGGTTGCGGTCCCCGACCGTCTTCCCGGTCGAGCTGTACTGCCAGAACGTCTGGAAGGGCCAGCCGCCGGGCAGCGAGCCCACCGACGAACCCCAGCTCGGGATCCACAGCGGGCTGGTGCTCTTGAACTTCGACGAGTTGCCGGTGCACTTCTTCCACCAGGTGGTGGAGGTGTAGATGACCATGTGGCGGCTCGTCCGCGCGCGGTACGTGTTCGCGAAGTCGGAGATCCAGTCGACCATGGCCTTCTGGGACTTGCCGTAGCAGGCGGAGCCGTACGGGTTGTACTCAAGGTCGAGAGCGCCCGGCAGGGTCTTGCCGTCCCGCGACCAGCCCCCGCCGTGCGAGGCGAAGTAGTTCGCCTGCGCCGCACCGCTGGAGTTGGACGGCAGGGCGAAGTGGTACGAGCCGCGGATCATGCCGCTCTTGTAGGAGCCGTTGTACTGCTGGGCGAACTTCGGGTTGGTGTAGGTGGTTCCCTCGGTCGCCTTCACGTAGGCGAATCGCACACCCTCCTTGTACAGGGCGGGCCAGGGCACGTCGCCGTTGTGGCTGGAGACGTCCACCCCTTCGACGGATGCCGCGAGCGTCCGGGACGAGGCGTCCCTCGTGTCGCGTTCGTGGGCGCGGATGGTGGAGCCCATCCAGTCCTTCTCTGGGTGAGCCGGCCGCTCCCCCTCGCCCTGCGCCTGCGCCGTTCCGGGAAGCGTCAGCAGCAGAGCGATTGCGGCGAGGATGACGGCGGGGGTACCCGCCGTGCCGGAGAGGGCACGGCGCGACGGGCCGGACCTTGGCAGGGGCATGCGTGCCTCCGTAGATGTCGATGAGTCGCGCTGCAGCAGATCGAATGTAACGGCAGATAAACGTATAAATAGGGCGCCTCGCCGAGTGCGGGCAGACCTGGGAGCGTCCCGTTCCCCGCACCCGCCCCTGCCGCTCGCTCCGGGCCTGGAGCCGCGCTCGTAGCAGGTCGGCACCGGACAGCGCATCCCTTTCATCACTTCGGGTGACCCAGACGCTCCGCACGGCTACCCTCCTCACCACGCTTCCAGGAGGGGGACCATGCGCGCCCGTGCCGTCGCACTACTGATCGCAGCCGCCGCACTGACCGGCTGCGCCCAGCCGCAGGAGGAGATCGCCGAAGAGTGCGCGGCGAAAGTCTCACAGATGAAGAAGCCCCCGAAGCACGCCATGAGCGACCCGCGGCCCGCGGAGTGCGAGGACCTCAACGACGAGGACTACGTCGTGATCGTCACGCACCGGGCGTACAACGACGAGGACATCTTCGACGAGGAGGGCGTCGTCGACCAGGAAAAGATCGACAAGGTCGACGAGTAGCTCCGCGCAGCCCCGACCGCTCCCCGCCCCGGCGTGGCAATGTGGACGCATGTGCGGCAGATACGCCTCCACCCGCGGGCCCGAAGACCTCGCCGGCCTCTTCGACGTCGACCGGTGGGAGCCGGAGCAGGCACTGGCCCCCAACTACAACGTCGCGCCGACGGACGAGGTGTGGGCCGTCGTCGAGGCACCCGACCGTGAGACCGGGGCGATCGAGCGGCAACTCCGGCCGCTGCGCTGGGGGTTGGTGCCGTTCTGGGCGAAGAACCCGAACGCCGGCGCGAAGATGATCAACGCCCGCATGGAGACCGTCCACGAGAAGCCGGCCTACCGGCGTGCGTTCGCCAAGCGGCGCTGCCTGCTGCCCGCGGACGGCTTCTACGAGTGGCGCACGGCCCGGGCGGCCGGGACCGGCAAGAGCTACAAGCAGCCCTACTTCATCACGCCGGAGGACGGCGGGATCATGGCGCTGGCGGGGCTGTACGAGTTCTGGCGCGACCCGGACCGCGACGACGGCGACCCGCGGGCGTGGTGGGCGACGTGCACCGTCATCACCACCGAGGCCACCGACGCCGCCGGCCGGGTCCACCCGCGCATGCCGCTCGCCATCACCCCCGGCGACCAGGCCGCGTGGCTCGACCCCGCACACCAGGACCCGGACGAGCTCCGCCCGCTGCTCTCCTCCCCCGCCGGCGGCCGCCTCGACGCCCGGCCCGTCTCGACCGCCGTCAACAACGTGCGCAACAACGGGCCCCACCTGCTCGACCCGGTCCCGGAGCCGGACGGCTCGCCGTCCGGCGACCAGCGGCAGGACGACTCGTAACCGGGCGGCCCACGCGGCCTGGCGGATCGGGCCGGCAGAGCTCAGGATCCGCCGCCTCTGGCCACCCGCACCATTCCCTGACTAGAGTCAGAGAATGGACCCGGCGCAGATCGAGCAGGTACGGCGGTTCAACCGCACCGTCACCGAACGCGTGGGCGCGCTGCACGACCGGTACCTGGGGCGGGAGCGGCCCATCGGCGCGGCGCGGCTGCTGTGGGAGACCGGGGACGGCGGACGCGACGTGCGGGAGCTGCGCGAGCGGCTGGGGCTGGACTCCGGATACGTCAGCCGGCTGCTGCGCTCGCTGGAGAACGACGGGCTCGTGACCGTCGAGCAGCAGCAGCGGGACAGGCGGGTGCGCACCGTCCGCCTCACCGGGGCCGGACGCGCCGAGCGCGCCGCCCTGGACTGCGGCAGCGACGAGCTGGCCGGCTCGCTCCTGGAACCGCTCAACCCCTCCCAGCGCGCCCGCCTCGTCGACGCGATGGCGGAGGTCGAGCGGCTGCTGACCGCCTCGACCGTGACCATGGAGACCGTCGACCCGGGCCACCCGGACGCGGAGTACTGCCTGCGGTCCTACTTCACCGAGCTTCAGGAGCGGTTCGACAGCGGCTTCGACCCCGCGCTGAGCCTGCTGCCCGACGCGGGGGAACTCCGCCTGCCGCGCGGCCTGTTCGTCGTCGCCCGGCTGCACGGCGAGCCCGTGGGCTGCGCCGGGCTGAAGCTGCCCTCCGGAGCCCCGGCCGAGATCAAGCGCATGTGGATCGCGCCCCGGGCCCGGCGGCTGGGACTCGGCCGCCGTTTCCTGTCCGAACTGGAGGCGCGCGCTGCCGAGAAGGGGGCCCGGGTGCTCCGCCTGGACACCAACAAGACCCTCGACGCCGCGATCGCGCTGTACCACTCGGCCGGCTTCCAGGAGGTCCCCGCCTTCAACGACGAGCCGTACGCCCACCACTGGTTCGAGAAGCGGATCGCGCCGGCGCACGGAACCGGGTGAGGGGGCGACGGGCCGGGTGAGCCGCCGCGGGGGCACCTGCGCGAGGTCGCGCGGGCGGGGCGCCCGTTCATCACCCCTCCCGGACCGGCGATCGACGCACGAGGAGCGGCCGTCCCCGGGCCGGGCGTCACGGCCGTGGCGGGGCGGACCGGGGTCCGGCGGAACGGGCGCGGGCCCCCTCGGAGCGTTCCGAGGGGGCCCTGGCAGCGACCGTGCGGCGGCCCGGGTGGACCCGGATCGTCACGTGCACACGACCCGGGCGCCGGCCCGGCGGTGGCGTACGCCGGCTCCGGTCAGTAGACGCTGACGCCGTAGGCGTTGAGCGCCTCGACGACAGGCTGGAAGAACGTCGTACCGCCAGTCGTGCAGTTTCCGCTGCCGCCGGAGGTCAGGCCGATCGCCCTGCTGCCGTTGCGCAGGGAGCCGCCGCTGTCGCCGGGCTCCGCGCACACGTTCGTCTGGATCATGCCGTAGACGATGTCGCCGCCTCCGTAGTTCACCGTCGCGTTGAGACCGGTGACGGTGCCGCTGTGCGTGCCGGTGGTGCTGCCGTGCCGGGTGACGGACATCCCGACGGTGGCGTTGGCGGCGCTGGTGATGTCGGCGCCTCCCGCCGTGCCCGGGTGGCTGGCGGAGGAGGAGCTGTAGCGGACGAGGCCGTAGTCGTTGGTCGGGAAGCTGGACCCGGCCGTCGGACCGATCACCGAGGTGCGGCCGGAGTTGGAGTACCAGGTGCCGGCACCGTCGGTGCAGTGGCCCGCGGTGACGATGTAGTACGTGCTGCCGCTGCGGACGTTGAAGCCCGCGGAGCAGCGCCAGCTGTCGGCGTAGATGGCGTCGCCGCCCTGCGTCAGCTTGCGGATCTTGCCGGGGGTGCGCTCGATCTTCAGGGCCGCGGCCTGGGGCCCGGCCGCCTTCTCGATCCTTGCGATCTCGGCCCGGGAGACGGAGCTGTCCGCCGTGACGACGAGCGTGTTGCTCTTCTTGTCGACGTGCCACGCGGTGCCGGCGACGTCTGCGCCGAGCACCGCGTCGCTCGCCGCGGAGAGCTGGGAGGCGCTGAACCGGGGGGTGGCGGGGGCCTCGGCCGCGACGGCGGGCGCGGTGAACGCTGCCGCGGCGGCCAGTCCGGACAGTCCGGCGATCAGCCGGGTGCGTCCGCGGATGCCCTTGGTGGGGGTGGTGCGCCTGATCCTCACTTCTTCCTCCAGGTAAGGAATCGGGGGTCCGTTTCACGGGCCCGTGAGGCGCAGTCAACGGGCACGGCGAACCTTATGTCCGTCGTGCCCCTGACAAGCGCTGAAGGGAGTATTTGGTGTCACTGTTCGAAAGACAAGAGCTTTGTTCCGTGTAGTTCATGTTTTGACTGAAGATGCTGCTTCTGTAGTGCAGTTACACGACAAGAGAGCCTTCAGACGGCGGCGGGGATCGTACGGACGGCCGGTACGGGCGCCGTGTCCGCACCGGCCGACTGCCGTGCTCAGCCCCGCAGTCGACGAACTCCCGCGCGGCGTCCCCCAGTCGGCCAACTGCCTGCGGCGGCCTCGTGGTCGGCGGCCTCCCCGGCCGGCCGCTCCGCGCGTGAGCTACGAAGTCCCGGCACACCGACGCCCGTTGAAGACCACTGCACGACGTGGGTCCGGAGCCGCGGTGCACGGTGCACGCCCGGCGCCCGCCGCGGCGAAGGCCGTCCGGTGCAACCGACTCGGACCCAGGCGTGTCTCCAGAGAGGAATGGTTTAGACAACCTGGAGAGGAATTTCCGGATGACACCCTTAAGACGCCCCGACACCCGCGGCCACCGCGCCGGACGGGCCGCCCGTACCGCGGCGCCGCTCGCCGCCGCGCTGCTGGCGGCGGGCGGCCTGAGCGCCCTGGCCCTTCCGCAGGAGGCGCACGCGGCTCCGGCCGGGGCGGTGGCCCCCGCGGACGACCTGAACGGCGACGGTTACGCCGACCTGGTGTCCGGCGCCCCCGGAGGCACCGTCTCCGGCAAGGCGCAGGCGGGCTACGTGGCGGTGACCTACGGCTCGACGGACGGCCTCGACCCGTCCCGCAAGAAGCTGGTGAGCCGCTCCACGAGCGGCGTGCCCGGATCGGCAGCCGCCGACCAGCAGTTCGGCTCCGCCTTCAGCACGGGCGACCTGGACGGGGACGGCTACGGCGACCTCGTCATCGGCTCCGCCGACGCCCCGTCCGGCAGCGTGATCATGTGGGGCTCGCCGTCCGGGCTGTCCGGCGGCACGGCCCTCGACGGGTACGGCGGCACGCCGCAGGCCGGTGACTTCGACGGCGACGGCAAGGCCGACCTGGCGCTGTTCGGCGAGGGCGACGTGGGTGGCGACGACCCCGAGGCCCAGGCGGCCGCCCTCTTCAAGGGCCCGATCGCCCGCGACGGCTCCCCCGCCGAACAGCTCGACTTCATGGACCGGTCGGAGTGGTGGGGCTACGGCGACGAAGGCCCGGGCTGCGCGGAGGACGACTCCTGCGTCGACGGTCCCGCCTCCATCAGCGGCCCCGTCACCGCCAACGCGGTGGGCGACGTCAACGGCGACGAGCGCCAGGACATCGCGATCTGGCAGTACGAGGGCGACGGCGTGTGGGGGAACCACGTCCTGCTCGGCGGCGGGGCGGGCTTCACGACGACCGGCACCGTCGGCGACTTCGGGTCCGCCGGCGACGACGGCGCCGGCGACGTCGGAGACGTGGACGGCGACGGGTACGACGACGTCGTACTCGGCGACGACGTGAACCAGCAGGTCACCGTCGTCTACGGCTCCGCTTCCGGTCCGTCCGGGGACCGCAGCCAGTCCTTCGGCCAGGACCTGCCCGGCTTCCCCGGCGTGGAGGAGGAGGGGGACAGGACGGGCTCCTGCGTCTCGGTCGCCGACGTCACGGGCGACGGCCGCGCGGAGATCGCACTCGGCATCAGCGGCGAGGACTTCGGGGGGTTCACCGACGCCGGCTCCGTGGCGCTCCTGCACGGCAGCTCCTCGGGCGTCACCGGTGAGGGCAGCCAGGTCGTGCACCAGGACACGGCGGGCGTGCCCGGCGTCGCGGAATCGGGCGACGAGTTCGGGGCGGCCTGCGCCCTGAAGGACGTCGACGGCGACGGGCACCGCGACCTGAACGTCTCCTCGGTCAAGGAGAACGCCTCGGCCGGGGCGGTCTGGTCGCTGCGCGGCACCGGCGAGGGCCTGACGACGCAGGGCGCGGCCGCCTTCGGCCCCGGCGACGTCGCGGGACCGGTCGCCAAGGCGCGCTTCGGCAGCTTCCTGCGCTGAGGCGCCGCGGCCGGACGGGCGGGCACCGGCGCCCCCGTCCGGCCGAGCCGTCGGCTCCCGGCCCCAGGGCGTCCAGGCCCGGGGCCCGGAGCCGACGGCGTTGACGCGCCATGAACCACGATCAGCTGACGGGCCGTCAGGGCGCTTCCGTCCCCCGCCGGACCGCACCGCCATGAGCGGCTCAACCGAGCGAGAGCAGCAACTCGTCCCCCGGCCAGGGGAGTCGGCCGGGGGACGACGCGTTCCCGACAGCAAGCCGGGCCTCTGCGAACCGCCCATCCGGAGCTGAACCGCCGACGCGCACCGCGCACGGGCGGCTCGCTCGCCATGGACGGGGGCGCGTCCCAAGGCAGTCGCCCGGGCTGTCGCCCCCGCCGAAGATCGCCCTGACCGGCGCCATCAAAGAAAACTTTGATCAATGCATCGCCCATTGTGACTACGGCAAAGTCTTGTTAGGTTCCCGCCCATGCCGAATGACCAGCCCGGATCCAGCACCGGAATCGGGGCCAGACTGCGACGGCGCAGGCGGGCCCTCCACCTCACGCTCAAGGACGTAGCCGAACAGACCGGCCTCACCGAGGGATACCTCTCCCAGGTCGAGCGGGACCAGGCGAACGCGAGCGTGCACACCCTCCAGCGGCTGTGCGGGGTACTCAAACTCACCGTCGGGGACCTCTTCGAGCAGGGCGGGTCCATATCCAGCCCCGTGCTGCGGTTCCGCGACACCCACGGCATGTCGTTCGGCGAGGGCGCCACGAAGATCAAGCTCACGCCCGGCTCCTTCGACCATCTGGAAGTGCTCCTCGGCCACTTCGCCCCCGGCGGGTCCACCGGAGTCGAGCCCTACACGCACGGGAGCTCCGAAGAGCTGCTGCTCGTCCTGTCCGGCGAGGTGGAGGTGGAGGTCCGCGGGCAGCGCCACAGGCTCTCCGCCCTGGACTCGATCCACTACCTGAGCAGCGACCCCCACCGCGTCGCCGAGGCGGGCGGCACGCAGGAGGCCCGCGTCCTGTGGGCGATGGCGCCCCCCACCTACTGACCCGTCCACGTCACCGCGCACCCCCCGGTTGGAGCTTCTGATGACCGCGTACCGCAACGGCGAGATATCGCACTGGATGCGGGCCGCCCACACCGCGGACGGGCCGGCCGGTCCGTCGCGGCACCGGGCCGCGGACCTGCCCGTCGAGGAGCAGGACCTCACCGTCGTCGGCGGCGGCCTGACCGGACTCTGGGCCGCCTACCACGCCGCAGCCGGCGACCCCGGCGCGAAGATCACCGTCCTGGAGGCCGAGGAGGCCGGTTACGGCGCCTCCGGGCGGAACGGCGGCTGGCTCTCACCGCTCCTCCCCGGCAACCGCGCGGTGTACGCCCGAGCCGCCCGGTCCCGCGGGGAGGACGGCGCCGCCGCCGTCGCCGCATTCCAGCGGGAGATGGACGCAGCGGTGGACGACACCCTCCGCATCCTCCAGGAGGAGGGCATCCAGGCGGACCAGCACCGCGGCGGGCACCTGCGAGTGGCCACCACACCGGCCGCGATGAGACGCCTCGAACTGGCCCACGCGGCCGACCTCGCGGGCGGATACCGCGAGCAGGACGTCGCGCTCCTCGACGCCGGCGCCGTCAAGAAGCGCATCGCCGTCGGCCCGGCGCTCGGCGGTCTGCTCACCCGCACCACCGCCCGTATCGACCCCGCCAAACTCGTCCTCGGCCTCAAGGCCGTCGTCGAGGCCAAGGGCGTACGCGTCATCGAGGGCACTCCCGCCACCCGCATCGCACCCGGCACAGTGCTCACACCGCGCGGCGACGTACGCAGCAAGACCGTCCTCGCCTGCCTGGAGGCCTACTCGGGCCAGGTCGACTGCGACGTCCGCGGCCTCGGCAAGCGCGACGTCGTGCCCGTCAACTCGTCGATGATCGTCACCAATCAGCTCCCCGAGGACGTCTGGCAGCGGATCGGCTGGCAGGGCAGGGAATGCCTCGGCGACGCCGCCCACACCTTCGTCTACGCGCAGCGCACCGCCGACGACCGCATCGCCATCGGAGGCCGCGGCACGCCCTACGCCTTCAACTCCGGAACGCCCGGCCGCGGCGGCGTGGACGCCCGTACCGTGCGCACGCTGTGCGAACGGCTCCGGCTGTTCTTCCCGGACGTGCAGTTCACCGTCGACCACGCGTGGCGAGGCGCCATCGGCGTGACCCGCGACTGGTGCGCCGGGGTCACCTTCGACTCCGGCTCCAGGATCGGCGTCGCGCGCGGCTTCGCAGGACACGGAGTCACCGCCGCCCACCTCGCCGCACGCACCCTTCTGGACAGGGCAGCGGGACGCGACACCGCGCTGTCCAGGCTGCCGTGGAACGACCACGACTCAGGACGCTGGGAGCCGGAACCGCTCCGCTGGGTCGGCATCCACGCCATGTACCGGCTCTTCGGCATCGCCGACCGGTGGGAGGAGAGCCGCCACTCCCGGAACACCTCCCTCATAGCCCGCTTCGGCTCGCGACTGGCAGGACTCAGCGAATGAACATGAAACCGGACCGGACAACCGCGGCGACCGACCGCGAGACCGACGGGACAGCCGACGGACGCCCCGGGCATCCGCTCAAGCGCGGCCTGTGGAGCATGGCCTTCACCGAACTGTGGGAGCGCTACTCCTTCTACGGCCTCCAGGGCATCCTCTCGTTCTACCTGCTCTACGAACTCGCGGACGCGGTCTCGCCCTCGACCCGGCCGTCGCGTCCGGCATCGTCGGCGCATACGGCGGCGCCGTCTACCTGTCCCAGATCCTCGGCGCATGGCTGGGCGACAGGCTCGTCAGCCCGCGCGACATGGTGCTGTACGGCGCCGTCGTCATCACCGCCGGACACCTGGTACTCGCCTTCGCACCCGGCCTCGCCGGGCTCGGAACCGGGCTGGTGTGCATCGTCCTCGGCACCGGAGCGCTGAAGACGAACATCACCTCGATCGTCGGCTTCGTCCTGGACGGCGACGAGCGCTACCGCGACGTCGGCTTCTCGTACTTCTACATGGCCATCAACATCGGCGCGGTCGTCGGCCCCCTCACCACCGGCCTCGCCCAGAACGAACTCGGCTTCCACTACGGGTTCGGGCTGGCTGCGATCGGCATGTGCGCGGCGCTGATCCAGTACGCCGCATCGATGAAGCAGCTCCCCGAACGGGCCCGGACCGTCAACAACCCGCTTCCCGCGAACCGCCGGCCGCTGCTGGCCCTGGCGTTCCTGGCATCGTCGGCGGCCATCGGCGCCGCAGTCACCACCGGCCTGCTCCACGCGGAGAACCTGTCCACCGTGGTGACCTTCGCCTCGCTCGCGGCGGCCGCCGCCTACTTCCTGACCATGACGCGGACGTCGGCCGTCAGCCGCGACGAGCGGCGGCGCATCCTCGGCTACCTTCCCCTGTTCCTGGCGTCCGGGGTGTACTTCGGGTTCCTGTTCCAGAAGTTCACCGCGATATCGATCCTCATCACCGAACGCATCGACCTGACCATCGGGGACTGGAAGTTCCCCGTCGCCTGGATCACCACCGTCAGCCCGCTCGCGGCCGTCCTCGTCACACCTCTCATCGCCAGGACGTGGAACAGGCTCGGAGAGCGCCAGCCCGGGACGGTGGCCAAGGTCGGCATCGGACTCGCCCAGATCGGCTGCGCCTACCTGTTCCTGCTCGTCATCGCCGAGGCCACCGGCGAGGCCGACATCCCGCTGTTCCTCATCCTGCTGTTCATGGTGCTGGCGGGCTCCTCCGAGGTCTTCGTCGGCCCCATGGGCCTGTCGCTGGCCACGAGGATCGGACCCGAGAAGTTCCGGTCCCAGATGGTCGGGCTGAACTTCCTCACGCTCGCCCTCGGCTCGTCCCTGGCGGGGCTGCTCGGCCAGCTCTTCACCAAGATCGGCAACTCCGCGTACTTCACCGTCACCGCCGTCTGCGGCATCGGCATCGGCCTCGCCCTCCTCGCGGCGCGACGGCCGGTGGGACGTCTGCTGGAGTCCGGACTGGAGCGCTGAGAGAGGGGCGGCGGGGGCGGGCCGGTCACAGGCGCGTCGGCCCTGCCCCCGTCAGAAACCCGCCCCCGTCAGAAATGGGCATCTTATTCGGGTGTCGTGGTGGGTGTCAGTGTCAGAAGTGGGTGTCAGTGCCCGAACGTGGCTGTCAGAAGTGGGTGTCCTGCACCCAGCCCCAGCGCTTCGCGTTCGGAACGTAGACCTTGGTCCAGCCGGCCTTCCGCTCCGACGTCCGGTGGACGTGCCAGTCACCCTTGACGTTGCCGATCACGAAGCGGTTCGGGAAATCGCGCAGCGTCCCCTTGCTGTCGATCCGCTGCCGCGAGTCGACCACCGGGCCGGAGGCCACGCGGAAGTCGACCTTGCGGTAGTGGTCCTTCTCGACGGCGCTGCGCCCCTCGAGGACACGCTTCGGAATCTCCCGCCCGGCGGGGTAGGAGCTGTCCGGCGTGGGGAACGGCTCGCCGCCCACCGAAGTGCCGATGCAGCTCGGGTCGACGAACCCCCACCAGGCGTGGTCCTTGCTCTTGCGGTACTTCTTGTCACTGATCATCGCCCAGTGGCTGTTGACGTTGTAGCGCCAGGCGACGATCTCCCCAGGCTTGATGGTCCAGTTCGGGTCGTTACCCACGACCCCGTCCTTGGGGTAGTTCTCGTACACCTGGCAGGTCTTCTTCACGTTGTAGTCCAGGATCAGCGCCACATCACGTGCGGCACTGGCCTCCGGCAGAGCCATGAGAGCCAGCGTGACGCACCCGGCTACGCCCAGGACCGATCTGCGCAGCATGCGCTTGTGCATGAGATCTCCCGTTTTCTGGTCGTGGATTTTCCTCTGCTGCCCGTACTCCGCACAGCCCCTCCGAAGAGTTCACGCACTGGGGCCGCGGACGGTTTCGGCGCCGCGCACGGTTTCGGCGCCGCGGGCGGTTCGGCGCTGCCTCAGCTTGACGGGCACGGCAGCAGCCTGGAGCAGGACGCGGCGCGGCTCAAGTGCCGGGCGGCAGCGGGTCCCTCGTCAACGACAAAGCCGAACCGGCCTTGGACCGGCTGCTGAACCCACAAGCTGTGGACAACATTTGGACGTCCGCACGTCATCCGCCGCCGGGGGCCGGGCGACGTTCTGACGGATCTCCGGGGGACTGCCTGATGAAGGCGTGACGTCCGACTCTCATCGTCGTGTTCCCCGTGACGATGGCGGCATGGATCATCTCCGCGGTGGTGGGGATCGCCAAGGACGGAGGAACCCGAGGCGAGCGCCGACCGCCCCGCACCCCCAACTGCACGGGCACCCGCGCAGTTCAGCGGGATCGCGATGACGGGCCGCGCTCCGGGCCGATGCCCGGAGCGCGGCAGCTCTGCCTGCCCAAGAAGGGCTGCAGGCACCTGCCCGAACTACGCAGGACTCTGACAGAACCCGTCTTCCGCGAGAGGCGCACAACCGTGCGCGTGACAGGACAACGAGTCGTCAGGCGCGCCCGAGGTCCTCGATGCCCATCCTCCCGCCGTAGTTCCAGTAGCGCTTGCTGCCCTTCGACCCGCCGCCGACGGTGAACGTGTCGGTCTGCGTGCCCCCGTCGAACTTGTAGACCCTGAGCTTGTGGCGCGTCTTGCAGCGATTCTTGAAGTACATCGTCTGCGAGGCCCACGTGTCGTCGTCGTACGAAGCGGTGAAGCAGCCGTCTTTCAGACTGTGCTTCTTCTTGGTCTCGATCGGAGAGTGTTCGCCGGCCACGGCCGCCGGTGCTCCGGCAAGTGCGACGATCAGGACAGCAATGGTCGCCGTTGCACGCCGGACCAGAGTGGGGGATGACATCTGACACCTTCCTTTTTGCATCAGCCCGGGCTCCCCGGACTTCTCAACGATACGAAATGCAAAAACGTCAGAAACTCGGGGGTATGACTTCACAGTTGGAATCCCTCATTCACCCTTCGGGCCGATTCACCGATGCCACTCGGGCAAGAAGCGCTCCAACCACCACGCACCGTCCACCGCCCGCCGCAGCCCCCAAGTCTGCTGCTCACGGGGCGCGTTGCGTCCGGCGAGGTGGCGCCCGGCGCCTCCGCTCAACGCCCGCACGGTTCGAATTGCTCGACCCCGGAGCCGATCGAACATTCCGCCCGGCTGGTTTTTCGTAACACCGCGTCACGCGCCCTGCACAATTCTTCTTCAACGCCGTGTTCTGCGGCGGTCCTCCGCGTTACCGCGAGTCCGGGCGCATCCGAATCGCAGCGGGAACGAATAAAGCGAAACCGTCAGTTCACACCCTTGAGCGGTCCACACATCAGGAGAGATTCGCTCACAATGCTGTTCAAGTCGCCCCCGTCCACACAGTCCGTGAGAGCAGCGTGAGACGGCAAGGCGCCGATTCGGTGGGTTCACCGGCGCCGGGGTCTCGTTGCGTCATCGCGAAAGGCAGGCGGCGATCTCCCGGGCGGGCGGCATGCGCACACATCACCAGGACGCGGGCCAGAGCGCTCGCCCTGCATGTTCCCGGCGTCGGTGCACGAGCACTACGCCGGGGGGCTCACAGCGGATGCACTTCACGACGCCACCAGCTCCGCCCAGACCCGCTTTCCCCACGGCAAGGGATCGGTGCCCCACGAGTCGGCCAGCAGCTCGACCAAGGCCAGCCCGCGCCCACCCTCGTCGTCCTCGCCCGCTGCGCAGCGCACCGGCTCCGCACGGGACTTGTCCACGACGGCGACGTGTACGGACTTCACAGACGGGCGACTGACGACCACTCGGACAGCGCTGCTCCGAGCGTGCTGCACGGCGTTGGTGACCAGCTCGGACGTGATCAGCTCAGCCGAGTCGGCCAGCTGCTCCAAGCGCCACGTGGCGAGTGCCGTACGGACGAGCCGGCGAGCTATGCCCACGCTCTCCGGCGCGCGGGAGAACGTCTCTGAGTAGCCGGGATGGCCGGCCGGGCGTGCCTGCGTTGTAGGTTGCCGCATGTGGGTCTGCTTCCTCAGATTCGGCCGAGCCCCGGGCTGTTCGCACGGCTGCGGGGCGTCTTGCCGTTCATGCAAGCGAGAAGCTGAGGAAGCTGACAGGGGCGCTACGTCCCACTTTCGGGACGCTAGTCGGCGACGCCCAGGAATTCGGCCAACGCGCGAAGTCCAGGCGGATGGTTGGGGAGTGACCACAGGTCACGCACGACCGCCACGGCGAGCGTGTGGTGGCGCATCCACTCGGGCGCCACGCGGCGCAGGGACTCCAGCGTCTTCACCGCCCCGGCGGCGTCCCCGGTGTCGGTGTGCGCGCGGGCCACGTCCAGAAGCAGCCACGTACGCCACGAGGGCGGGGTGTCCTTGGACAGCCGCATCCCCTTGGCCAGCTTCAGGGCCTCCTCGGGGTGCCCGTACTGGACTGCCAGCCGCACGCGTTCGATGCGCACGGAGGACGGCGAGAAGACGCTGACCATGCGACTGTCACTGCCCTCGGGCAGCTTGGAGACCCTGGCCGCCTGCTTCTCGGCCGCGGCCATCATCTCGGCCGCACGCTCGTAGTCGCCGCTCCGCGCTGCGGAGGTGGCCGCGCTCATGGTCAACGCCCCCCACACCTTCAGCCCGTCGGCTGTGCCCCTGCGGCCGCCCTGCTCGATGGTCTCGGCCGCATGGAGTGCGACGTGCAGCGCATCGTCCAGGCGTCCTTGCCGCTGGTACGTCCATGCAACCGAGTTGGCCATCATCGGGGCGAGCAGCGGGTCAGAGGACTGCTCGGCCGCCCGTATGGCGCGCTCCAAACTCGCCAGGGCCAAATCCGTCTTACCCATACGCACGGACAGATGCCCGCCGAGCTGGAGCACCTTCCCCAGCGCCGCGAAGGCCGCTGCACGGTCCTCGGGCCTCGCCGCCACCGTGGCGGAACGGGATTCGGCGATCAGGTCCGGCAGGGCCTTCATCAGCACCTCGAACTCGGCCGAGTGGTACTGAGCCCAGCCGTCCGCGATCCGGCCCCGCAGGCTCTCCAAGTCGAACTCGGGGCCGGGGGCTTCGGGCTCAGGCCCCCACATGACGGGGGTGATCGCGCGGCGTACGGCCACGAAGCGCGGGCCGTCGTTCTCCCCGGTGGAAGCGACCGCCGGAGGGTCCCCGAGCAGCGTCGTCAGCTCCACGCCGAGGGCGTTGGCCAGGGCGTGCAGGGTGGGAAGCCGTGCCGAGTGCTTCCGCTGCTGTTCCAGCTGGCGGATCACGTCCACGGACACGTCGGAGCGTTCCGCCAACTCCTCCTGCGTCAGCGAGGCCAGACGGCGCAGGCGACGCAGCGTGCGTCCCAGATGCTCATTCGACACGCTGTCACGGTACGCCGTTGGCCCCACAGCAGCTCACCGAAGACGACGTGGAAGCACTCACGGCGTGGATGCCGACCAGCGAGCGCCTGGCGGAGGTCTGCGGCCTGCGCTGCTCCGACGTGGACCTGGGGGGTTACTGGACGTCCGGCTTCGTCGTCGTGGACGAACTGGGGCGCGCGGTGAAGACGGACTGGCTGCGCCGCCGGACGTACGAGCGGATGAAGCCGGCGGACGTACGGAAGGTCCGGCTGTACGACGCCCGGCACGCCTGTCTGTCGTGGATGGCGAACAACGGAGTCCCTGACACCGTCGTCTCCGCGTGAGCCGGTCACGCCGACCTCGGGTTCACGAAGCGCACGTACATCCACAGCGACCCCGGGAGCCTCAAGGCGGGGCCTGAGAAGCTGGCCGGACTGCTCGGCTAGAAGAAGATCGACAACTCAATCGTGAGAGACGGCCTCTCCGAGGCAACGGAGAAGGCCCCGACTCATAGACGGAATCAGGGCCCTGACCTGCCACTTCTCCAGAGCCGCCTGTCGGATTCGAACCGACGACCTTCTGTTTACAAGACAGATGCTCTAACCAGCTGAGCTAAGGCGGCGGGCGCTTGCGCGTGCAGTCTACCCACTCGGTCTCGGGGGGCCGCGATGCGGTTTCGTTGCTGTCCGAGGGCTGACAAGACGAGGATCCGCAGGTTAGCGTCACCGCACGTTCACAGAGGTGAAACGTACTCCCTTTACGACGGATCGTCCGGCACGTACCTGCCGGTGAAGGAGCACTCATGGCTACGGTCACGTACGACGCGGCGACGCGCATCTACCCCGGTGGCGACAAGCCCGCGGTCGACAAGCTCAACATCGACATCGCGGACGGCGAGTTCCTGGTACTCGTCGGTCCCTCCGGCTGCGGCAAGTCCACCTCCCTGCGCATGCTCGCTGGGCTCGAGGACGTCAACGAAGGCGCGATACGCATCGGCGACCGCGACGTCACGCACCTGCCCCCCAAGGACCGGGACATCGCCATGGTGTTCCAGAACTACGCGCTCTACCCGCACATGTCGGTCGCCGACAACATGGGCTTCGCGCTCAAGATCGCCGGCGTCAACAAGTCCGAGATCCGCAAGAAGGTCGAGGACGCGGCGAAGATCCTCGACCTCACCGACTACCTGGGCCGTAAGCCGAAGGCGCTCTCCGGCGGTCAGCGCCAGCGTGTGGCGATGGGCCGCGCGATCGTGCGTGAGCCCCAGGTCTTCCTCATGGACGAGCCGCTGTCGAACCTCGACGCGAAGCTCCGTGTCCAGACCCGTACGCAGATCGCGGGCCTGCAGCGCCGTCTCGGCATCACCACCGTCTACGTCACGCACGACCAGGTCGAGGCCATGACCATGGGCGACCGTGTGGCCGTGCTCAAGGACGGTCTGCTGCAGCAGGTCGACACCCCGCGGAACATGTACGACCGTCCCGAGAACCTCTTCGTCGCGGGCTTCATCGGCTCCCCGGCCATGAACCTCGTCGAGGTGCCGATCGCGGACGGCGGCGTGAAGTTCGGCAACAGCGTCGTGCCCGTCGAGCGCGAGGCGCTGTCCGCGGCCGTCGACAAGGGCGACAAGACCGTCACGGTCGGTGTCCGTCCGGAGCACTTCGACCTCGTCAACGGCGACGGCTCCGACAAAGCCCTCGCGAAGGACGAGCCGGCCGGCGTGGCCGTCACGGTCAACGTCGTCGAGGAGCTGGGTGCCGACGGTTACGTCTACGGCACGGCGAAGGTCGGCGGCGAGGAGTGCGACCTGGTCGTACGGGTCTCCGGCCGCAAGGTTCCGGAGAAGGGCTCGGTCGTCCACGTGGTGCCTCGCGGTGGCGAGACCCACGTCTTCTCCACCTCCACCGGCGAGCGCCTCAGCGACTGAACCCGCAGCTGAGCCGGGCCGGAGCGGCAAAGCGGACCGGACGCGGTGTACCGGGCCGGACGCGATGAGCCGAGGCAGGCACGTCAGGCGGTCGGCGGCCCGCTCGTGAGAGCTGGGGCAGCGTCCGGTGCGTGAGGCGTCCGGTGCGTGAGCACGCTTCCAGGGGCCGCATCCCGGGATCAACTCCCGGAGGTGCGGCCCCTGTTCGGTCTCCGTGTTCGGTTCCGGCCGCCGCGGTCTCGAACGCCGGGGTGCACCGTCGCTCGACGGGGTTACCGAATGTCGCCAAATCGCCACTCTTCGCTACGATCCGGTCCGTGAACCACGTAGCTCGCCGTATCGGCCGATCCCTCGCTCTGGTCCTCCCGGTCGTCCTCGTCCTCTCCGGGACGCTCGCGGTGGCAAGCGTTCCCTGGACGAACTCGTCCGCCGGGAACCAGGTGCTCACCGCTTCGTCCCACAAGGCGTCCACGAAGGCTGCGCCCCGTGCACCGGAGGAGGCGCTGCGGCGGCTCCTCGTCGCGGAGTTGCAGGAGAAGGACCCGGGTGCCGCACTGACCAGCCTGCAGCGGGAGATGGCACGCAAGCCGTCCCTGGCCCGGCACTGCACGTCGATCGCGCGTGCGCTCGGTCGTGCCGCCGTGCAGAAGTACGGCAGCGTGCAGCGTGCGCACCGCTACTCGCGGCCGGTCTGCGACACCTCGTTCGCCGCGGGCACGCTCCGGACGCGCTGACGGCCGCGCGGGGTGCCCGCCGCCCCGCTGCTCCACCGTCCAGCTGCCCGATCCCCGGCCGGGCCGTGCCCGGTCCGGTCCGGTCCGGCCGTGTGAGGCGCGCCGCCGCATAAGGTGCGCTGCATGACGCTGCGCCCCACGCAAGCCGTGATCCTCGCCGGAGGCCAGGGCACCCGGCTGCGGCCTTACACGGACGACCGCCCCAAGCCGATGGTGGAGATCCCCGGCACCGGCCTGCCCATCATCGGCCACCAGATCGCCTGGCTGGCCGCGGAAGGCGTCACCGACGTCGTCGTCTCCTGCGGGCACCTGGCCGAGGTGCTGCGCGAGTGGCTGTCGACGGCCGATCTCCCCGCCTCGGCCGGCGCGGACGGTCCGAGTCCCGTGCGGGTCGAGGTCGTCGTCGAGCAGCAGCCGCTGGGCCGCGGTGGCGGTCTCAAGTACGCCGCTGCCTCGCTCCCCCGCCCCGGCGAGCCCTGGTATGCCACGAACGGGGACATCTGGACGCGCTTCCCGCTGCGCGAGATGGCCGCCTTCCACGCCGAGCGGGACGCCGTCGCGACCCTCGCGCTCGCGCGTCCCCGCATTCCGTGGGGTGCTGTCGAGACCGACAGCTTCGGCCACGTGCTCGACTTCGTCGAGGCGCCGCCCTCCCCCTACCTCGTCAACGCGGGCGTCTACGTCTTCTCCGCGTCGTTCGCCGAGATGCTGCCCGAGCGCGGGGACCACGAACGGACCACGTTCCCTGGGCTGGCCCGCAGGCGGCTGCTCGCCGGCTTCCCGCTGCCGCAGGGCGCGTACTGGCGGGCGATCGACACCGTCAAGGATCTGACGGAGGCGGCGCGGGAGTTGGCGGAGATGACGGACGGCCGGCAGTAGACCCTGGCCACCGGATAGCGCCCGCGAGCTGATCCACCGGCGCGCGCCCGCACCGTCCGCCCGGCCCGCACCGCCCGCCCAGTCCACACCGTCCGGCCAGTCCGCACCGTCCGCCCCCTCCACCCGGTCCGCGAAGCGGAGCGCCGGTCAGCCGAGCAGGCCGCCGAGGCCCCCGCCGCTGCCGCTGCCGCCCGACGAGCTGCCGCCGCCCCCGCCGGAGGAACTCGAACCGCCCCCGCCGCCCCCGGAGTTCGAGCCGCCGCCCGTGCTGCCGCCGCCCGCCCCTCCGGTGCTGCCGCCGCTGGTCGCCTGCACCCCCGGGTTCGACTGCTGCGGCGGACGGACGCCGGGCACCGTCTGCTGGGGCGCCTGTACGGTCTCGCGCTGGCTGGGCGACGACGGACCGCCGCCGCGCCGGTCCCCCGGCGACGCGGAGGCCGACGGCCCGCCGGAGTGCCGGCTGCCGGGAGCCCTTGAGCCCTGCCCCTGCGTGGGCAGGCCGCTGTCCCGGGCGCCGGGGGTCTTGGGCAGCGGCGAGCCCGGAAGCTGGTTGACGGGCGGCTCGCCCGGTTCCTGCACGCGCGCGGTCTGCGCGGACCGGACCGCGCCGCCCAGCAGCGAGCCGGTCAGCAGCGCGACACCCGTCACCACCGAGGCGATCACCGTGCCGCGGCGCAGCACGCGCCGGCGCAGTTCCCACAGGTCCGCGCGCGGCCCGAGTTTCCGCCAGGCGTCGCCGGCGAGGCGTCCGTCGATCGAGTACACCGGGGCCCCCGCGATGACGAGGGGGCTCCACGCGGCCAGATAGATGATGTCCGGGGCCTCGTACGCGGGGCCGCTGCTCCAGCTGACGGTCATCAGGAGAGCCGCCGAGAGCAGCACGCCCACGGAGGCGGCGAGGCGCTGCCACAGTCCGCACACCGTCAGCACTCCGACGATGATCTGGACGAACGCGACGGTGAGTCCCGCGCCCACGGGGTGTCCGACGGCGAAGTCGTGCAGCGGCGAGGCGACGGCCCAGGGTTCGAGCGAGTTCAGCCAGGTCACCATCGAGCCGCGTTCTCCGCCGTCGAAGTAGACGGGGTCGCACAGCTTCCCCATGCCGGCGTAGACCGAGATGAATCCGAGGAAGATCCGCATCGGCAGAAGCACGACGCCGAGGTTCATCCGGCGGCCCGGGTAGTACGCCTGGCGGCGCGCCCCCACGCGTGTGACGCCTCCCAGCCCGTCGCGCTCGTCCTCAGCGCCCGCCCCTGAACCGTCGCGGAAACCCGCCCGCTCGTCGAAGCGGCGCTTCCCGCCCGGCTCGCCGTCATAGGAGCCGCCGTCGTAGGAGTCGTAGGAGCCGGAGTCGTAGGAGCCGGAGTCGTGGGAGCCCGGTGCGGGGGCGTCGAACGCGCCCTGGGCGGGGCGTACCCCTTCCAGCAGCCGCTGCGGCTGCGTCGACTCGGACGGCCGGGCAGCGCGTTGCCCCACGACGGTCGGGGAGCCGCCCGTGCTGTCGGCCCCGGTGCCGGTGCCGCGGGTGCGGTCCGGGGCATTGCTGTAACCCCGGGGTCCGTCGTAGCGGTCGTAGCCGTCGGAGTAGCGGTCGTGGCGCGGCGGCGCGGTGCCCTCCGCGATGCGCGGAAGCACCTGTGTCGTGGCCGCCGCGGGCTCAGCGGTGCCTGCCCTGATGCCGTGCGCCCCCTGCCGCAGCCCGCTCGCGCCGGAGCCGGTGTCGAGGAGCGCGTCCGAGCCTTCCGTACGCCCCCAGTCGACGGGGCCCCGGCGGCGGGGCGGCAGGTCGGCGGCCTCGGCCGGTGCGGGGTCCGCTTCCGGTACGGACGACCGCGGGGCCGCCGTGCCGGAGGGCGGAGTGAGCTGCACCCGGAAGCTGGCGTGGGTGACGACGACCTCTGCCGGATCGGAGGGGACCTTGACCGTGCTCAGCACGGGGTTGTCGTCGTAGAAACCGCTCGGGTTCTTCCGCTGGGTGTCCCCAGGGCGCCCACCCGAGGGGCCGGGCGTGCGGGGTGTTCTGGTGTCCACACTCATCTAACCGAGTGACGGACGCTTAAGACACTGCCCGGGCCGCCCCAATCTGTCCGAGGCCCGTCAAATCAGCTGAACTGCCCGCAACCGCCCCGACTGCCCGGCGCCTCCCGGCGTTTCGGGCCCGTCACGCCACCGTGGCGTCGAGGCCCTATCCCCTGCGGCGTGCCGTCTCGTAGAGCACGACGCCCGCCGCGACCCCCGCGTTCAGCGACTCGGCGGCGCCCGGCATCGGGATGCGCACGCGGACGTCGCAGGTCTCGCCGACGAGCCGCGAGAGGCCCTTGCCCTCGCTGCCCACGACCACGACGACCGGGCCGTCGAGTGCCTCGCAGTCCTGCAGTTCGACGTCGCCGTCCCCGTCGAGGCCGACGACCATCAGGCCGGCCTTCTGGTACGCCTCCAGCGCGCGCGTCAGGTTCGACGCCCTCGCGACCGGCGTGTGCGCGGCCGTGCCCGCGGAGGTCTTCCACGCACCGGCCGTCATGCCGGCCGCCCGCCGCTCCGGTACGACGACGCCGTGGCCGCCGAAGGCGCAGACGGAGCGGACGATCGCGCCGAGGTTCCTCGGGTCGGTGATGCCGTCCAGCGCCACGATGAGCGGGTCCTCACCCTCGTCCAGCGCGGAGGCCGTGAGGTCGTCCGGATGTGCGTACTCGTACTCGGGGATCTGCAGCACGAGGCCCTGGTGGTGCAGGCCCTTCGTCATCCTGTCGAGCTCCGGCCTCGGCGCCTCGAGCAGATTGACGGTGCGGGTCTCCCCGGCGAGACGCACGGCCTCGCGCACCCGGTCGTCGTTGTCGATGAACTGCTGCACGTACAGCGTCGTCGCCGGCACGTTCTCGCGCAGCGCCTCGACGACGGAGTTGCGGCCGACGACCAGTTCCGAACTGCTCTTGCCGCCGGTCCTGCGCTGCGGACGCCCTTGCGCCCGCCGCGCCTTGGCCTGCGCCGCGCGCTGCTTGGCGTGGCCCTTGCGCATCTCGGCGGGCGGCGTCGGCCCCTTGCCTTCGAGGGAGCGGCGGCGATTGCCGCCGCTGCCGACCTGGGCACCCTTCTTGTTGGACGTGCGCCGGCTGGGGCGCTGGCTGTTCCCGGCCATCGGGGCACCTGCTTCTCTGCTCGGTCAGCCGCCGCGGGCTCCCCGGCGGTCGCTGCTGGAATGTGTCCGGTCCCGCGCCCGCTGACGGCGGGGATCCGTCCCGGGCATTATCGCGGAGGGAGGGGCGTCCCGAAGAAGTGGATCACTGTCGGCTCGCACACACGCCCGACGCGCTCCGGCCGCGGGCGGATTCAGCTGCCGCTGTCCAGTTCCCAGCGCGGCCCGGAAGGCGTGTCCTCGATGACGAGCCCCGCCTGCTTCAGCTCGTCCCGGATGGCGTCCGCCGTCGCGTAGTCCTTACGGGCCCGGGCCGCCTGCCGCTGGTCGAGCACGAGGCGGACCAGCGAGTCGACGACGTCGCGCAGTTCCCCGCCGCGGCCGGCGTCGGCCTGCGAGGACTGCCACCGGGCGTCCAGCGGGTCGAGACCGAGGATTCCGAGCATCGCCCGCACCTCCGCGAAGGCTTTCGCCGTGGCGTCCTTGTCGCCCTCGCCCAGCGCGGCGTTGCCGTGCCGGACCGTGGTGTGGACGACGGCGAGCGCCTGCGGCACCGCGAAGTCGTCGTCCATGGCCTCGGCGAAGGCCGCCGGGACCTCCGCCGAGGGACGCACGTCCCCGACGGTCTCTCCCGCGCGGTGCAGGAACCCCTCGATGCGGCCGAACGCCGCTTCGGCCTCGCGCAGCGACTCCTCGCTGTACTCGATCGTGGAGCGGTAGTGCGGGGTGCCGAGGTAGTAGCGGAGCACGATCGGACGCCAGTGCTTGACCATCTCGCTGACGAGCACCGAGTTGCCGAGCGACTTGCTCATCTTCTCGCCGCTCATGGTGACCCAGGCGTTGTGCGCCCAGTAGCGGGCGAACTCGTCGCCGAACGCCCTGGACTGGGCGATCTCGTTCTCGTGGTGCGGGAAGACGAGGTCGACGCCGCCGCCGTGCAGGTCGAAGGCCGAGCCGAGGTACTTGTGCGCCATCGCCGAGCACTCGAGGTGCCAGCCGGGACGGCCCGGCCCCCAGGGCGTGGGCCAGCTCGGCTCGCCGGGCCTGGCCGCCTTCCACATCGCGAAGTCGCGCGGGTCGCGCTTGCCCGTCTCGCCCTCGCCCTCCGGCTGGAGGAGGTTGTCCAACTCCTGGTTGGAGAGCTGGAGATAGCCCTCGTAGGAGTGGACGTCGAAGTAGACGTTGCCGTCGGCGGCGTAGGCGTGACCGTCGTCGATGAGCTTGCTCATCATCTCGGTCATCTCGGTGATGTGGCCCGTGGCGCGCGGCTCGTAGGTGGGCGGGAGGCAGCCGAGGGCATCGTACGCGTCGGTGAAGGCCCGCTCGTTCTCGTAACCGATCGACCACCAGGGACGGTTCTGCTCGGCCGCCTTCACGATGATCTTGTCGTCGATGTCCGTCACGTTCCGGACGAACGTCACCTCGTAGCCCCGGTGGGCGAACCAGCGGCGCATGATGTCGAAGTTCAGACCGGACCTGATGTGCCCGATGTGCGGTGCCGCCTGCACGGTGGCGCCGCAGAGATAGATCGAGACGCGCCCTGGCTCGAGCGGGACGAACTCTCGGATCTGCCGGGCGCCGGTGTCGTACAGACGAATACTCACGCGGCCAGGGTAGTAGGCCCGCGAGACCGCTCGCCGCGCCGACCACCAACACACGGCAGTCGGTGACATACGTCAGCACGGCGGACGGCGGACGGCGGACGGCGGGACCGGCGGACGGGCCGCGGCCGGCGGCTCCCCCGCAGGCGGCCCCGCGGACTCAGAGGCGGCCGGCGATCCTGCGCGGAGTGACGCGGACGACCACGCGTTCGGCGTCCTGCTCCGAATTCGGGTTGAACTCGGCGTAGTTCTTGCCCACGTACTTCTGCGCCAGCTCGTCGATCAGCTCGGGCCCGCCGTCGGTGGTCAGCGTCGCGGTGCCGCGGATCTCCGCGTACGAGTACGGCGCGTCCGCGGGATGCACCAGGACGGTCACGCGGGGATCCCGCTCGAGGTTCCGCGTCTTGCGGCGGTCGACGGTGGTGGAGATCAGCAGCTCGTCCCCGTCACGCTTCACCCATACCGGTGACACCTGCGGTGAACCGTCGGGCTGGACGGTGGCGATGCTGACGAAGACCGGGCCGTCGAGGACCCGCTTGAGCTCGTCGGAGAACTGCGCTGACATGAGGGTCGCCCTTCGCTCGTGAACGCTCTGCCGCGGGCGGCCGCCGCCCGCCGGAAGTCTCGACACGTCAACTCCCCGGCGCCCCGCGGCATTCCGGCGCCGCGCGGCGACTCACCCGTACGAGGGAGCCGCCGCACGGCAGCGTCCCGGCCGCCGCGGACGTCGGATCACGGAAGCGGCAAGACCAGCGCCGTCGCCATCGCGGCCAGCCCCTCGCCCCGCCCCGTCAGGCCGAGCCCGTCCGTCGTGGTGCCGGAGACCGCCACCGGTGCGCCGACCGCGTCCGACAGCGCCCGCTGCGCCTCCGCCCGGCGCTTGCCGATCTTGGGCCGGACACCGATCACCTGGATCGCGACGTTGCCGACGGTGAACCCCTCTGCCCGTACGAGCCGCGCCGCCTCCGTGAGCAGGGTGACGCCGGAGGCGCCCGACCACTCGGGGCGGCCCGTGCCGAAGTGGGCGCCGAGGTCGCCGATTCCCGCGGCGGAGAACAGCGCGTCGCAGGCGGCGTGCGCGGCGACATCCCCGTCGGAGTGCCCGTCCAGGCCGAAGTGCTCGCCCTCCCAGAGCAGGCCCGCGCACCACAGCTCGCGCCCCTCCTTGAAGGCGTGCACGTCCGTGCCGATACCGACCAGCGGAAGCACCGGCGTCCCCGCCGCGTGGCCGGCCCGCTGCCGGGAGCCCTCAGAAGCCATCGGTGGCGCGCCTCCTCGCGATCACGGCCTCGGCCAGCACGAGGTCGAGCGGACGCGTCACCTTGAACGCCTCCTCGTGTCCCGGAACGACCACCACTTCGATCCCCAGGCGCTCCACCATGCCGGCGTCGTCCGTGGCGCCGTCGCCTTCCCGGGCCACCTGCTCGTGCGCCGCGGCGAGCACCTTCAACGCGAAGCCCTGCGGGGTCTGCACCGCCCGCAGCCGGGACCGCTCCGGAGTGCCCGTCACGGGTTCCGGGCCGCCGCCCGGGCGCGGCTCGACCTCCTTGACGGTGTCCGGAACCGGCAGCGCGGGCACCACGGCAGGCGCTCCCTCACGTACGGCCGCCGCGACCGCGTCGACCGTGTCGACCGGCACGAGCGGACGCGCGGCGTCGTGCACCAGCACCGCGTCGACGTCGCCGGGCAGGGCGGCGAGGCCGAGGCGGACGGAGTCCTGCCGGGTCTCACCGCCCGGGACGACAAGCACGTCGGTGGCGGGGAGCTCCCCGCCCGGGGCCAGCGACGTGTGCTCGTCGAGCAGGTGCCGCACCTCGTCCGCGCCGTCCGGCGGCGCCACCACGACGATCAGCGAGACGGCCCGCGCACGGTCCATCGCCCGTACGGCGTGCACCAGCATCGGAGTGCCGCTCAGCGTGCGCAGCGCCTTGGGCGCTCCGGGGCCCAAGCGCACCCCGCGGCCCGCGGCCGGGATGATCGCGGCGGTGCGGTGCCCGCCTTGCGGCGACGCCGGGTCCGGCGCGGTGCGGGGGGCGGGGCCCGGTGCGGCGGACGCCGCCGCATCCGTCGGCGACTCGCCCGCGGATTGGATTGACATCGGTTGCACGTTCAGGTTTGTGTCCTCAGCCGGGGTGGGTATGGCCAGGGATACCCCCGGCCGTAGGTTTGGGGGCGTGCCGGGCGCGAGCCTTGACCGGCCCTTCCGTGAACTCCGGTCGAGGCAGTTGCCCGGGCCCGGCACGCATCAGAGCAACTGTGAAAGGCCGCGTCGTACGCGGCGGGCGGGGAGAAGGTTACTGAACGAAGCCGGGATTCGCCGGATGACGTAGGCATGCCTGCACGCTCTGGCCGCAGACATGCCGCAGCGCCCGGCGACTGAACTACGTCACTCGGGCACTGCGGCACAGCCTTGCTCTCGTTTAACGTTGCCGGCTTGCTCTCTACTGCCTCGGGCTGCTCACACCTTCCGGCCTGATGTCCGTCCGCCTGCCGCACCCTTTGCGCGCCCCGGGCCGGCAGATCATCCGGTCAGGAGGCGAGAACCTCGTCGAGCAGCGCTTCGGCCTTGTCTTCGTTGGTGTTCTCCGCGAGGGCGAGCTCGCTCACCAGAATCTGGCGTGCCTTGGCGAGCATCCTCTTCTCACCTGCGGAGAGCCCGCGCTCACGCTCACGGCGCCACAGGTCGCGGACGACCTCCGCCACCTTGATCACGTCACCGGACGCGAGCTTCTCGAGATTCGCCTTGTAGCGTCGGGACCAGTTGGTGGGCTCTTCGGCATACGGCGCGCGGAGCACCTCGAAGACCTTGTCCAGCCCGTCCGAACCGACAACATCGCGTACGCCCACGAACTCCGCATTGTCCGCGGGGACACGCACCGTCAGGTCGCCCTGCGCAACCTTCAGAACCAAGTAGGTCTTGTCCACGCCTTTGATCTGGCGAGTTTCGATAGCCTCGATCAGCGCGGCCCCGTGATGGGGATAGACCACGGTGTCGCCAACCTTGAACGTCATGTGTCAGGTACCCCTTCCGTGACTATCCAGAGTAACACGGAATCGGGCTCTTCTGAATGGCGTTTTCGCAGGTCAGGCCGCATCTCGGGGCTTGACAAGCGCACCGGTTACGTGCTGCGGGCGGCGCGTTCGGACAGGTATTCGCAGGTCGGGGCACCTCTGTGAGCGGAGCGAAACATCACCGACACCGGCGAAGAAGGTGCGCCGGAAAGCGTCCACCGTCCGTTTTGTCCGGCTGTAAGTCGTCGCTCGTTCGGCCCTCCGTGACGTTCCGAGGACTTTCTCAATAATTGATCAGCAGTTCCGCTGATCAATTCACAAGCCGTTCGCATTCTTTCCCCGGAAACGGCCTCGGAGAGATACACGGCGAGCTCCCCGCAGAGGAGTCGGCCGTACGCGCGGCGGCCCGCCCAGGAGGGTCGGGTGCAGGGCCCCGGGAGAGGCTCGGTAACCTGATCGCGCCCAATGTCGGCGTCCCGGACCCCACGTCGACACGGCGCACCCGCCTCCGGGCGGGGGACCTGCCCGTCCGCGACCGGCTCGCAGTCCGGCCGCCACGACCCGCCCAGGAGTTGCCGCCGCCGTGAGCAGCAGCATTCGACGCGGCACCCTCGCCGCCACAGCCCTCGCGTTCGCCGTAGCCGCACTGTCCGCCTGCGGCGCCGGGAATGACGCTCAGACCCTGGAGGTCAAGCCGGACAACGCGGCGACCTCCGTCGGCGACGTCAAGATCCAGAACGTCAACGTCATCACCTCCGAGGACGGCTCCGGTCCGTCCGTGGTGACCGGCCGCATCTTCAACGGCGGCACCAAGGACGAGACCCTGACGTCGATCACGGTCAAGGGCGCCGGCGCCCGGGTGGAGCTCAGCCCCGCGAAGGGCGAGAAGAAGCTGACAGTGCCGGCCGGCGGGTCGCTCGCCCTCGGCGGCAAGGACGACGCCTCCGCCGAGCTCCCCCGGAGCGCCGCCTCCACGGTGAAGAACGGCAACGCGCAGGCCGTCTCCTTCGTGCTGAGCCGCACGGGCAAGGTGACCCTGCGGGCCACCGTGGTGCCGCCGCACGGCGACTACGAGAAGTTCGGGCCGAGCGCGGCGCCGTCGCCGGGGGACGCCTCCGGCTCCCCGTCCGCCTCGCCCTCGGGGTCCGAGGAGGAGCCGGAGTCACCCTCCGGCGAGGACGGGCACGAGGCCGCCGGGCACGGCGCCTCGCACTGACCCCGGGAGCCCTCCCAGCGCACGCGTGAGAGGCCCCGCCCGTACGGACAGCACCGTACGGGCGGGGCCTTCTCGTGCCTGCGTGCCTCCGTGCGCCGGGCGTGCGGCGGGGCGGGACGGGCGTGCGGGCCCCGGACAGCGCCGGGTCCGCCCGCGGTTCGTCCTCTACGGCTCGAACTTGTAGCCGAGGCCCCGGACCGTGACCAGGTAGCGGGGTGCGCCCGGGTCGGGCTCGATCTTGGCCCGCAGGCGCTTGACGTGGACGTCCAGCGTCTTGGTGTCGCCCACGTAGTCGGCGCCCCAGACCCTGTCGATCAGCTGCATGCGCGTCAGGACCCGGCCGGCGTTGCGGAGCAGCATCTCCAGCAGGTCGAACTCCTTCAGCGGCAGATCGACCTTGCCGCCGGAGACGGTGACGACGTGCCGGTCGACGTCCATCCGCACCGGACCCGCCTCCAGGGCGGCGGGGGCGGCCTCCTCCGGCTCGCCCCTGCGGCGCAGCACGGCCCGCACGCGCGCGACGAGTTCGCGGGACGAGAAGGGCTTCGTGACGTAGTCGTCGGCTCCGATCTCCAGCCCGACGACCTTGTCGATCTCGCTGTCCTTGGCGGTCACCATGATGACCGGGACGTTGGAGCGGCCGCGCAGCTGACGGCAGACCTCCGTGCCCGGCAGGCCGGGCAGCATCAGGTCGAGCAGGACCAGATCGGCGCCGTTGCGCTCGAACTCGTCCAGTCCGTCGGGCCCCGTGGACGCGACCGCGACCTCGAAGCCTTCCTTGCGGAGCATGTAGGACAGTGCGTCGCTGAACGATTCCTCGTCCTCGACGACGAGCACTCGGGTCACGGGAGGACCTCCGGGGCGGGTTCGGGGGCGCGGGAGGGCTCGCGCGCCGAAGAGCTTGCGGGGGGTGCGGACATGGGCGTGGAGGCGGCGGGAGCGGCGGTCCTGGCGGTGCCGTTCCGGGCCTGGGGGTGGTGGGGGTCGTGGGAACCGTGGGGGCCGCCGCGGTGCGGGGCGGCGCCGCCGGACGGGCCGGACGAGTCGTCCGATCCGTCCGCGTCGTCCGCGTCGTCGTCCGCGTCGTCGTCCGGGGCGTCGAACTCCTCGGCGTCCTCGTACTCGGCGGGCTTGCGCAGCGCTCCCGAGAGGCGGCCGCGGTCCCTCTTCTCCTCCTCTGCGCGGTCCCGCGCGCCGCCCGCCTCCGGCAGCCGCAGGGTGAACGTGGAGCCCTGCCCTTCGACGCTCCAGACGGTGACCTCCCCGCCGTGCGAGGCGGCCACGTGCTTGACGATGGCCAGGCCCAGGCCGGTGCCGCCGGTGGCGCGTGAGCGGGCCGGGTCGACGCGGTAGAACCGCTCGAAGACCCGCTCCTTGTCCCGCTCCGATATGCCGATTCCCTGGTCGCTGACGGATATCTCGATCAGGTCCCCGCCCTGGGCTGCCACCCGGCGGCCCGCGATGCCGACCCGGGTGCGCGCCGGCGAGTAGTTCACGGCGTTCTCCACGAGGTTGCCGAGGGCGGCCGCGAGCTGACTGCGGTTGCCCCAGACGTACAGGTCGTTCCCCGTCCCGGGGGCGGACGCCGGGGAGGCGAGGGTGATCTGCTTGCTGTCGGCCGACTGCCGGCACCGGTCGACGGCCTCGGCGACCAGCTCGTGCACGCCCACCGGCTCGGAGTCCTCGAGCGGGTCGTCGTTCTGTACGCGCGAGAGGTCGATCAGTTCCTGGACGAGGCTCGTCAGCCGCGTCGACTCGTACTGCATGCGGCCGGCGAAGCGCTCCACGGCTTCCGGGTCGTCCGCCGCGTCCAGTACGGCTTCGGAGAGGAGGGAGAGGGCGCCGACGGGGGTCTTCAGTTCATGGCTCACGTTCGCGACGAAGTCGCGGCGGACGGCCTCGATGCGGCGGGCCTCCGTCATGTCCTCGACGAGCAGGAGCACCAGCCGGGAGCCGAGCGGGGCGACCCGCGCGGAGACGGCGAGCGCCTCTCCCCTGCCCGTGCCGCGTCTGGGGAGGTCGAGTTCGACCTGCCGTATCTCGCCGTCCCTGCGGGTGTCCCGTGCCATCTGCAGCATCGGTTCGACGGCGAGCTTGCCGCCCCGCACCAGCCCCAGCGCGTACGCGGCGGAGCTGGCCTTGACGACGGAGTCCGCCTCGTCGAGTACGACCGCTGAGGAGCGGAGCACGGAGAGGACGGTGTCGACGCCGGGCGGGAGCACGGCCTCGGTGTGCAGTGAGGAACGGGTGGGACGGGCCTGCTCGCGTTCGCTCCAGCGGAACGCCAGCATCGCGATCACGCCGGTGCACACCCCGGCGATCGCAGCCGCTGCGGCGACCGCCGCATTCACGTTCATGCCACCAGGCTATGCATGCCGGGGAGCGGTGCCCCAGTGGAACCCCGGGCGGCTCGAACACTCGTCCCCCAGAGTTCACCTCGAGGCCGTGGCCGGTTCACTTCGGGGGTCGGCGGCGGACGCATTCCGGACGCAGCGTGGGAGCGTGGAGGGCCGCGGGCCCGCGGGCCCTCCGTCGGGAGACCCATGCAAGGGAAGGACAGTCATGCGGGACGCCTACCACGAGGAGCTGGACTCGATCAGCGACAGCCTGGTCGAGATGGCCCGGCTCGTCGGCTCCGCCATCGGCCGTGCCACCACGTCGATGCTGGACGCGGACCTGAAGCTGGCCGAGAGCGTCATCGCGGCGGACGAGAAGGTCGACGACCTCCAGCGCGATCTGGAGACCAAGGCCATCCAGCTGCTCGCCCGCCAGCAGCCCGTCGCCACGGACCTGCGGATAGTCGTCACCTCGCTGCGGATGAGCGCCGACCTGGAGCGCTCGGGCGACCTGGCGCAGCACGTCGCCAAGGTGGCCCGGCTGCGCTTCCCGGACTCGCCCGTACCGCGCGACCTGCAGGCGACGCTGCTGGAGATGGGGCAGCTGGCGCAGCGGCTGATGGCGAAGGCGGCCGAGGTGATCATCACCAAGGACGTGGATCTGGCGCTGCAGCTGGAGCAGGACGACGACGCGATGGACGACCTGCACCGCACTCTCTTCCAGCACCTCATGGACGACCGCTGGAAGCACGGCATCGAGACGGCCGTGGACGTCACGCTGCTCGGCCGGTACTACGAGCGGTTCGCGGACCACGCCGTGTCCGTCGCCCGCCGCGTCGTCTACCTCGTCACGGGCGACTACGCCGACGAGATCGACCCCGCGACGGCGGCCGCCGCGGACGGGACCGCTCCGGTCGAGGGCGCCTGAGCGCACTGACCGCGCCTGCCCGCGCCTGCCCGCTCCCCGTCGGCGGTGGCGGCCGCGGTGGCCGCCGCCCCTGCGCCGGGCCCTGCCGCGTGACGCACTCCGTGCAACGGCGCGCCCTTGATGCGCCCATGTGTCCCGCTTGAGGCTGGACGGCGACCGGGGGAGGAAGAGGAGGGAACCATGGCCGATCGAACCGATGCGCCGCCCGCCGCCGCACAGGGCCTCAGCCGTCCGTCCCAGCACGTACTGGGGGCGTGCGGGTGCGGTTCGGGGTGCGGCTGCGGATGCCAGTCCGGCGGCCCCTGCCGGTGCGGGGGAAGCTGCGGCTGATCATCGCCGCCGCGGCCGGGGCGGTCGCGGAGCGCAGGAGAGCGGCGGGCGCCCAGGGGCGGGCGCGGCCGCGTCCCTGTCCCGAGGCCGCCTCAGGGGGCGCCGCCGCGGTGGCTGCGGCTGCCGGGGGCCCCTGCCCAGTTCGACGGGGCAGGGTCCCCGGCCTGTGGCCCCGGCCTCCTGCTACGTGACGGTCCGACGTCCGTCCGTGGCGCCCGCGCCGGTACGGGTTTGGCGCGAGGACGTGCTTGCTGCGACGCTCTGCCCGTGCTGATCAGAGAAGCGACCCCTGACGACTGGAACGCCGTCTGGCCGTTCTTCCACGAGATCGTCGCGGCAGGCGACACCTTCTCCTACGCCCCGGACCTGGACAGCGAGACCGGGCGGGAGCTCTGGATGCTGTCTCCGCCCAGCCGCACCGTGGTCGCCGTGGACGACTCCGGCACGGTGGTCGGCTCCGCGAAGATGTACAGCAACCAGGGCGGCAACGGCGCGCACATCGCGAGTGCGAGCTACATGGTCGACCCCGCGCACGCCGGGCGCGGCATCGGGCGCGCCCTGTGCGAGCACAGCCTGGACTGGGCGAAGGCCGAGGGTTTCCTGGCCATGCAGTTCAACGCGGTCGTGGAGACGAACACCTCAGCCGTACGGCTGTACGAGGACCTGGGCTTCGAGGTGCTGGGGACCGTCCCGGACGGCTTCCGCCACCCGGTGCACGGCTACGTGGGGCTGCACATCATGTACCGCCGGGTCTGAGCGCCCTCGCCGAGGAGGGCCCACGAGCAGGGCCACGCCGCGGAAATCCAGCTGCCGGCGAGTGCCGTCCCTGACTAACGTCGGCCTCATGGCGGACGAGGAGTACGGGCACCCACGTTTGGCCGCGCTCTACGACTGGCTCTACCCGGACCGTGGCGACCTGGTTCCGTACCTCGGCATCGTCCGGGAGCTGGGCGCACGCCGGGTCCTCGACCTCGGCTGCGGGACGGGGGCGTTCGCGCTGCTGCTCGCCGGCAGCGGGATCGAGGTCACCGCGGCCGACCCCGCCCAGGCGTCCCTCGATGTGGCCATGACCAAGACGGGCGGTGAGCGGGTGCGCTGGATCTGCGGGGACGCGGCGGCACTTCCGCCTCTGCAGGTCGACGCCGTGACGATGACGGCGAACGTCGCCCCCGCCATCGCGGACCCGCATGCCTGGCAGGAGACCCTGCGGGGCGTGTACGGCGCGCTGCGCCCGGGCGGGAGCCTCGTGTTCGAGATCCGGAACCCGGCGAGGCGCGCCTGGGAGAGGTGGAATCGCGAGGCCTCGTACCGCGTCACGGAGGTTCCGGGTACCGGCCGCGTCGAGACGTGGGTCGATCTGCTCGACGTCCGCGGACCGCTGGTGACGATCCGCTGGACGTATACCTTCGCGGCGGACGGGGACGTGCTGACCTCGACGTCGGTGCTGCGCTTCCCCGAGCGTGAGGAGGTCGAAGCGGAGCTGGCGCACGAGGGGTTCGCCGTGGAGGAGGTCCGCGACGCTCCGGACCGGCCGGGGCGGGAGTTCGTCTTCCTCGCGCGCCGGCCCGGCGTCTGACCGCCGGCACGGGCACTGGCACGGCTACCGGGTCCGGCCCTGAGGTCCTGACGGCGGCTCAGGCCGGCGGGCTCACCCGCCGCGGTCGCCCTGTCCCGTGTCTTCTGGCTCCGCCGCGATCGCCATGAGGGCCATGTCGTCCGAGGAGGCGCCGCCGGTGTGCGCCTGGACGTCCGCGAGCACGGCGTCCAGGAGGGTCTCCGGATCGTCGAAGGCGCGCCCCGCGAGCGCCTTGTCCGGTTCGAAGAACTCACCGCCGGCGTTCCTCGCCTCGGACAACCCGTCCGTGTAGAGGAGCAGCGTGCTGTCCGGGGGGAACGCGGCCTCGTCGACCCGGTCGGACGCCGCCGCGCCCAGCTCGTACATGCCGAGGGGGAGGGCGGGCCTGCTCGGGTCGATGAAGCGGACGTCGCCGCCGGCGAGCAGCAGCGGGGACGGATGGCCGCGGTTGACGATGCGCAGCGCCCCGGTACGGCCGGCGGGGATCTCCGCGAGCAGCGCCGTGGTGAAGCCCTCGTCGTAGGCGTCGCCGCGCTGCCGCCCGGCCTCGCGGTGCAGGGCGCGCTCCAGGCGGGCGGCGACCGCCGTGAGGGTCGCCTCCTGCTCCGCGGCCTCCCGGAACGCTCCGATCACGACCGCCATCGTCGCGACCGCGTCCATGCCGGCGCCGCGTACGTCGCCCACGACGAGCCGGACGCCGTACGGGGTCTCCTGCACCGCGTACAGGTCGCCGCCGATGCGTGCGTCGACCTGCGCCGCCCGGTAGCGCGCGGCGATGCGGTGGCGGCCGATCCGGGTGGGGGGCACCGGCAGCACCGCGAACTGGGCGGCCTCGGCGATGGTGCGGGCGCTGGAGACGGCGGCCCCGCTGCGGCGCAGGAGGCGGTTGATGACGATCGCGAGCAGGGCCACGACGCCGGTGGAAGCGGTCTCGGAGAGGTCCATCAGCCCGGTGGACATCTCGTCGAGCACGCGCATGAGCGCGACGCCCCCGACCGAGAGCATCCCGATCAGCGCGGTGCCGATGGTCGTGAAGAAGGGCGCGGCCACGAGCGGGGCCGCGCAGAAAAGGGCGGAGCCGGTCAGCGTGGGGGCCGTGGCGAGGTCCAGCCCGATGGCGACGAGGATCATCACCACGGGCAGCGGGGACACGACGCGGCGCACGGACGGCGCCCCGGTGAAGCGGCCCTCTCGCTTGACCCGGCCGCCCCACGTGTCCGCCTGCCGTTCCCTGCCGGGCTGGGGCTGCCGGGCGCTGAAATGCCTCTCCACGCTCTCAATGTGCGCGGTGCGTCCCGGGGCGGCCAGTCGAACGGCTCCGGGCTGAGCCGGCTGCCGGGCGGAGGGAGGGCGCGGGCCCGGACGCCTCCGCCGAGCCGGACGAGGGACTGAGGTCCCGGAGAGGACCCAGAGAGGTCCCGGAGAGGCCCAGGGCGCGAGAACGCCCCCGAACCGCGCCGAGTGCGCAGTTCAGGGGCGTGGTCGCGGGCTCCGCTACTTCTTGCCCTGGTTCTTGACCGCCTCGATCGCCGCCTTCGCCGCGTCCGGGTCGAGGTAGGTGCCGCCGCGCTTCACGGGGTGGAAGTCGGCGTCCAGTTCGTAGCTGAGCGGGATGCCCGTGGGGATGTTGAGCCCCGCGATGTCCTCGTCCGAGATCCCGTCGAGGTGCTTGACGAGGGCGCGCAGGGAGTTGCCGTGCGCGGCGACGAGGACGGTACGGCCCGCCAGCAGGTCCGGGATGATGCCGTCGAACCAGTAGGGCAGCATGCGAGTGACGACGTCCTTCAGGCACTCGGTGCGCGGCCGCAGCTCGCTGGGGACGCCGGCGTAGCGCGGGTCGTCGCTCTGGGAGTACTCGGAGCCGTCGGGCAGCTCCGGCGGCGGAGTGTCGTACGAGCGGCGCCAGAGCATGAACTGCTCCTCGCCGAACTCCTCGCGCACCTGCGCCTTGTCCTTGCCCTGGAGCGCACCGTAGTGCCGCTCGTTGAGCCGCCAGGAGCGGCGGACCGGGATCCACAGCCGGTCGGCGGACTCCAGCGCGAGCTGGGCGGTGCGGATGGCCCGCTTCTGCACGGAGGTGTGCAGCACGTCGGGGAGGAGGCCGGCGTCCTTCATCAGCTCGCCGCCGCGTACCGCCTCCTTCTCGCCCTTCTCGGTGAGGTTCACGTCCACCCAGCCGGTGAACAGGTTCTTCGCGTTCCAATCGCTCTCTCCGTGGCGGAGGAGGATCAGCTTGTACGGTGCGTCGGCCATGCGGTGAACCCTACTGGGTGTGCCCGGAGGCGATATCCGGCCACCCCGCTGTGGCTGCCGAGCACATGGGGCGACAGCCGATTCGTCCCTACGGTCGCGCCATGACCCCCGAGAACTCAGCAGTCGCCAAGAGTTCGGCGGCCTCCGGCACGCCGTCCTCGTCCCTGAAGCGCATCGTCGCGGCCAGCCTCGTCGGCACGACGATCGAGTGGTACGACTTCTTCCTGTACGGCTCGGCAGCCGCCCTGGTCTTCAACAAGCTCTTCTTCCCCGAGTCCGACCCGCTCGTCGGCACGCTGCTCGCCTTCCTCACCTACGCCGTCGGCTTCGCGGCGCGTCCGATCGGAGCGCTCGTCTTCGGGCACTACGGCGACAAGATCGGCCGCAAGAAGCTGCTCGTGTTGAGCCTGATGATGATGGGCGGGGCGACCTTCGCGATCGGGCTGCTGCCGACGCACAGCGCGATCGGCTCGTCGGCGGCGGTGCTGCTGACGACGCTGCGCCTGGTCCAGGGGTTCGCGCTGGGCGGCGAGTGGGGCGGCGCGGTGCTGCTGGTCTCCGAGCACGGGGACGCCAAGCGGCGCGGCTTCTGGGCCTCGTGGCCGCAGACGGGCGCGCCCGCCGGGCAGCTGCTGGCGACGGCGGTCCTCGCGATACTCACCGCGGTGCTGTCGGACGCGGCGTTCATGAGCTGGGGCTGGCGGGTGCCGTTCCTGCTGTCGGGTGTGCTGGTGGGCATCGGCCTGTGGATCAGGCTGGCGGTGGACGAGTCGCCGGTCTTCAAGGAGGCCCGCGCCCGCGCCGAGGCCCGCAAGGCCGAGGCCAGGAAGGTCACCGGGGAGCACCAGGTGGAGAAGATGCCGCTGGTGGCGGTGTTGCGCTTCCACTGGAAGGACGTGCTGATCGCCATGGGCGCCCGCATGGCGGAGAACATCAGCTTCTACGTCATCACGGCGTTCATCCTCGTCTACGCCACCAACGAGCTGAAGCTGTCCCAGCAGACGGCGCTCAACGCGGTGCTCATCGCCTCCGCGGTGCACTTCGCCGTCATCCCCGCCTGGGGTGCGCTCTCCGACCGTCTGGGACGCCGCCCCGTGTACCTGCTGGGAGCGGTCGGAACGGGCCTGTGGGTCTTCCCCTTCTTCCAGCTGCTGGACACCAGGAGCTTCGGGGCCATCGTGCTCGCCGTGATGGTCGGCCTCGTGCTGCACGGCGCGATGTACGCGCCGCAGGCGGCCTTCTTCTCGGAGCTGTTCGCCACGCGGCTGCGCTACTCCGGCGCGTCCATCGGCGCGCAGTTCTCGTCGGTCGCGGCGGGTGCGCCGGCGCCGATGATCGCCACGGCGCTGCTCGCGGACTACGGCACCTCGACGCCGATCTCCCTGTACGTCATCGGTGCGGCGCTGCTGACGGTCGTCGCGATCCTCTGTGCGAAGGAGACCAAGTCGCGGGACCTGACGCGGATCGGCGAGGACGACGCCGTCGCCGCTCCCGCCGGGGAAACCGTCCCGTCAGCCGCCGACCGCACCCGAAAGGCGGTGCAGCCGTAGCGCGAGCTGGGTCTCCAGCGCGCGCTCCGGAGACTGCCAGTCGTCGCCCAGCAGCCTGGCCACCCTCTCCAGGCGCTGGGCGACGGTGTTGACGTGCACGTGCAGCATGTCCTTCGCGCGGGCGGGGCTCATGCCGCACGCGAAGTACGCCTCCATCGTGGCGACCAGGTCGGTGCCCCGCCGCGCGTCGTAGTCCAGTACCGGGCCCAGTGTGCGGCGTACGAAGCTCCCCACGTCGCGGCTGTCGGTGAGCAGCATGCCGATGAAGCCGAAGTCCTCGGCCGCCGCGCCGTGTCCGGCCCTGCCGAGCAGCCGCAGGGCGTCGACGCAGCGCCGCGCCTCGGGGTAGGCGGCCGCGACGGCGCCGGGCTGCGCTGCGGGCGCCGGGACCGTAGCGGAGGCGCCGACGGTGACGGGGGCGCCGGCCGCGACGCCCAGCTGCGCGGCGACGTCCTGGGCGAGCCGTGAGGGCGTGGCGGGTGCCGCGCCTCCCTCCCGCGCGGCGTCGGCGTCCGACAGGGGGAGCAGCAGCACCGTGCCGCCCTCGCGGGCGGCGGCCAGCCCGCGCCGGGTGGCCGCCAGGTGGGAGGCGGCGGCCCACAGCCGCTGCCGTCCGAGGCTCTCCTCCGCGTCCGCTCCGGCCTGCCCGTCGAGCCGGGCGCTGAGCAGTACGTGCGGGGCGTCGAGGTCGGCGTGGAGGCGAGCCGCGCGGTCGCGCAGCAGCCTGGGGTCGTGCCGGGCGGCGTCGAGGAGTTCGTCGAGCAGTTCGCCGCGTACGCGCTGTTCGGCCTCGCCTGCCGAGCGGCGTGCGAGGAGCAGCAGGGACGTCACCATGGCGGCGCGTTCGAAGGTGCGCTGGTCGACGGGGTTCAGATCGGGGTGGCCCTGGAGGACCAGCGCGCCGAGGAGTTCGCCGCCCGCGGAGACGGCGGTGACCCAGTCGTCGCCGTCCCGCACGGCGTATCCGCCGTTGCGCGAGCGTTCCACCGCGGGCTGAGCCGACGCCGCGACGGGTTCCGCGAACTCGACGCGCCCTTCGAGGACTTCGGCGACCGCGCCGGCCACGTCCGTCACGTCGCCGCCGCGCAGGACGAGTTCGGTGAGCCGGTCGTGGACGTCGCTGGCCCGCTCCATCGTCTCGTTGGCCGTCTCCAGCTCGGCGAGCGCGTCCCGCGTCTCCCCGAGGAGGCGGGCGTTGTCGATGGCGACGGCCGCGTAGGCCGCGAACGAGCCCAGCAGGGCGATCTGTTCGCGCTCGAAGACACGGGCGCGGCGGTCGGCGGCGTAGAGGACGCCGATCACCTCCCGCCCGCCGAGGAGGAGCGGCACACCGAGGATGGCGACCAGTCCTTCCTCACCGACCGCGCTGTCGATGGGGCTGGTGTGCCGGAAGCGCTCGTCCGCCGGGTAGTCGTCGGTGACGTACGGGCGGGCCGTCTGCGCGACGAGGCCGCCCAGCCCCTCGCCCATGCCGAGGCGCAGCTGCTGGAAGCGCGCGGAGACGGAGCCCTCCGTGACGCGCATGTAGGTGTCTCCGCGCTCGTGGTCCGTGAGCGTCATGTAGGCGACTTCGGTGCCGAGCAGCGAACGGGCGCGCTGCACGATGGCGCGCAGCACGTCGTCGAGGTCGCGCAGGCCGGCGAGGTCGTGGACGGTCTCGATGAGCGCGGTCAGCTCCGCCTCCCGCCGCCTGCGGCCCTCCAGCTCCGCGCGGATGCGCAGGGCCAGGAGCTTGCCGCTCTCGAGGTCGGCGAGCTCTTCGGGCGGCGCCCCGCTCGCCCGGGCCCGGGCGAGCGGTTCGTCGTAGGCCTCCGCGGGGGCGCGGCGGGAGAGGAGTTCCAGGTAGGCGGCGTCGGGGAGGGCTCGGGGCATGGTCACAGGCTTACCCGTGCGGCGTGCGCGACGCCAGGGGCGAGGGCCGGTCGTGGCCACCGTGACCGCTGGCGGGCCGGGCCGGGCCGGGAGCGGGCCGGCCCGGCACCGGGGACGGGGACGGTGCGGGCGGTGCGGGCGGTCTCAGTGGGCGGTCCAGGCGCCGTCGAGCGGCAGCGAGGCACCGGTGATGAAGGACGCCTCGGGCGTGCAGAGGTAGGCCACGGACTCGGCGACCTCCTCGGGTTCGAGGAGCCGCTTGAGGGCGGAGTCGGCGAGCAGGATCTCCGTGACGACGCGGTCGGCCGAGATGCCGTGGGCCGCCGCCTGGTCCGCGATCTGCTGCTCGACCAGGGGCGTGCGGACGTAGGCGGGGCTGACGCAGTTCGACGTGACGCCGTGCTCGGCGCCCTCGAGAGCGGTGACCTTCGACAGGCCCTCCAGCCCGTGCTTCGCCGAGACGTAGGCCGACTTGTACGGGGAGGCGCGCAGCCCGTGCACGGAGGAGATGTTCACGACGCGGCCCCAGCCCTGCTCGTACATGTGCGGCAGCGCGCCGCGGATGAGGCGGAAGGGCGCCTCCAGCATCAGGGTGACGATGCGGCGGAAGCCGTCGGGCGGGAACTCCTCGATGGGGCGGACCAGTTGGATGCCGGCGCCGTTGACGAGGATGTCGGCGCCCGCGGCGGCGCGTTCCACCGCGTCCAGTCCCTCCGGGTCCGTGAGGTCGAGGGGGTAGGGCTGCGTGGCGGCCCCGGGCCGGGTCTCCTGCAAGGCGTCGAGCCCCGCCGCGTCCCGGTCGACCGCCCGTACCTTCGCTCCGGCGGCTGCCAGCCGCAGCGCGCACGCGCGGCCGATGCCGCTCGCGGCACCGGTCACCAGGGCTGTGCGACCGGTGAGGTCGAGGGCGACGGAGTGCGGGCCGGGGGTGAACTGCTCGGTCATGCCGCAAAGCTAGGCGCGCTCACAGGGCGGCCCAATGTGCTCCCGCCACACTCGCGGAGCCGGACAGCTGGACGTACGACACGTTCGGCCGCGCGCTGCCGGGCCCCTACGGTCGTTGCATCCCCCACGGGACTCACCCCCCACGCTTCCCCCACGAAGGAGCGCCTATGAGAGCCACACGCCGCGGAGCCGCTCTGCTCTCCACCGTCGTCACCACCGTCGCGCTGGCGTTACTGGGCGGCGCGACAGCGTCCGCCGAACCGCCGTCGGCGGGGCCGGACGCGGACGCGGGTGCACGGGCCGCCGGTCTGGAGAAGGTGGAGGACTTCGGTTCCAACCCCGGGGGCCTCGGCATGTACCGCTACACGCCGGACGGGCTGCCCGCGGGCAGCCCCGTCGTCGTCGTGCTGCACGGCTGCACCCAGGACGCCGCCACGTACTTCGAGGGCGCGGGCTGGAAGAGCTTCGCCGACGCGGGCGGCTTCTCCGTCGTCGCGGCGCAGCAGGAGCAGGGCAACAACATCAACAAGTGCTTCAACTGGTTCCAGTCGGGCGACGTCGCGCGGGGCCAGGGCGAAGGGCAGTCGATCAAGCAGATGGTGGACAAGACCGTCGCCGACCTCGACGCCGACGCCTCTCGGGTCTTCGTCACGGGGCTCTCCGCCGGGGGTGCCATGACGTCCTCGATGCTGGCCTCCTACCCGGACGTCTTCAAGGCGGGCGCCGTCGTCGCGGGCCTGCCGCACGGCTGCGCGGCGAGTGTGGCCGAGGCGTTCACCTGCATGAGCCCGGGCGTCACGAAGTCCGCCGCCGACTGGGGCGACCTCGTCAGGAAGGCGTCCCCGGACCACACGGGTGCGCGGCCCACGGTCTCCGTCTGGCACGGCACGAGCGACAGCACCGTCGTACCGGCCAACGCGGACGAGTCCGTGAAGCAGTGGACGGACGTGCACGGCACCGACCAGGAGGCCGACGCCACCGAGGAGTTGGAGGGCGGCACCACGCGCTCCGACTACGAGGACGGCGGCGGGAACGTCGTCGTACGCAGCTACACCGTGCAGGGCATGGGCCACGGGACTCCCGTGAAGCCGGGCGACGGCTGCGGCAAGGCGGGCCAGCACTTCCTGGACACCATCTGCTCCAGCGGCCTCATCACGGCGGAGTGGGGGCTGGGCGGATGACCGGCCCTGTGACGTCCCCCGTGTGAACGGGGCGTCCAACGGCCGCGAAGGGCCTGACGTCCACCCCGCGGTCCCCCGGAGGTGCCCCATGTGCGCTCTCGCGCGCACGGCCGCTCACACCTCCGGGGGATGCCGCTGCCCGGACGGCCTGAAGGCCACCTCAACCCGTCCGCCGCGACCGGGAGTTGACCGCGCCCGGGCGAACAACGTCCCGGAGTGTTCAGCCCGCGGAGCCGCCTCGCGCCCCGCGGTCGTCGCCGGCCCCGGTCAGACGGGTGAACGCGTCGAGGTTGCGGGTCGGTTCGCCGCGCGAGGTGCGCCACTCGTACTCGCGGCGGATGGCTGTCGCGAACCCCATCTCCAGCAGGGTGTTGAACGACCCGTCGGCGTTCTCCAGCACCGCGCCCAGCAGCCTGTCGATCTCTTCGGGGGTGACGGCCGCGAGCGGCAGCCGGCCTGCCAGGTAGACGTCCCCGAGCTTGTCGATCGCGTAACTCACCCCGTACATACGGGTGTTGCGCTCCAGCAGCCAGCGGTGCACCGCCGCGTGGTTCTCGTCCGGGCAGCGGACGACGAAGGCGTTGACGGACAGGGTGTGCTTGCCGACGGCCAGCGAGCAGGTGGTCGAGAGCTTGCGCGTGCCGGGGAGCGTGACGACGTACGTCCCCTCGGACGGGCTCTCCCACTCCAGCTCCGCCTCGCGCAGCGCCTGTTCGACGGCCTCCCTCGCGGTGCGGCTCCCGGCACCCTTCGCGTCAGACATGGGCAGATCGTAGGCGACGGCGCTGATCGTGCAGCGCGGCGGCGTAGACCTCGAGGGTGCCGGACGCGGCGGCGTCCCAGCCGAAGCCCGCGGCGTGACGAGCCGCCGCCTCCCCCATGCTGCGGGCCAGCCCGCCCTCCCCGGGGGACGTCCCGCCGTCCCCGTCCCCGTCCGCGTCCGCGTCCGCCACGAAGCGGCGCAGCGCCTTCGCGTACTCCCCCGGCTCGTGCCCGTCGACGAGGAACCCGCTCACGCCGTCCCGGACGGCCACCGGCAGCCCGCCCACCGACGCGGCCACGACCGGTGTGCCGCACGCCTGGGCCTCGATGGCCACCAGCCCGAACGACTCGCTGTACGACGGCATGACCAGCACGCTCGCCGCGCGGTACCAGTCGGCCAGCTCCTCCTGCCCGACCGGCGGGCGGAAGCGCACCACGTCCGAGATGCCGAGCTTCGCCGCCAGCTTGTGCAGCCGCTCCGGCCTGGCGAGGCCGCTGCCGCTGGGGCCGCCCACGACGGGAACCACCAGGCGTCCGCGCAGAGCCGGATCCTCGTCGACGAGGACGGCGACCGCGCGCAGAAGGATGTCGGGCGCCTTGAGCGGCTGGATCCGGCCCGCGAAGAGCGGGATCAGCGCGTCCTGCGGCAGACCGAGCCGGGCGCGCGCCGCGGCGCGCCCGTCGGCGGGCCGGAAGCACTCCAGGTTCACGCCGGGGTGGACGACGGCGGTGCGGGCCGGGTCGGCCTCGTAGTGCCGGACGAGTTCGGCCGCCTCCTCGGCGGTGTTCGCGATGAGGCGGTCCGCCGCCCGCACGATCTGCGTCTCGCCGATCACGCGCGCGGGCGGTTCGGGGGTGTCGCCCTTCGCGAGCGCGGCGTTCTTCACCTTCGCCATGGTGTGCATGGCGTTGACGAGCGGCACGCCCCACCGCTGCGCGGCGAGCCAGCCGACATGGCCCGAGAGCCAGTAGTGGGAGTGGACGAGGTCGTAGTGGCCGGGCCGGTGCCCAGCCCACGCCTGCATCACGCCGTGCGTGAACGCGCAGAGCTGCGCGGGCAGTTCCTCCTTCGCCAGGCCCTCGTACGGCCCGGCGTCGATGTGGCGGACGAGCACGCCCGGCGCCAGCTCCACGGTGGGGGGCAGAGCGGCCGCCGTGGCGCGCGTGAAGATCTCCACCTGGGTGCCGTGGGCGGCGAGCTGCTTGGCGAGTTCGACGATGTAGACGTTCATTCCGCCCGCGTCGCCCGTGCCGGGCTGGTGCAGGGGCGAAGTGTGGACGCTGAGCATGGCCACCCGGCGGGGGCGGCGGAACGGTCCGTGGAACCGGAGCCGCGGCCGTTGCTGCTGCGGCAGCCAGGTGCGCCGCTGGCCCAGCCGGGCTATGTACTGGCTCACGGGCGATTGCCTCCTCGTACGGCCGGCGGTCGTCCCACCACCGGGGCCCCGGGATGCGGAACACCGGGAGGCCCGGTTCCCATTCCTGGTTTGCCGAATCGTGACAAGCTCCGCCCTTCCGGCTCCTCCCCCGGCGGGCGTGCCGCCCCGGGAGCCCCCCTCCCTCGTGCCCGCGCGGCCCCCTGGGGGTCTTTCCGGAGTGGGCGGACGATCAGCTCGCGGCGTCCGGTGCCGTGCATCGCAAGTCGGAGGACCGTCCTCGCACTGGGCGTACTCGGTCTGCAAGGAGCCCTTAGGCTCGTGCGATGGCCGCCCGTCCCCCAGACCGTCCCGTCGGGACAGTGACGCGCGGAACCACCAACCCCAACAGGCTGCGCCGCATGGACCGCTGGCTCGCCGCGGTCCACGGCCCCGCACTGCGCCGCTCGCCGCGTCCGCCTCTGGCAGTCGACCTCGGCTACGGCGCCGCGCCCTGGACGGCCGTCGAACTGCTGACACGGCTGCGGACCGTGCATGCCGCCGCCCGCGTGGTGGGCGTCGAGATCGCTCCCGAGCGGGTCGCCGCCGCCCGGCCCTACGAACGGGAGGGGCTGCGGTTCGTACGCGGCGGCTTCGAGGTGCCGCTCCCCGGCGGGGAACGCCCGGCGGTGATCCGGGCCGCCAACGTGCTCCGCCAGTACGGCGAGGACGAGGTCCCCGCCGTGTGGGAGCGGCTCCGCTCGCGCCTCGCCCCCGAGGGGCTGCTGGTCGACGGCACGTGCGACGAGATCGGCCGGCGGCACGTGTGGGTCGCGCTCGGCCCGGAGGGACCGCGATCGGTGACGTTCGCCGCCCGGCTCAGCTCGCTGGGCGAACCGTCCGACCTGGCCGAGCGGCTGCCGAAGGCGCTGATCCACCGGAACGTCCCGGGCGAGCCGGTCCACTCCTTCCTGCGGGACTTCGACCGCGCCTGGGCCACGGCTGCGCCCTACGGCGCCCTGAGCGCCAGGCAGCGCTGGATACGGACGGCGCGGGCGCTGTCCGCGGACTGGCCGGTCGCCCGTACGCCGCATCGCTGGCGGCAGGGCGAGCTGACGGTCGCCTGGGAGGCGGTCGCACCGCGCGGCAGCTGACCCGGCGCGGCGGACGGTCGGGGCCGCCGGTGGACGGCGGGCCCGGAACGGCGGGCCCGCGCCCCCTGGGGGCTTCCGGCAGCCGTCGGCCCGCCGGACAGATCCCGATCTGTCCGGCGGGCCGACGAGCCGGACGGCGTCTCCCGGCGAGTGGTGGCGACCGCGCGTCACGCGGCCGGCGTCAGGCGGCGGTCATCAGCTCGCCGCGGCCGAAGAGAAGTGCGTAACCCTGCGGAAGGGCCGCGAGTATGCGGTCCGTCAGCTCGTCGCCGCACGCCTCCGCCACGACGCACAGCACCGAACTGACGTCCCACCGGGCAGTGGCCGGCGTCGAACCCTCGATACGCCCGGAGACGGACTCCACGAACTGGGAGCCGGTCAGCTTCCTCGTCGCCGGCATCTGGTACGTCAGCGCCTCCGCTGCCGGCGCGGGCAGGCACTGCGCCAGTTCCGCCCGTACGTCCGGCGCGAGGTGGCCGCCCAGCTCGGAGAGCACGATCCTGACCTTGCGCCGCGCTTCGGCGTCGTCTTCGTAACGCCCGTGCTCGCCGACCCTGCTTACGAGTTCGCTCCACCGCATACCTGTGTGTTCCTCCTCATTCGGCAACCCGGACATGGGCGGCCCCGGGCCGAGTGGCCCGGGGACCGTCAAGGAAACGCTCTGGTGACGGACTTCACGTGCGGCGGGGCGGCGCGTCGCTCGTCGTCGCGTCGCCCGCCGCGTGTGCCTCACCTCGGTGGCGCCGCCCCGCTCACCTGGTGATCTGGGCGGCCTTCTCGCCGCCGCTGATCTGGATCTTGCGGGGCTTCGCCTGCTCCGCGACCGGGATGCGGAGCGTCAGGACGCCGGCTTCGTAGGCGGCGTCGATGCGGTCGACGTCCAGCGTGTCGCCGAGGAAGAGCTGGCGGCTGAACTTGCCCGACGGCCGCTCCGCCGCGATCAGCTCCGCGTCCTCGGGGGCCGGCGAACGGCGCTCCGCGTGGACGGTGAGCACGTTCCGCTCCACGTCCAGGTCGATGCTCTCGGGCGCGACGCCCGGCAGGTCGAAGTGGATCACGAAGTCGTCACCGGAGCGGTATGCCTCCATCGGCATTCCCGCCGGACGGTGCTGGGTTCCGAAGACCTGCTGGGTGAGGCGGTCGAACTCCCGGAACGGATCGGTACGCATGAGCATCACGAGTCACTCCCTCCGTAGCTGCTTCCGAGCGATGCCCTGTGCTTTCTTATATACCTCAACCCAAGGAAAGTTGACAACTACGGACTCAACTCATGTGAACTCGCAGGTCGCAGGCCCGCTGATCGAGGGTGTTCGGCAGCCGAGCCCGAAGCGGCGCGCAGAAGCGCCAAGGCGTGTCCGGCGCATGGCGCCGTCCGCCGCAGGCGGTGCTCGCAGGACAGGCCCCTACGGAACGGGGCGGCCGGGACCGCCGCGCCACACTCCCGCGAAGACGAGACGGGCCGCCCCGGCCGCCTGGCGCTGGTCCGCGTGCAGCACTCCGAGCGCGTACGCCGTCGACGGGGCGATACGCGGCGTGCGTGCCGCGGCGGCCGCAGCCTCGGCGGCCTCGACGGCCTCACGGTGCTCCTCCAGCGCGGCACCGGCCGGGAGGAGCCGCGACCGCTCCACGGCCGTTTCCGCTGCCTCGGCGGCCTCGCGGCCCTCGCGCCGCGCGGTGCCGTCGTCGGCGACGGCCCCGCCGGCCGGGTCCCGCGTCCGACCCCCGGCCCCGTCCGGCCGGGGCGGGCACCCGAGGAGCACCTCCTCGGCGTACCGGTGCAGCCGCAGCAGAACGCGCACCTCGTGCCACGCCGCGTCCCCCCGCAGCCGTGACGTCCTGGCGGTGACGGGACGGGGCCCGGCCTCCACCGCGTACGGCGACTGCGGCGGAGGAACCGGGAGCGGCAGCTCGGTGACGGCCCGGACGAGGCGGGCGTACGCCTCGTCCGCCGCCGGTACGAGCGCCTTACCCGCGGTGGCCTGCGCCGCGCCGTGCGCCAGCGGCACCTCGGAGGCCAGCACGGCGACCGCGTCGACGACGGCGTGGAAACGGTTCGAGACGAGCGCCCGGAGAGCAGCCGAGTGGGCGCGGTTCCTGGCGAGGGTGAGCTGCCGGTCCAGCAGCGCGGCCGCCCGGGCCGACCCCGCCTGCAGAGGCGAGGCGGTGCCCGGCGGCCGGCCGCCGCGGTGGCGTCCCCCGCCCGCCCCTCCGTGTCCGGCCTCGTCCCCGTGTCCGGTCTCGTACCCGTGACCGGCACCGCCTTCACCGGCGCCGTCGACGTCGCCCTCCCGGCTGAGCCGGTGCAGCGCCGACAGCAGCCGGTCGAGCCGGGCCGCGTGCCCGTACTCGCGCGACAACACGGCCGGCAGCCAGCGCAGTTCACCGCAGAGCCGGTCCGCCCAGGCCGCGTCGAGCAGCGGGCGGTACGTACGAAGCGTGCCGCTGAGGCGGCGCGACGCCTGGCCGAGCCTGTGCACCGCGTCGGCCGCCGGACCCGCCGTCTCGGCGCTTCCGGCGCTCTCCCGGTGCAGCCGCAGACTCCGCAGGAACTCCGAGGCCCACGCCTGCAGATAGCGGCTCAGCGCCTCGCCCGCGTCGACCCCGGCCAGCCACTCCGGACGGGGCGGCGCGAGGCCGGGGGGCTCCCCGTGCGGGGGCGCGGAGACCTCCCCGTACGCGGGCGCGGTGGCAGCGGACCGGCAGGACGTCCGGTCCGGGGCGGGCGTACGGTCCGGGGCGGGCGTCTGGTGCGGGGCGGGCGTCTGGTGCGGGGCGGGCGTCTGTGGCATCGGCGGCTCACTCGTCGCAGGCATCGGCGGTCACTGGCGGTCGGCAGCGGCGGGCCGGCGGCGCGGTACGGGCCACGCCCCGGCCCCGGTCGTCAGGCCCTCCTCCGTCGCGTGCTCCGCGGCGGGGTCCCTCCGCACGTCCGCGCCGCTGCCCGTACCGGACGGCCGTAAGCCCGGCAGGGGCGGCGCCTCACCCCGCGGGGCCACGGCGGCGTCTCCGGCTCTCGATCAGCGACTCCTGGACGTTGCGCAGCGGCTGCCCGTCCGGCCCGTACGCGTGCCGCGTCCACTCGCCGTCCGGGCCGAGGTGCCAGGATGCGACGTCGTCCGCCGTGCCCGTCTCCAGCAGCCGGCACAGCGTGGCGCGGTGTGCCGGGTCGGGGACGCGCACCAGGGCCTCGATGCGCCGGTCGAGGTTGCGGTGCATCATGTCGGCGCTGCCGAGCCACACCTCCGCGTCACCTCCGTTCGCGAACGCGAACACACGGGAGTGTTCGAGGAACCTGCCGAGGACGCTCCGGACCCTGATGTTCTCGCTCAGCCCCGGCACGCCCGGACGCAGCGCGCAGATCCCCCGCACCCACAGGTCGACCGGGACGCCCGCCTGCGAGGCGCGGTACAGGGCGTCGACGATCGCCTCGTCGACGATCGAGTTGACCTTGAAGCGGACGTGGGCGGGGCGTCCCGCCCTGTGGTGGCCGATCTCCCGGTGGACGCGGGAGACGAGGCCGTCCCGCAGGGAGCTGGGCGCGACGAGCAGCCGCCGCCAGCTGTCGCGGCGCGAGTAGCCGGAGAGCCTGTTGAACAGGTCGGAGAGGTCCGCGCCCACCTGCGGGTCGGCGGTCAGCAGGCCCAGGTCCTCGTACGTGCGCGCCGTCTTGGGGTGGTAGTTGCCGGTGCCCACATGGGCGTAGCGCCGCAGCGTGTCGCCCTCCTGGCGCACGACGAGCGAGAACTTGCCGTGCGTCTTGAGCCCGACGAGGCCGTGCACGACGTGGCAGCCGGCCTCTTCCAGCTTGCGCGCCCACTTGATGTTGGCCTGCTCGTCGAAGCGCGCCTTGATCTCGACCAGCACAAGCACCTGCTTGCCCGACTCGGCGGCGTCTATGAGGGCGTCGACGATCGGGGAGTCGCCCGAGGTGCGGTAGAGCGTCTGCTTGATCGCGAGGACGTCCGGATCGGACGCGGCCTGCTCCAGGAACGCCTGCACGGAGGTGGAGAAGGAGTCGTAGGGGTGGTGCAGCAGGACGTCCCGCTCGCGCAGCGCGGCGAAGACGTCGGGCGGCTGCGCGGACTCCACCTGGGCGAGGTCGCGGTGCGTGCCGGCAACGAACTTCGGGTACTTCAGGTCCGGCCTGTCCATCGCCGCGGCGACCTCGGAGAGCCCCGTCAGGTCCAGCGGTCCCGGCAGCGGGTAGACCTCCGACTCGGAGACGTTCAGCTCGCGTACCAGCAGCTCCAGGACGTAGTCGTCGATCGACTCCTCGACCTCCAGGCGCACCGGCGGCCCGAAGCGGCGGCGCAGCAGCTCCTTCTCCAGCGCCTGGAGGAGGTTCTCCACGTCGTCCTCCTCCACCTCCAGGTCCTCGTTGCGCGTGACGCGGAACATGTGGTGCGCCAGCACCTCCATGCCGGGGAAGAGCTCCTCCAGGTGCGCGGCGATGACGTCCTCCAGGGGCACCCAGCGGTGCGGGGACGCCTCCAGGAAGCGCGACAGCAGCGGTGGAACCTTCACACGTGCGAAGTGCTGGTGCCGGGTGACCGGGTTGCGCACGACGACGGCGAGGTTGAGCGAGAGTCCCGAGATGTACGGGAAGGGGTGCGCCGGGTCGACCGCGAGCGGCGTCAGCACGGGGTAGATCTGCTGCCGGAAGAGCGTGCAGAGCCGGTCCTGCTCGTCCTCCGTGAGCTGGTGCCAGCGGATGAGGTGCAGCCCCTCCGCTGCCATGGCGGGGGCGATGTCCTGCTGGTAGCAGCGGGCGTGGCGGGCCATGAGCTCGCGCGAGCGCGTCCAGATCTCCTCCAGGACCTCGCGCGGCCGGAGCCCGGAGGCGGAGCGGGTGGCGACGCCGGTCGCCAGGCGCCGCTTCAGCCCCGCGACGCGGACCATGAAGAACTCGTCGAGGTTGCCCGCGAAGATCGCCAGGAAGTTGGCCCGTTCCAGCAGCGGCGGTTCGTGGTCCTCCGCCAGCTCCAGGACGCGTTCGTTGAAGGCGAGCCAGCTGCGCTCACGTTCGAGGAAGCGGTCCGCCGGGAGGTCGTCCGGCGGGTCGCCGCCGGCGCCGGCGGGCGGGAGGACGTCCGGGTCGGCGTCGAGGTCCGGGTCCAGGGCGGGAACAGCGGAAACGGGGCCGTCCGCGTCCGCGGCGGCCGGACGTACGGCCGGCGAGGGGTGGGGAACGGGGGACGCGGCACGTGACACGGGCTCGCTCATGACCCCATTGTTCCCCGTGCCGGCGGGCCCGGCAGGGGTGGCGAGGTCATGTGCGGGGTGCTGCATCCCGCGATGCTCGCAAGCGCGCCTGAAGCGAGGGTTACGCGCACATGGCCTCCAGGCGAGCGCCGCACCACCGGGACGCGGCGTCCCCCGTCGTACCCGCCGTCCCCGCCCGGGCCCCGCCGTCCCCGCCCGTGCCTCCGCCCCAGCCGGTGCGTGCGGCCCGGCTCAGCTCTCGGTGCGGTACATCAGGTCCGTCTCGTACGTGGTGAACCCGAGCCGCTCGTAGACGCTGACGGCGGCCAGGTTGTCCGCGTCGACGTAGAGCATCGCGGTGGGCAGGCCGCGGTCCCGTTCGAGGTGCCGGAGGCCGATCGCCGTGAGCGTCTTGCCGAGGCCGCCGCCCTGCGCGCCGGGCGCGACGCCCAGTACGTAGATCTCACCGAGCTGCCGCGCGCTGTGCACCTTCGTCCAGTGGAAGCCGACGAGTTCGCCGTCCTGCTCGGCGAGGAAGAAGCCCGCCGGGTCGAACCAGGGCTCGGCCTTGCGGTCGTCGAGGTCGCGCTGGGTGAGACTGCCCTGCTCGGGGTGGTGCGCGAAGGCGGCGGCGTTCAGGGCCAGCCACGCCTCGTCGTCCTCGCCGGGCCGGAACGTCCGCACCGTCACGCCTTCGGGCAGGACGGGCTCGGCCAGGGCGGGAGTCGAGGCACCGGTCAACGGGCGCCGCATCTGGCGAAGTTCACGGAAGAGGGTGAGCCCCAGGGCCTGCGCCAGATGCCGTGCCGCGGGGTGCCCGCCGTGCGCCCACACGCGCAGCCGCTTGCCCGACTCCCGCAGCAGTGCCTGACCGAGCCGCCTCCCGTGACCGCGTCCGCGGTAGGCGGGATGGACGGCCAGCTCGCCCGTGGGCGGCTCGACGGGGTCGGTGTCCTCCAGCTGCGCGTACCCCACGAGCAGGCCGTCCTCGCGCAGCAGCAGATGCCGCACACCCGGCCGCGGCCCGCCCCGCAGATGCAGCCACCCCTGCTCGGACAGGGGCGCCTGCCCGTCGTTCCGTGCCGCCTCGTCGAGCAGCGACTGCGCCTCCCGTACGACTTCGGCTGACGCCTCGTCCACAACCACCACGTCGCTCATGGCACACGACCTTACGAGACCGGCGCGGCGCTCCACCCCCCGGCCACCGTGGTGCGGCGGCCGGGCCCCGGAGGGCGGCGGGCCGGAGCGGGCGGGGGCGGCGCGGTGCGGACGGGCCGGCGGGGGCGGGGGCGGGGGGCGCCGCGGGGTTACGCGACCGCGTCGTACGGAGTGCGCGTACGTGCCTCTCGCAGCGCGCGGCCCCACCATTCGAGCTGGCGCAGCATGCCCTTCGCCGCCGCGCCGCTCCCCTCCACGTCGTGCGGCCGCCCGTCCTCGGCGAAGCGCTCCCAGGCCGTGTGGAAGCTGAGGGTCTCGCGGACGGTGACAGCGTGCAGCTCGGGGAAGACCTGGCGGAGCTGTTCGACGGCGCGCTGGCCGCCCGCCATGCCGCCGTAGGAGACGAAACCGACCGGCTTCGCGTGCCATTCGCGGTGGAACCAGTCGATGACGTTCTTCAGCGCGGCGGGGAAGCTGTGGTTGTACTCGGGGGTGACGATCACGAACGCGTCGGCGGCGGCGAGCCTGGCCGCGAGGCCGCCCCGCACGCGCTCCACCTCGGGCGGCAGCTCGGCTCCGAACCCGGGCATGGCGAGAGGGAGTCCGTGTCCCGTCTCGGCCAGGTCGATGAGGTCGACGTCGTAGCCGCCGTGCTTCTCCGCCTCGCCGGCGAACCAGCCGGCGACGGTCGGCCCGAACCGGTTCGCGCGGACGCTGCCGACGATGACCGCGAGGCGCAGCGGTGTGGTGTTCTCCATGGGACTCTCCTCGGTCGCACTGGAAGCGCGGCGGGGCACGTCCTGCGTGCCCCGCCCACGCACTGCGCCAAGGATCGAACTTGAAGTTGAGTTGAAGTCAAACTACGGGTCCGCATGCCGCTACGGGTGCCGCGGCGGGCCCTCGCCCTGCGAGGGCGACTCCTCGGGCTCCCGCGGGGGCGGCTCCGGCGTCCCCGGGAGGCTCATCGCCGCCTCCGTCCCGCCGTCCGCGCCCTCGGCGGCCCGGAGGACGACCTCACCGCCGGACTGCTCGACGGTACGGGCGACGATGGACAGGCCGAGCCCCGAACCGGGCAGCGCCCGGGCCGACGGCGAACGCCAGAACCGGTCGAAGACGTACGGGAGTTCCTCCTCGCTGATGCCCGGACCCCGGTCGCGCACGCGGAGCGTGCCGCCGTCCAGGTACACGTCGACGGTGCCCTCCTCGGGGCTGAACTTGCCCGCGTTGTCCAGGAGGTTGACCACCGCCCGCTCCAGCGCGGCCGGTTCCCCCTGCACGTACCACGGCTCCACGCGCCCCGTCGTGATCGTGATGCCCTTGCTGCGCAGCCGCAGCCGCACCCGCTCCACCGCACGGTAGGTGATCTCGTGCAGCGCGACCGGCTCCGTGCGGCTGCCGCCGGGGGCCGCCTCCCGGGACAGCTCCTGCAAGTCGCCCACGAGGGAGGCCAGTTCGCTCAGCTGCGCCCGCACCGACTCCAGGAGCGCCCGGCGGTCCTCCGCGGGGAGCGAGCGCCCCGTCTCGTCGCTGCGTACGAGCAGTTCGATGTTGGTGCGCAGCGACGTGAGCGGCGTGCGCAGCTCGTGGCCGGCGTCGGCGATCAGCTGCTGCTGCAACTCCCGGGACGACGCGAGCGCTTCCGTCATGGAGTTGAAGGACCGCGACAGCCTGGCGATCTCGTCGTCGCCCTCGGCCTGGATGCGCACCCCGAGGTCTTCCGTGCGCGCGATGTGCTCGACGGCTCCGGTGAGGCGGTCCACCGGCCGGAGCCCCGCACGCGCGAGTGCGACGCCGGCGCCGGCGGCGGCCAGTACGCCCGCCCCTCCCACCGCCGCGAGGATCAGCGCGAGGTTCCGCAGCGACCTGTCCGTCTCCGTGAGCGGCCGGGCGACCGAGACGGCCACGTCGGTGCCCTCCACCTGGCTCGTCAGCACGCGGTAGTCCGTGCCGGAACCGTCCAGGCTGCGCGACGTGTGCACCGCCTCCGCGCGCTCGTGCTCGGCGACGTCGACGTCGGCGGGCGAGACCTCCACCTTGCTGCCGACGATGACGCAGCTCTTGCCGTCCTGGTCCACGACCTGGACGGTCGCCCCGAAGGGGTTCGGCGCCCGCTCGTCGGCGGGCGAGCACTGCCCGGTCCTGACCTGCCCGACGATGAAGCTCGGGTCGACCCTGCTGTTGTTGCGCAGCGACTCGTCCAGCGAGCCGATCAGCTGGCCCCGTACGAGGAACCAGCAGGCCGTCGCGCATGCCGCCACCGCCAGGGCCACCGTGAAGGCGGCCAGCAGCGCCAGCCGTGAACGCAGTTGCGGCCGGGAGAACCTGGGCCGCAGGGCGGCGGCGCCGGGCAGCCTCACGCCCCGTCGTCCTTGAGGACGTAGCCGACGCCGCGCACGGTGTGCACCAGCCGCGGCTCGCCCCCGGCCTCCGTCTTGCGGCGCAGATACATCACGTACACGTCCAGGGAGTTCGAGGACGGCTCGAAGTCGAAGCCCCAGACCGCCTTGAGGATCTGCTCGCGGGTGAGCACCTGGCGGGGGTGCGAGAGGAACATCTCCAGCAGCGTGTACTCGGTGCGGGTCAGCTCCACCTGCCGTCCGCCGCGTGTCACGTCCCGCGTTCCCAGGTCCATGCTCAGGTCGGCGAAGTCGAGGGAGCCCGAGCCCGCGGCGCCCTCGCCGCCGGTTCCGCTCCCGTGCTCCTGGGCGTAGGAGTTCCGCCTCAGCAGCGCCCGTATCCGGGCGAGCAGCTCGTCCAGCTCGAACGGCTTGACCAGGTAGTCGTCGGCTCCGGCGTCGAGGCCCGTCACCCGGTCCCCGACGGTGTCGCGGGCGGTCAGCATCAGCACCGGGACGCGGCGGCCGGAGGCGCGCAGCCGCCGGGCGACGGTCAGCCCGTCCATGCGCGGCATCAGCACGTCGAGGAGGATCAGGTCCGGTTCGTACGCCGCGGTCTTCTCCAGGGCATCCACGCCGTCGGCGGCCAGCGCCGTCTCGTACCCCTCGAAGGCGAGGCTGCGGCGCAGCGCGTCGCGCACGGCGGGCTCGTCGTCGACGATCAGCACCTTCCAAGCCGTCATGGGGTCAAGCTTCCCACCGGAGGGTGCCTCCGCCGACGCGGCGGCCGCGGGAGGCGGCCCGGGTTCCGCGCCCGGACCGGCGGCCGGACCGGCGGCAGGTCCGGCAGGTCCGGCCGAGGCAGCCGGGGCGGCCGGGGCGTGCAGGGCGAAGCCGTACGGGGTGCGGGTTCCGTCGTGCACGTTCAGTCCACCCCCGCGCCCGAGCGCAGCTCGTCGAGCACCTCGGCCACGGCGTCGACGGGCACGGCGAAGCCCAGCCCCACGCTGCCGCGGCCCTTCTCCGCCGCGCCGGCGGCCGGGCCCGAATCGCGCGAACCGCCTGAAGCGCCCGGACCGGAGGCGTACGTCGCGGAGTTGAACCCGACGACCCGGCCGTCGAGGGTGGCGAGCGGTCCCCCGGAGTTGCCGGGGTTCAGCGAGGCGTCCGTCTGGATGGCCTTGTAGGTGGCGCCGTCCCCGCCCGAATCGCCGCCGCCGTTTCCGCCGCCCGCGTGCCCCACCGTCACCTCGCGGTCCTTCGCGGAGACGACGCCGCTCGTGACGGTGGACGACAGCCCGGCCGGCGAACCGAGCGCGACGACCTGGTCGCCCACGCCGACCCGGTCGGAGTCGCCCAGCTCCGCCGGGTCGAGCCCGCTCACGCCGCGGGCGTCGATCAGCGCCATGTCGCGGTCGGCGGCCCGGCCGACGACGCCGGCGGTCGCGGTGCCGCCGTCGTGGAAGGTGACCCGGACGCTGTCCGCGCCGGCGACGACGTGGTTGTTGGTCAGGATCTCGCCGGATCCGGAGACGACCACTCCGGAGCCGGTGCTCCGCCCGCGGCCCGAGGACGCCTCGATCTCCACGACGCTCGGAGCGACCCTCTCCGCCGCCGAGGAGACGGTGCCCGCGTCCTTCGCGGCGGCACGGCTTCCGCCCGCGAACGCGCCGGGGGCCCTGCCGCCCGCGTCCTCGCCGAGCAGATGCCGCACGCCGACCGCCGCACCACCGCCGAGGGCCGCGGCCCCCACGGCCAGCGCGGCCGCCGCCGCCACCGGCATCCGCAGCGCGCCGGGCCCGCGCGGACCGCCCGGGCGGAAGGGAACAGGCGCCGGGTCGTGTCCCGGGTGGCCGGGGGAGTCCTGATGTCCGGTCATGGGCACACCGTCCCCCGGTTCCATGAGAGGAAGCTGAGACGCGTCTGAGAAGGCTCAGAGAACCGCGGCGGACAGTGCCGCCCCGTCGCCGGGGAGGCGGCCCCCGTCAGCGCCGGGGAGGCGATCCGCAGCCGCACGAGCGGCGGACGACGAGCCCTGCCGGGAACTGCCGCACGCGCTGCCCCCTGGAGCCGGTCACCCGCAGCGAATCGTCCAGCACCAGGTCGACGGCGGCCTTCGCCATGCCTTCGCGGTCGGAGCCCACCGTGGTGAGCGGCGGGTCCGTCAGGCCCGCTTCCTTCACGTCGTCGAATCCGGCGACCGCCAGGTCCTGGGGCACGTCCATGCCGAGCTCGCGGGCCGCCCTCATGACACCGAACGCCTGGTCGTCCGTGGAGCAGAAGACAGCGGTCGGCCTGTCCGGGGACTGCAGCAGCTCCAGGGCCAGCTTGTAGGTGTCGTACCGGTTGTAGGGGGCCTGGAAGAGGCGTCCCTCGACGGAGCGCCCTGCCTCCTTCATCGCACGGGTCCAGCCCTCGACGTGGTCGGTGACGGGGTCGCCGGACTCCGGCGTGGAGTCGATGCCGCCGAGGCACGCCACGTACTCGTGCCCGTGCTCCAGCAGGTGACGTGTGGCCAGCTGGGCGCCGCCCACGTCGTCGAGGACGACCGCGACGTCGTCGATGGCCTCCGGACGGCGGTGCAGCAGCACGACGCGTGCGTCCCAGGCGTCTATCTCCACGGCGGCGTGCTCGCTGGGGCCCTGGCTGATGAGGATCAGACCGGAGACCCGCATGCCGAGGAACGCCCGCAGGTAGTGGACCTCGCGTTCGTCCAGGTAGTCGGAGTTGCCGACGAGCACCATCTTTCCGCGCTCCGCCGCGGCCTGCTCGACGGCGTGGGCCAGCTCCGCGAAGAAGGGCTGCCGGGCGTCCGGGACGATGAGCCCTATCAGGTCCGTCCGGCGTGAGGCCATGGCCTGCGCGACCCGGTCGGGCCGGTACCCCAGCTCCTTGATCGCCGCCAGTACGCGCTCACGCGTAGCAGGTGCGACGGGCCGCGGCCCGTTGTTGATCACATAGCTGACGACCGCGGTCGACGTACCCGCCAGCCTTGCCACATCGTCCCGCGTCACCCTGGCCACCCGGGCAGTCTACGCGGGAAGCATCGGCCGTTTGAGGGGCCTCACGGGTTGGGCGTGCGGCCCCTCACGGACGGGCCGTGCGACCGCTCCGCACGTCCCCCTCGACGGGCCCGTAACCGGCCTCCCGCGGGTCGGGGCCGTCGACCGCCTCGCGGGCGACCCGGGTCGCCGCGTCGGTGACGGCGCGGGCCGCGGCGGCCGCCTCGCGCTCCTCCGCGGACTTCTCGCCCTTGTCCTGCGAGACGAAGCGGTAACCGACGTTGCGCACCGTCCCGATCAGCGACTCGTGCTCCGGGCCGAGCTTGGCCCGCAGCCGCCGCACGTGCACGTCCACCGTGCGGGTGCCGCCGAAGTAGTCGTAGCCCCACACCTCCTGGAGGAGCTGGGCGCGGGTGAAGACGCGGCCGGGGTGCTGGGCCAGGTACTTCAGCAGCTCGAACTCCTTGAAGGTCAGGTCCAGGACCCGCCCCTTCAGCTTCGCGCTGTACGTGGCCTCGTCGACCGACAGGTCGCCGTTGCGGATCTCGGTGGGGGCGTCGTCCGGCCCCGCTTGCTGCCTGCCCGTCGCCAGCCGCAGCCGCGCCTCGACCTCCGCGGGCCCCGCCGTGTCCAGCAGCACGTCGTCGACGCCCCAGTCCGCGGTGACGGCGGCGAGCCCGCCCTCGGTGACGATGAGGACCAGCGGGCAGCCGGGCCCGGTGGAGTGCAGCAGCCGGCACAGGGAGCGCACCTGCGGCAGGTCCCGCCGTCCGTCGACGAGGATCACGTCCGCACCGGGGGTGTCCACGAGGGCGGTGGCCTCGGCGGGCGCCACACGCACGTTGTGCAGCAGCAGGCCCAGTGCGGGCAGGACTTCGGTGCTGGGCTGGAGGGCGTTCGTCAGCAGGAGTAGCGAACTCACGTGAGGTCCTTCCTCGGTCCCGGGGGACTTCGGTACGGCACGGGGACTGCTTCGTACGTATGCGCTCCTGAAAGCACAAAAGGACCCGAGGGGCGGCGCTGCCCGGGTCCTTCACTCCAAGCAGAATAGCCGACATGAGTGACGAAGCGGAGTGTGAGTTCGCTCGCTCTTCCCCCTCGGACGGCTCCGGCGCCCCCGCCGCGGGCACCGCGCGCGGCCACGACGGCGGCCGGAGACCCTTGGACCGGGCCCTCCGGGAGACGCTGCGGACCGCGGACGGAGTGCGCATCGAAGCCGTCTACGACCCGTACACGGGCCCCGCGGTGACCGGAGACGACGGGACCGCCGTCCGCGGACTGCCGCAAGGCCCCTGCGCGATCGTCCTCGCACACGGCTTCAGCGGCGCGGCCGGCCGGCCCGCGCTCCGCAGGGCGGCGCGGGTGTTCACGCAGTACGGAGCGGTGGTCACCTTCTCCTTCCGGGGGCACGGCCGCTCCGGGGGCCACTCGACGGTCGGCGACCGCGAGGTCCTCGACCTGGCGGCGGCGGTCTCCTGGGCGCGGTCCCTGGGCCACGCGCGCGTGGCGACGGTCGGCTTCTCCATGGGCGGCTCGGTCGTCGTACGGCACGGGGCGCTGCACCGTCCGGGCGGGGCGGAAGCGGCCGTCTGCGAGCGCCCCGGCGGAGCCGCCGCGCACCCGCGGGCGCACGAAGGGCGCACAGGCGCATCGGACGGCACGGCCGCGCCGGCCGCGCGCGATCCGAGGCCCCTCTCCGGCGCCTCCCCCGGCACGGACGGCCGGACGCCCGCCCCCGCCGGCCCGGGCACGCACTCCGACGCCGTCGTGGCCGTCAGCGCCCCCGCCCGCTGGTACTACCGCGGAACCGCGCCCATGCGGCGGGTGCACTGGGCGATCCAGCACCCGGTGGGCCGACTCGTCTCGCGGTACGGGCTGCGCACCCGGATCCAGCCGCACGACTGGGACCCCGTCCCCCTCTCCCCCGTGGCCGCCGCACCGGCGCTGGCGCCCACCCCGCTGCTCGTCGTCCACGGCGACCAGGACCCGTACTTCCCCCTCGACCACCCCCGGTCCCTGGCCGGGGCCGGCGACCCGGGGAGCACGGACCTGTGGATCGTGCCGGGGTTCGGTCACGCCGAGAACGCCGCCGGACCGGCGCTCCTGCACCGCATCGGGGAATGGGCCGGCGCTCGATGGGAGCGCGCCGCCCGCGGCCCGGCATGATGGGTCCCGCAACCGGGACGGCTGAGAGGGACAGGACCACGATGGCGAGTGGCACGATCCGTTATTGGGCTGCGGCGAAGGCCGCCGCCGGGGTGGCCGAGGAGCGGTACGAGGCCGACACCCTCGCGGCCGCCCTCGACGGCGCCCGCGAACGGCACGGCGGACGCCCCGACTTCGCACGCGTACTGCTGCGCTGCTCCTTCCTCGTGGACGGTGAGCCCGTGGGCAAGCGCGCTCACCAGGCGGTGGCGCTGCGCGACGGCGGCACCGTCGAGGTGCTCCCCCCGTTCGCGGGAGGCTGCGCATGAGCGACCAGCCGCAGCACGGGGCGTACGGCGACGGCGCACGGCCGAGGCACCGGGGCCCCGAGGAGACGTACGGCACGCAGTACGCGGGCTACGGACGCCCCCACCCCGGCCCCGGCCCGATGCCGGCGGCAGCGCCCGAGACCGCGTCGGGACCGGTGCCCGCCGGCGCGCCCCCGGGTACGGCCGCGACGGGCCAGATGCCTGTCGCCCCGCCGGGAGCGGCGGCCCCCGGGCGGCCGGGCGTTCCGCGCTCCGGCGGCTCGCCCCTCATCGCGCCCGGCTTTCGGCCCGCGCTGCTGACCGCCGCCCTGGCCGTGCTGGTCGGCGGGGCCGCCCCGCTGGGGCCGCTCCCGCTCGCCGCCGCCGTCCTGATGCTCCAGGCGGTGACCGCCGCGGGCTGGTTCCGGCTCAACGGGATGTGGCCCGCACGGCAGGGCATCGTCCTCGCGTTCCTCGGGGGCCTGGCCGCCGACGCCGGACTGCTCCTGACGTGGAGCGGGCAGGCCGCCGCCGTCGTACTGGGCACGCTCGGCGTCTGGTGCCTGCTGACCCTCACGCTCCACCTGCGCAACCGGTCCGGGCCGGACGAGCGGCTCTACGCCCTGTCCGCGGCCTTCACGGCGACGGCGCTGACCGTCGTCGCCGCCGGGTTCCTCGCCACGCTCGACATGGCCGGGTCCGACGCCGTGACGGCCGGCTGCGCCGCCGTGGCCGTCGCCGCCCTCGCCCGTACGCTGCCGCTGCCGCCGTGGGTCTCGCCCGCGGTGGCGCTGCTCGCCGCGGCGGGCGCGGGGATCGCGGCCGGGCAGCTGACGGGGCTGAGCGGGGGCGGCGGGCTCGCGGGCCCCGCCGCCGCGGGCGGACTGCTCGGCCTGGTCGCGGGCGGCTGCGCCCTGACGGGCCTGCGGGTGGCGAGCTACGACTACCCCTCGCGGTTCGTGCACATGACGGCGGGCGTCGCCCTGCCGCTGACCCTCGCGGCACCTGCCGTCTATCTGCTCGGTCGGGCCTTCGTCTGACAAATCCCTCGGGTTAGGCTCGCGGCAGACCCGTGACCCCGGGTCCACGGGCTGCCCGCGGCCCGCGGGTCTGCGCAGACCGGAGACCCGGCCGAGCCGAGAGCCGCCGCCACATGGGGGAGATCGCAGATGCGCGTACTACGCAGGGGACTCCTCGTCCTCCTCGTCCTCGCGGTGCTGTTCGTCGGCGCCGACCGGCTCGCCGTGAAGCTCGCGGAGGACGAGGCGGCCGAGAGGATCAAGGGAGCGGACGGCGTCTCCTCCTCGACCGACGCCTCGGTCGACATCAAGGGCTTCCCTTTCCTCACCCAGATCGCCGGCCGGGAACTCGAGCAGATCGACGCGGAGCTGAACGGCATGAAGGCCGGGCCGGGCGACGCCCTGACCGTCAGCCGCGTCGACGCCCGGCTGAAGAACGTGCGCATCGGCAGCGACTACTCCTCCGCCGTGGCCGAGACGGCCAGCGGCAGCGCCTTCGTCTCCTACAAGGAGCTGACCAAGGCAGCCCACGAGGGCGTCCGGGTCAGCTACGGCGGCAAGGACGAGAACGGCAAGGGACGGGTCAAGGTCTCCGCCGGGATCACCCTGCTCGGCCAGACCTTCGAGCGCAGCGTCACCAGCACCGTCTCCGTGTCGAAGGGCGACATCGTGGAGCTGCACGCCGACGAGGTGCCGGGAGACGGCATCCCCGGCCTGGAGGGCGCGATCCGGCAGCGCATCGACTTCGCGCGGAAGATAGCGGGACTCCCCCCGGGCCTGGAGCTGGAGCGGGTCGAGGCGACGAAGAAGGGCATCGAGCTGTCGGTGCGGGGCAGCGACCTGGAGCTCTCCGAGTAGGAGCCGCACCGGGACGCCGCTCCGTCCGGCAGACGAGACGGAAGCGTCCGCGAGCGGGCCTCTTCCGGCCGCGCGCCGCACCCCGGCGCCCCCGGAGGGCCCGCCGCTCGCGCAGCGCGTCCCACATCGTGATCGAGGATGTCTCACCATATGGATTCACGGTGACACGGGACCTCCGACGTCCTTACGATCGGCTACATGAAGCGACAGGCGGACCTCACGAAGCGACGTGCAGTCGACTTGTGCCGTGTCGCCGCAATGCTCTGTCGCATCCCCTCCTGACGGCTGCCACCAGCACGCTCAGCCGGAGCCCCCACAGCCGGCGGCTGCTCGTCCGCATCCGCGTCCGCCCGCCGGACTCCGGCTCCCCGCCGCACGGCGCCCTGCCCGTGCGCGCCTGACGATCCCCTGCGTACGTGCGCGAGAAGCACACAAAGCACCGCATCCGTACGAACCTCCCCGCGGCCACGTGCGGGAGGTGCCGCCCTCATCAGCAACCTGCCTCGGAGGAGAACCATGAGCCGCAGTGACGTCCTCGTAGACGCCGACTGGGTCCAGGACCGCATCGACGACCCCAAGACGGTCATCGTCGAGGTCGACGAGGACACCTCGGCCTATGACAAGAACCACATCAAGAACGCCGTCCGCATCGACTGGAAGCAGGACCTCCAGGACCCGGTGCGACGTGACTTCGTCGACCAGGAGGGCTTCGAGAAGCTGCTCTCCGAGAAGGGCATCTCGAACGACGACACGGTCGTGCTCTACGGCGGCAACAACAACTGGTTCGCGGCCTACGCCTACTGGTACTTCAAGCTCTACGGCCACCAGGACGTGAAGCTGCTCGACGGCGGGCGCAAGAAGTGGGAGCTGGACTCCCGCGACCTCGTCGCCGAGGTGCCGTCCCGCGAGAAGACCCAGTACAAGGCGAAGCCGCAGGACACCTCCATCCGCGCGTTCCGCGACGAGGTCGTCGAGGCGATCAACACCAAGAACCTCGTGGACGTCCGCTCCCCCGACGAGTTCAGCGGCAAGCTGCTCGCCCCGGCCCACCTGCCGCAGGAGCAGTCCCAGCGTCCCGGCCACGTGCCGAGCGCCCGCAACATCCCCTGGTCGAAGTCGGCCAACGACGACGGCACCTTCAAGTCCGACGAGGAGCTGAAGGAGCTGTACGAGGGCGAGGGCGTCGACCTGGGCAAGGACACGATCGCCTACTGCCGCATCGGCGAGCGCAGCGCACACAGCTGGTTCGTGCTGCACGAGCTGCTGGGCCAGGAGAACGTCAAGAACTACGACGGCTCCTGGACGGAGTACGGCTCGCTGGTCGGCGTCCCCGTCGCCGTCGGCACCGAGGACTGACCCTCCCGGTCTCCAGCCGGACCGACCGATCCACTGACTGAAGAAACCGAAGGGAAGTTCCATGTGCGGAGCTAAGGCGGGCGGCCCCGACGCCTCCACCGTCAAGCCCGGTGAGACGACGATCCAGGGCAGCGTGACCCGCGACGGCGAGCCCGTCACCGGCTACGTGCGGCTGCTGGACTCCACCGGCGAGTTCACCGCGGAGGTCCCCACCTCCGCCACCGGCCAGTTCCGCTTCTACGCGGCCGAGGGCACCTGGACCGTGCGCGCCCTGGTTCCCGGCGCCACCGCGGACCGCAAGGTCGTGGCCCAGGACGGCGCCCTCTCGGAGGTCGCCATCGCGGTCTGACCGCCGCAGCGCCCATGGAGCCGCGCCCCGGGACGTCCCGGGGCGCGGCTCCGCCGCGTCCGGCACCCGGCACGGCCCGCCCGCCCGGACGTCTCCGGCCGCCGCCGACCGGCATACGCTTGCCCGCATGGCAGCTACCAGGAAGCTCGTGATCAAGGTGACGGCGGGAGCGGACGCTCCGGAGCGGTGCTCGCAGGCCTTCACGGTCGCCGCGGTGGCGGCGGCCAGCGGCGTGGAGGTCTCGCTGTGGCTCACCGGTGAATCCGCGTGGTTCGCGCTGCCCGGCCGCGCCGCCGAGTTCGAACTGCCGCACGCCGCGCCCCTTCCCGAACTGATGGAGGGCGTGCGGGCCGGGGGCCGCATCACTCTGTGCACCCAGTGCGCGGCCCGCCGCGGCATCGAGCAGAAGGACGTCGCCGACGGTGTGCGCATCGCCGGCGCCCAGGTGTTCGTCAGCGAGATCACCGGCGAAGGCGTCCAGGCGCTCGTCTACTGACCGGCGGCCCACCGCGGGCCGCCGCGGGCCGCCGCGGGCGCCCCCGCACCCGTAGGCCCCGTACGCCCCGCTGCCGTACGCCCCGTACGCCCCGCACCCGGCGGCGGGAGGCCCCCGCGGAGCCGATTAGACTCGGGGGTGCACGTCGAACAGCACACTTCGCCACATCCAAGGAGCACACCCCGTGCTTGAGGCATTCTTCACCGCGCTGATGGTCCTCGTCTGCGTCGGCACCGCGGCCTTCGCCGGTCTGACGCTCAAGAAGCTCTACCAGGGCCAGCGCTGACCGCACCGGCGGCCGGCTCTCCCCGGCTCCGCTCGTGAACCCCTCCCCCGGCTTCCTACAGATCGTCTGAGTCCTCATGATCGAGATCCCGTCCGACCTGCACCCGGACCTCGTCCCCCTGGCCTTCCTGCTCGGCAACTGGCAGGGCGCGGGCGTCGCCGCCCTCGACGGCGGGGACGGCCCCGGCACGGACAAGTGCAACTTCGGGCAGGAGGTCGCCTTCAGCCACGACGGGCGTGACTTCCTCCAGTACGTCTCGCAGAGCTGGCAGCTCGACGACGACGGCGGGAAGGTGCGTCCGCTGGAGACCGAGAGCGGCTTCTGGCGCATCGACGCCGAGCGCAAGGTCGAGGTCGTCATGGTGCGCGACCAGGGGATCGCCGAGGTCTGGTACGGCGAGATGGCCGACCAGAAGCCGCAGATCGACCTCGCGACGGACGCCATCGCCCGCACGCCCTCGGCCGGCGAGTACAGCGGCGGCAAGCGCCTCTACGGCTACGTCAACGGCGACCTGATGTGGGTGGGCGAGCGGGCCGCTCCGGGCGTGCCCCTCCAGCCGTACATGTCGGCGCACCTGAAGAAGGTCGTCGACCCCAGCGAGTGGGCGAAGGACCTGGGCGATCTGCCCGACGACGGCATCGCCTTCTTCAAGTAGGCCGCGGTCCTACACTGACCGTGTGGTGACAACCGACTGGCAGAGCGACCTCAGAGCGCGCGGATACCGGCTGACGCCGCAGCGCCAGCTCGTGCTGGAGGCCGTCGACAAGCTGGAGCACTCCACGCCGGACGACATCCTCGCCGAGGTCCGGCGCACGGCGGGCGGCGTGAACATCTCCACCGTCTACCGGACGCTGGAACTGCTGGAGGAGCTCGGTCTCGTCTCGCACGCGCACCTGGGCCACGGCGCCCCCACGTACCACCTCGCCGACCGGCACGACCACATGCACCTCGTGTGCCGCGACTGCTCGGACGTGATCGAGGCGGAACTGGCGGTGGCCGGCGCGTTCGTCGACCGGATCCGCGAGACGTTCGGGTTCGACACCGACATGAAGCACTTCGCCATCTTCGGCCGCTGCGCGAAGTGCACCGAGAAGCGGCGGGGCGCGGCGGAACCGGAACGGGACGAGCAGGTCCCGCGGCCCTCGAAGCGCCGCGGAGCCCCGTCGTAGGCTGGTCGTATGCCGTTCGAAAGCCAGGTCCGTCGCCTCTTCCCGCAGCCCGGTGGTGCCGCATGAACTCTCCGCTCCTTTCCCTGCCCGGCGCCGTCGCCGCCGAGGGCCAGGACGAAGGTGTCGCCGCGCACTACGGCGACCTCTTCCGGGAGCAGCGGTCGCTGGCCGAGGGCACCGGGTTCGTCGACCTCTCGCACCGCGGGGTCGTCACCGTCTCCGGCGACGACCGGCTCTCGTGGCTGCACCTGCTGCTGACCCAGCACGTCAGCGAACTCCCCGCCGGGCACGCCACGGAGGCGCTGATCCTCTCGGCGAACGGGCACATCGAGCACGCGCTCTACCTCGTCGACGACGGGGAGACCGTCTGGATGCACACCGAGCCCGGCTCCCCGGAGGCGCTCATCGCCTACCTGGAGAGCATGCGGTTCTTCTACCGCGTCGAAATCGCCGACCGCACCGAGGAGTTCGCGGTCGTCCACCTTCCGGCGGGCTCCATCACGGAGCCGCCCGAAGGCACTGTCGTGCGGGAGACGCCGCACGGCCGGGACCTCTTCCTGCCGCGCACCGCACTGAAGTCCTTCGCGGAGACGAGCGGTCCGGCCGTCGGCCTTCTCGCCTACGAGGCGCTCCGCGTGGAGAGCCACCGCCCGCGGCTGGGCATGGAGACCGACCACCGCACGATCCCGCACGAACTGGGCTGGCTCGGCTCGGCCGTCCACCTCGACAAGGGCTGCTACCGGGGGCAGGAGACCGTCGCCCGCGTCCACAACCTCGGCAAGCCGCCGCGCCGTCTGGTCTTCCTCCACCTGGACGGCAGCGAGGTGCGCCTCCCCGTGCACGGCGACGCGGTGCGGCTCGCGTCCGACGGGCCCGACGGGCGCAAGCTCGGCTTCGTCACCACCTCCGCCCGCCATCACGAACTCGGGCCCATCGCCATGGCGTTGATCAAGCGCAACGTTCCGGTGGACGCCCGGCTGATCGTCGGCGAGGACGCCACGGCGGCGGCGCAGGAAGTCGTCGTCGCCCCCTGACGCAGCGCCTCTCCGCACTCGCGGCGGGCGGCCGGTGCCCGCCGGCTCGCGCCGTGTCAGATCTCCAGCAGCACGGTGAACGGGCCGTCGTTGGTCAGCGACACCCGCATCTTCGCGCCGAACCGGCCGGTCGCTACCTCCGCCCCCAACTTGCGGAGCTGCGCGACGACTTCGTCGACCAGGGGCTCGGCGACGTCGCCCGGGGCGGCCGCGTTCCAGGTGGGGCGGCGGCCCTTGCGCGCGTCGCCGTAGAGGGTGAACTGGCTGACGACGAGGAGCGGCGCCCCCACGTCCGAGCAGGACTTCTCACCGTCCAGGATCCGCAACGACCAGAGTTTGGCGGCCAGTCGGGCCGCCGTCGCGTCGGTGTCCTCGTGGGTGACGCCGACGAGGACGCACAGGCCCTCGCCGGTGATCTCCCCGACGGTCGCCGGCGCCGTGCCGTCCGGCGGATCCGCTTCCACCACGACGCTCGCACCGTTCACTCTCTGCACCACAGCTCGCATAGCAAGCCATCATGCCGTGCGGCTCGGCGATGTGTTCGCATGCTCCGGATGGGTGCGACATCGCTGCGCGAGAGCCGCCCACAGTGGCACGATGCGTACACGCGGTACGTACCGCAGCTCTCGCCGCCATTGCGGCCATAAAGGATGAAGGGGACACCGCCCATGAGCGCTACCGGCGCCGCCCGTCCACCCGGCGGCCCACCGGCCGCCGCCCGTGCCGGTTCGGCCACCGCCCCGCTCAGCCCGCTGGGCCCCGACTCTGCGGGCGTCAGTGCCGAGGCGGAGCTCCACGGGCTGCGGCTGCCCGAGGTGCGGGCGCTGCTGCGCCGCGCACAGCAGGAGGAGGGCGACCTCAGCTACGTCCGGCGCCTGCTGCAGGGCCGCATCGACATCCTCCGCGCCGAACTCGCCCGGCGCTCCGCTCCCGGGTCGCCGCTGCTGGAGCTGCTCCCCGAGATCCTCGCCGACGGGCCGTCGCGGCACCGCTCCTCGGCACGGCACGTCACGCTGGGCACCCCGCAGAGCGAGGAGTACCGCTCGCTGGCCGAAGGGATGCTGGCCGAGGTCGAGTTGAGCGACCTGACCGCCCGTACGGACGGTGAGCTGCGGGACGCCATGGGCCGGCTCGTCCGCTACGAGCAGCACGTCTCGCAGCGCCGCCAGGTGATGCAGCGCACGGCGGACGCGTGCAGTACCGAGATCGCCCGCAGGTACCGTGAAGGTGAAGCGCAAGTGCAAGACCTCCTCCCCTGAGGGCCGGGCGGCGACGGCCGGGCCGGGGGTGCCCGGCGACGGGACGGGGTCGCCGACCGGAAAGGCTCCGCCGCATGTCCTCCCCCAGCTCGGGTGCGTTCCAGACGTCCGGCGCCCGGACGCCCGGCGACCCGGCGTCCGGCGCGCGCGAGGACGCGCCGGCCGCTCCGTCCGCCCCCGCCGCGTCCTCTTCCCTCGGCGACGACGGCGCGATACCGCCGGTGCTCGCCGAGGTCGTCCGCTCGGGGTTCACCGAGGGCCACCACCGGGGCTCCCTCGTGGTGCTGGCGGCGGACGGCGGTGTGGAGCGCGCGCTGGGCGACGTGACCTCGCCCTTCTTCCCGCGCTCGGCCAACAAGCCCGTCCAGGCGTCGGCGATGCTGCGTGCGGGGCTCGACCTCTCCGGCGAGCGGCTCGCGCTCGCGGCGGCCAGCCACTCCGGCGAGCCCTTCCACCTCGACCTCGTCCGCAAGATGCTCGCCGAGCAGGGGCTGAGCGAGGACAGCCTGCAGTGCCCGGCCGAACTCCCCATCGACCAGGAGGAGGCCGACCGCGCGATGCTCGCCGCCGGCTCCCGCGAGGCGGCGTGCAGCCGCGTCGCGATGAACTGCTCCGGGAAGCACGCCGCGATGCTCGCCGTCTGCGCGGCGAACGGCTGGTCGCGGGAGAGCTACCTCGACGCCTCCCATCCGCTGCAGCGGCTCATCGCCCGCACCCTCGAATCCCTCTCCGGCGACCGGGTCGCCCACGTCGGGACGGACGGCTGCGGCGCCCCCCTGATGGCCGTCACCCTGACCGGGCTCGCCCGCGCGTTCCGCGCCGTCGCGCTCGCGCCGGAGGACAGCCCGGAGGGCCGCGTCGCCGCCGCCATGCGGGCCCACCCGGAGTACGTCGCGGGGACGCGGCGCATCGACACCTGGCTGATGCGCGAAGTGCCGGGCGTCGTCGCGAAGGTGGGCGCCGAGTCGGTGCAGGCGGTGGGCCTGCCGGACGGGCGCGCCCTCGCCTTCAAGCTCTACGACGGCGGCAACCGTGCCGTCGGCCCGGTGCTGGCCCGCGCGCTCGCGGCCCTCGGGGTCGACTCCCCCGTCCTCGGCCGCATCGCCGACTCACCGCTGATGGGCGGGGGACGGCGGGTCGGCGAGGTCCGCGCGGCCTTCTGAGCCCCGGCGCCACGGGGTACGCGCACACTTCCGGGACGGGCGCACACCTGATGCGCGCACGCCCCGGCCCGCCCTGCCGCGCGGGCGCATGCACCCCGTCCCGGGCGGCGGGATATCCCGGTGCGACGCGGGGGCGTTCCCGCTTAACGTGGCCCGCATGTCCCTGGAGATCCGTACTCTCACGTCGCCGGACGAGCTGCCCGCCTGGTTCCGTGCCGTCGCCGTCGGCTTCCTGCGTTCCCCCGAGGTCTCCGACGAGGAGGCGGCGGCCCGCGCGCCGGGCATCGAACTGGCCCGTACGCAGGGCGCGTTCGACGGGGACCGCTGCGTGGGGACCTTCCGCACCACGCCGCAGCAACTGACACTTCCGGGCGGCGCGAGCCTGCCCTCGTGCGCCGTCACGAACGTCACCGTCTCCCCGACGCACCGGCGGCGCGGCCTGCTCTCGCAGATGATGGCGCGGGCGCTGACCGCGGCGAAGGAGCGGGGGGACGCCATGGCCTCGCTGATCTCCGCCGAGTACCCGATCTACGGGCGGTACGGCTTCGGCCCGGCCGCCTGGGTCGCCGAGTGGGAGGTCGAGACCGCCCGTGCGGGCCTCGACCCGCGCCACTCAGGCCCCGCCGACGGCGGAAGCGTCCGCTTCGCCGACGCGGACGAGGTGCTCGCCGTGGGGCCCGAGCTGTACGAGCGCTACCGCGGGCAGCCGCACAGGCAGGGCGTCATCGACCGCACCGGCCGCTGGTGGCGGCAGCTCGCAGGCCGGCACCGGTATCCGGGCGACCAGTTCACGATGCCCTTCTTCGCCGTCCACAGGGACGCCGACGGGGAGGTCCAGGGTCTCGTCGTCTACAGCGTGAAGGAGCACTGGGCGACGAAGCTGCCGGAGAACACCGTCGAGGTCTCCTCGCTCACCGCGCTCACCCCCGCCGCCGAGCGCGCCCTGTGGCAGTTCGTCCTCTCCATCGACTGGGTCGCACGCGTCCGCTCCGGCTTCCGCGCACCCGACGACGTGCTGCCGCTGCTGCTGCCCGACCCGCGTGCGGCCCGGATGCAGACCGTCGCGGACTTCCTGTGGCTCCGCCCGCTCGACGTCCCGCGCCTGCTGGAGTCCCGCAGCTACGGCATGCCGGGCACGCTCGTCCTCGATCTGCACGACGCGGCGGGCCTCGCCGGCGGGCGGTACCGCCTGGAGGCCGGACCCGAGGGGGCGGTGTGCGAACCCTGCGACGCCGATTTCGATCTGAGCCTGGAGATCGGGGAGTTGGGGACTCTGCTGCTCGGCGACGAGTCGGCCGTGCGGCTGGCCGCGCTGGGCCGCGCGGAGGAGCGGCGCGAGGGGGCCGCCGCTTCGGCGGACGCGCTCTTCCGCACATCGCGCAGGGCCTGGTGCCCCGACGTCTTCTGAACCGCCGGCGCGGGGAGCGGACAGACCCGTTGCCGTCTTCCGGCGTCAGCGGTGCCAGGAGGTTTCGCCGCCGGGGCCGACCAGCACGGGCGTGACTCCTTCTCCCGTCAGGTGCCATGACTCGTAACAGGGGTCGGGGCCGACGGTCAGACGCGACCCGTCGTCGAAGCCGAGCCTCAGCTCGCCGGGGCCCTCCACGTCGACGCCGGTGACCGTCGCGTCGAAGAGGCCCAGGACCGGGGCGAGTTCACGCCCTCCACCGGGATCGAGCCCATGCCGGACTCCGGAGGCGTCGCGGAGCGTGAAGCGGGTCTCGATGACGAGTTCCGCGTCGAGACGCGTCCTGGCGCCGTAGCGGTAGGCCGTGAAACCGACCCGGACCTGCTGGTCGAAGGCCGTGCGCGAAACCCGGGCACCGACCAGCTCCGTGGGGATCTTCACTCTGCCTCCGCCTCGTCGTGCGGCCGCGTGCGGCTGCGTCTGTCCGACGAGTCCGACGCGGCGCAGGGGCCGGGAAGTTGCGGCAGCACGAGGAGGCGGAAGTGGGGGTACGCGGCGCGCGGCATATGGCGTGGGATGGGAACCGCGCGCCGCGCAGTCAGACGATCAGCATGGTGAGAACCACCGCGCCGACGCAGCTGCAAGTGATGTTCTTGGCCTTCACACCGACGCTGAGCAGTACGAAGCCGATGACCCCGAGGGCACCGAACTGCCATTCCACCAGCCGCTCGAAACCGAGAACTGCTCCCGCGAGCATGAGCGCGTACAGAGGCATGGCAAGACCTCCTTCGTGAAGCACGGAGAAGACGGAGCGAGGCGCCCGTACGGCGTCGGACAGGCGGAGGAACCGGAACGGTGTTGCCGAATTGCGGGTGATGTTGGCGGGTACTGCGCTTACTTGGTGATACCTGCTGGACTTGTTCGCCATATGGATCAAGTTGTTCGCCAACTTCAATCGAAGTCTGCCCACTTGGCGGGAGATTGAAAACAGTTGTCCAACAACTCCCGCGGCTTGGCCCGAAGTTGTACCTTCTTGTTGTGGACAAGACGACCCCCGCTGAACACGGACGCCCGCAGCACGAAGAGGTCGCCCGCAGACTCCGGGAACGGATCGACTCGGGAGAGCTCCCGATCGGAGCCCGCATCCCCACACAGAAGGACCTCGTCAGCGAGTTCGGCGTCAACCGCACCGTGATCCGCCAGGCCCTCGACGAACTCAAGCGCGACGGACTTCTCACCGACACCGGCCGCGGCGCGCCCCCGACCGTCGCCGAACCCGCCCACTCCCACGGAGCGCCGAAACCGGCGGGCACCGAACTGGCGGAGCGCCTCTACGAAGCGTTCCGCGCCGAACACGTCACGATCGACGCGTTCTCCCTGACCACCGAGACCTTCAACAACGCCCTCGCCAGGCCCCACCGCGCCATCGCGGACGGCCTCCTCACCCCCCGCTCCATCAAGGTGCGCGTCATCATCCCCAGCTCCGACGCGTACCTGGCGCTCCCCCGCCTCGTCGACGACCCGGACGACCCCCGTCCGCTCGAGCGCCTCCGGTCGATCCAGCGCACGTGGGCGACGGCTCTGCAGATGAGCTTCGCGAGCTTCGCCGACCGGTACGAGGTGCCCGAAGTCGACTGCGAGATCCGGACGGTGGCGGCGACGCCGCTGCACAAGCTCTACGTCCTCAACGGCACCGAGGCGCTGACGGGTTATTACCACGTGGTGCCCGGCGAGGTGTCGTACCAGGGGGAGACGCTTCAGATCTTCGACGTCCTGGGGTTCGAGACGACGCTCTTCCGCTCCACCGCGGGCCCGGGCAGCCACGACAGGCAGGAGATCGCGTTCGTCCAGAACTCGAAGGACTGGTTCGACTCCCTGTGGGAGACCATCGCCACGCCGCTTCCCCTCGGCTGAGCAGGACGGCCGTGGCCGCACCGCGCCGCGCAGGGGGTAGTCTCAGCGCCCTCACTGTCCTCTGAGTCATCATCCGGTGGCGCGCATGGCTGTTCCCCCCGAGTCCCGCACGGCGTCCCCCGCCGCCTCGGCCTCCCCCACCGCCTGGGAACGCTGGCGCCTGCGGTGGCACTTCGAGCAGCACCGGCGCCGCCCCGACGGGTTCCTGCTGCACGGTCACCACCACCACAACTACGTCGTGGAGCTGCGCGAACCGCTCGCCTCGATAGTGCAGGAGGCACCCGGCCGGCTCGGGAAGTTCCGCACCCGCCTGGAGACCGTGCAGGTCCTGCCCCGGGTGTGGCACGAGGGCGACGTGCTCCGCGCCCTGCGCCCCGTGCTGCCGGGGGTGCCCCGCGTACTGCTCACGATCGGCCGGCGCGCGCTCCACTCGTACGTCGAAGGCTGCGCCCTCTCCGAGACGGCACCGCCCGGAACGCCGCTCGGGGACGAGACGCTGCGCCGCATCGCCTCGCTCTTCGGCGCCCTCGCGGAGGTCCCGGCGCGGAGCCTGCCGCCGCTGCCCGCGGAATGGAGCGGCGACGGGGACAGCACGCGTTTCCTGCAGAACCTCGCGGACTTCGCCCAGCACGAGGTCCACCTGCGCAACCGCCCCCGCTTCGGCACCCTCTTCCGCGCACTCGGCATCCCGGACGACGCGATGGAACGGTTCCACCGCGACGCGAAACGGCTGCACGAGCGTCCGTACTCGCTGCTGCACGCCGACGTCCACCGCGCCAACCTGCTGCGCCGCAAGGACGGCGGTCTGACCCTCGTGGACTGGGAGTGCGCGCTGTTCGGCGACCCCCTGCACGACCTGGCGACGCATCTCGTGCGGATGGAGTACACCCCTGAGGAGCGGCGCCGCATGACGGGACTGTGGCGGCGGGAGATGCGCAGGCGGGGGCTGGCGGACCGGCTCGCGGGCATGGAGTCCGACCTGCGTCTCTACCTCGACTTCGAGTACGCGCAGTCCGTCTTCCCCGACACGATCCGCGCGGCCGGGGCGCTGCCGCCCGACGCGGCCGAGAGCGACTTCGACGTGGCCGCCGCGTCCGTGCGCAGGGCGCTGCTGCGGGCGGAGGCGGCCCTGGAGCTGAGGGACGTCCCCGACCACGCGCACGTGAAGGCCGCGCTGCGCTCCTGGCACCGCGGCAGGCGGCCGCTGCCCCGCGGCCTACCCGCTGTACGCCGTGGGCCGCGCGGGAGATAGTTGAACGACCACCCGCGACGGACCTGGTAAGAGGAGCGGAATGCGCGATCTCATCGGTGCCGCGAAGAGCGTGCTCTTCGACTTCGACGGACCCGTCTGCCATCTCTTCCGGGACCGTCCCACGCCCGCCATCGCCGCACGGCTGCGTGAGGCCGTGCTGACCGACGAGTTCGCCGGGGACACCGGGAGCCGGCTCCCGGAGACCGACGACCCGCTGGAGATACTGCGCGCCTCCTTCGAGCAGCCCGAGCTCGTGGACCGCGGGCTCGCCCGCGACATCGAGCGGGCGCTGACGAAGGAGGAGGTGCAGGCGGCGCCGGGGGCCTTCCCCACGGCGTACGCCGACACCCTCGTGCGCACGCTCTCCGCGACGGGGCGCCATTTGGCGATCACCACCAACAACTCCCAGCAGGCGGTGGAGCGTTACCTCCAGACGCGGAAGACGGGCGAGCTGTTCGCGGACCGCATCCACGGGCGCAGCGCCGAGGGGCCGCCGCGGCTGAAGCCCGATCCGCACTGCCTGCTGCAGGCTCTGGAGTCGACGGGTACGTCCCCGCAGGACGCGCTGATGATCGGGGACGCCGTCCGCGATCTGGAGGCGGCGCGCGCGGCGGGGGTAGCCTTCCTCGGGTACGCACCCGGCGAACGCAAGGCGGAGCAGCTGCGGGCAGCCGGCGCCGAGCACATCGTCGACTCGCTGCGCGAGGTGGTGCTGGCGGTCGATCCGGGCGCACACGTCTGAACCGCCCCCGGGCGAGGGGGCGTTGACGATGTGACGCCCCCTCGCGGGGTGCGGGGTGCGCGGTGCGGGCAGGGCGGCACACGCCCCATCCGCCTCGCGGAGGCCGCACACACCGCGCACCCCCGTAGCACGCGGGCCCGCCCGTCAGCCGTGCTCGATACGCACTCTCGGCAGCGCCTTCCTCAGCCACCCGGGCAGCCACCAGGCCGCCCTGCCCAGCAGCCGCATGACCGCGGGCACGACCAGGCAGCGGATGACGACCGCGTCGAGCATGATCGCCACCGCCAGTCCCAGGCCGAACTGCTGCAGCATGCGGTCCGGGCTGAGCATGAAGGCGGCGAAGACCACGATCATGATGGCGCCCGCGGCCGTGATCACCTTGCCGGTGTGGGCCAGTCCCTCGCGCACCGCCAGGGACGGGTCCCGGGTGCGCTCCCATTCCTCGTGGATGCGGGAGAGCAGGAAGACCTCGTAGTCCATCGAGAGTCCGAAGACGATCGCGAAGATCATCACGGGGATGAACGCCTCCACGGGCCCCGGCTGCACCCCGAACCAGCCGTGCTGGAAGACGAGGGTGACCACGCCGAGCGACGCCCCGATGCTCAGCAGGTTCAGCAGCGCCGCCTTCAGCGGGATCAGCACGGAGCGGAAGACCACGGTGAGCAGCAGGGCCGAGAGCCCGACGACGACGCCGACGAAGAGCGGCATGCGGTCGGCGACCGTGGCGGCGAAGTCCTCGGAGGCCGCGGTCGCGCCGCCGACGAGGAACCGGGCCCCGGTGCGCTGCTCCAACGGCGGCAGCACGTCCGCACGCAGCTTCGCCACGAGACGGGACGTCGCCTCGTCCTGGGGTGCGGAGCCGGGGTGGGCGAAGACGGTGGCGGCCGAGGGGTCGGAGGTGGGGACGGGGGGCGAGGTCCCGGCGATCCCCGGGACTCCCGAAAGCTCGCGGCGCAGCTCGCCCGCGGCCTCGGCCACGCTCTCCCCGCCCCGGCTCTCGGCCACGACGATCAGCGGGCCGTTGAAGCCCGGCCCGAAGCCGTCCGCGAGCAGGTCGTACGCCGCGCGGCTGGACTTGGTGCGCGGGTCGTTCCCCGCGTCGGCGAAGCCCAGCCGCAGGCCGGCCGCCGGGGCCGCGAGCGCGCCGAGCGCGATCACCGACACCAGCAGCGCGGCCCACGGCCTGCGCTGGACGGCCGCGCCCCAGCGTCGCCACCCCGCTCCCTCGGGACGGCTCCCGCCGGGGCCGCCGTCGCTGCCGGCGCCGCCCTGCCCGCCGTCGCGCCGCTTCGCGGCCCGGCGCGCCACGTTGCGTTCGATGCGGCCGCCGGCGACGGCGAGGAGCGCGGGCAGCAGCGTCAGCGAGGCGAGCATGGTGACCAGCACGGTCAGCGCGACGGCCAGCGCCACTCCCTGGAGCGATCCGAGGCCGAGGACGACCAGCCCGAGCAGCGCGATGATCACGGTGCAGCCGGCGAAGAAGACGGTGCGGCCCGCGGCGTCCATGGCGCGGCGGGCGGCGCTCTCCCGGTCCTGGCCTTGCAGCAGTTCGCCCCGGTACCGGGTGAAGATCAGCAGCGCGTAGTCGATCCCCACGCCCAGGCCGACGAGCATCATCACGTAGGGCGTGAAGTCGGCGACGGTGAAGACGTGGGAGGCGAGCACGATCAGCCCGAGGGCCGTCCCCACCGCGAAGACGGCCGTCACCACGGGGACGCCGGCAGCGATCAGCGACCCGAAGAGGAAGACGAGGACGACCAGCGCGCCCAGGATGCCCGCGCCTTCGGCCCCGCCTCCCCCGGACTCCTCCGCGGCACGGGCTGCTTCCCCGCCCAACTCCACGCGCAGGCCGTCCCCTTGGATGCCGCGGGCGGTGGTGAGGACGCGTTCCGCGCGCTCCGGGGGGACCTGCTCGGCCCTGCCGTCGAGGGTGACGGCTGCGTAGGCGGTCGTCCCGTCCCGGGAGACCGCGGAGCCGTCCTTGTACGGGCTGCGCACCTGGGCGACGCCGGGCAGTCCGCCGACCTCCTCCAGCATGGGTTCGACGCGCTTCCGCACGGCCGTGGCGCGCACCCCGCCCTCGCCCTCGTCGTGCAGCACGATCTGGACGCTGTCCCCGGCCTGCACGGAACCGTGCTCCCGCATCACGTCCAGGGCCCGCTGCGAGTCGGTGCCGGGGAGGGAGAAGTCGTTGCGGTAGGCGTCACCGGCACCGGAGGCGAGCACGTGGGTGCCCGCCAGCAGTACCACCCACAGCAGCAGCGCCCACCAGCGGTGCCTCGCGGAGAGCGCGGCGACGCGTTCGAAGACGCTTCCCCTCGGCGGGCCGGTGTCCGTCGCGTTCCCCGGGGCCCTTCCCCGTCCCGTCCGGGCCCCGGGGTCCTGCTGGGCTTCGATGCCTGAGCGGCCCATCACGAGTCACCTTCCTTGCGGTTCTGCCGGAGTACGAGAGTCGAGTCGTCGGAGGGCGTCGGGCCGGCGGCGGACGAAGGGGGCGCGGGCCGCCAGGGGCGGCGGGTGAAGCTCCGCCACATCCACAGCTGGGCGGCGAGCAGCAGCGGCAGCACGGCCAGGAGCGCCGGTACGAGCAGGCCCAGCACCGGTTCCGTCACGGCCGACTCCGCCAGCGGCAGCCGGGCCCCGGCGGCCGTCGGGAGCACCGCCATCGCCAGGCCGGTGACGGCCAGAGCACGGCGGGGCCGCCGCCCCCGTACGGTCAGCCGGCGTGCCCGCTCGCGGGGGCCGCCCGTCAGGCGGAGCGCACCGAACGCGAGGCCGTGCGCGGCGAAGAGGGCGGCGACGGCGAGCGCCGTCAGGGCCGCGGGGAACCCGCCCGCGACGTGGCCGGGCGTGCCCGCGAACAGTCCGGCGAGCAGCAGGCCCCATGACAGGGCCACGGCCCAACTGCCGCATGTGACAAGCCAGTCGGCCAGCGTCCGTCCCCCGCGACGGCCGCCGCGGGGCTGCCCGTTCACGTGCCACCACAGGCCGGTGTCGCGGAGCATCCAGCCCGCCAGGAGCGGGATCAGCACCACGGCCTGGCCCTGGAACAGCTCTCCTTCCAGGACCGTGAAGCAGCCCGTGAAGACACCGGCCGCGGCGACGAGCCACACCTCGCTGCCGAGGAAGAACGGCACGACGGCCGCGACGGCCAGGCGCCTCTCGTGCGGCTCGCGGGCCAGGTACGGCAGCACCATGCCCAGCCCGAGATCGGCGCCCGCCAGCACGGACCAGCCGGCGGTGAAGAACCCGAGCAGCCCGGCGGCGAGCGTCTCCAGCACGGTCTGCGGCATCACAGGCTCCACACCGGGAGCTGCCCGCCGGTCCCGGTGCCGCTCGCGGCTCCCCCTCCGTGAAGGTCTCCAGGGCCGTGCGCGTGGCCGTGGCCGCCTCCGGGCCCGCCGTCCGGCTCACGTTCGTCGCGGCCCAGCAGCGGGTCGCCGGGGCCCCGTGCCGCCGTCCTCAGCAGCAGCCACCAGTTGACGACGAGGAGCAGGGCGAAGAGCGTCCCGAACACGGCCAGCGAGGTCCGCATCTGCCCGGCGGAGAGCTGCGAGACGGCGTCCTCCGTCTTCAACAGCCCCTGGATCACCCAGGGTTGGCGTCCCGCTTCGCGGAAGACCCAGCCGGCCGTCATCGCGACGTACGGCAGCGGCACCAGCGCCATCAGCACCACGTGCCACGCGCGGAACCGGTGGACCGCCTTGCTGAAGGCGGCCAGTACCGCTCCGGGCAGGCAGACGTGGAGCAGCAGGGCGAAGGCGAGGAGCATCACGACGGCTCCGCCGCGCGTCAGCGCCGTGGACGGCACGTAGTCGCCCGCTCCGAACTGAGCCGCCAACTCCTCCTGCAAGCGCGCGAATTCACCCTCCTGCCCCTGGAAGACGGCGAGTTTCACGGGCTGGACGCCTGCCAGGGAGGACAGCTGGACGCCGCCCATCGCCGCCGTGAGGAAGAGCGCCGGCACCGCGAGGAAGACGCCGACGCGCAGCGACTTGCGGAACAGCTCGTGCGCCGGGCTGCGTTTGAAGAGGTGGTACGCGCTCACACCCGCCATGAAGACGGCGGCGGTGAGCAGCGCCCCGCCGAAGATGTGGAAGAAGGCGAGCAGCGTGCTGGGGTTGGTGAGCACCGCCCATGTGCTGTCCAGCTCGATCCCGCCGCCGCGCCCGCCGCCCTCGGGTGAACTCCGGTAGCCCACGGGGTTGTTGAGGAACCCGTTGGTGACCAGGATCCAGTACGCCGACACGTAGGCGGTGAAGGTGACCACCCACAGCAGCCCCAGGTGGACCCACTTGCCGAACCGGTTCCAGCCGAAGATCCACAAGCCGAGGAAGGTCGACTCGACGAAGAAGGCCACCACCGTCTCCATCGCGAGGGAGGCGCCGAACAGCCCTCCCGCGTAGTGCCCCAGCCCGCTCCAGGCCATGCCGAACTGGAACTCCATCACGATGCCGGTGACGATCCCCACGGCGTAGTTGACGACGTAGAGCTGCCCCCAGAAGCGCACCATCCGGCCGTGCACCTCGGCTCCGGAGAACACCGCCCACGTCTGGACACAGGTGAGGACCGGAGCCAGGCCGAGGGTGAGGGAGACGAAGAGGAAGTGGCCGGCTGCCGTCAGGGCGAACTGCCATCGCGCGAGGTCGAGAGTCTGGGGGTCCACGTCCGCCAGCGTGCGCGTACGGCTGCCGTCGGGGCGTCACCCCTCAGCTGTGATGCGCGGCCCCGGCCGTACCCCCTCGGTTGCGGCCGCCCCCTACGAGCCCCTGACGGCGAACCCCGAGGCCGACCCGGGCCGGGCCTTCGGGGCGCGGGACGCGGGTCGGAGCGGCGGGCGGCGGTGTGCGCTACGCCAGCCAGCCCGGGGTGACCATGCCCGTCTCGTAGGCGAGGACGACCAGCTGCGCCCTGTCCCGCACAGCGAGCTTGGTCATCAGCCTGCTCACGTGGGTCTTCGCCGTCGCAGGGCTGAGGACGAGCCGCTGCGCGATCTCGTCGTTGGACAGTCCGGCCCCCACCAGCGTCATGACCTCGCGCTCGCGCTCCGTCAGCGCGTTCAGCCGGGGACTGGGACCGGGCCGCTGCGCGCGTCCCGCGAACTCCGAGATCAGCCGCCGTGTGACGGCGGGAGCGATGAGCGCGTCGCCACGGGCCACGACCCGCACGGCGTGCAGCAGTTCGGCCGGTTCGGTGTCCTTCACGAGGAACCCGGAGGCGCCGGCGCGCAGCGCTCCGTAGACATAGTCGTCGACGTCGAACGTGGTCAGGATGACGACCCTGACCCCGTCGAGACGGCTGTCTCCGGCGATGTCCCGGGTCGCCTCCAGCCCGTCGCGCTCCGGCATGCGGATGTCCATCAGCACGACGTCCGGCTTCGACTCCCTCGCCAGCCGCACCGCCTCACGGCCGTCCGACGCCTCGCCCACGACCTCGATGTCGTCCTCGTCCACGAGGATCGACTTGAAGCCCGCGCGGACGAGCGTCTGGTCGTCGGCCAGCAGCACCCGGATCACCGCGTCCCCTCCCCGCGCAGCGGCAGCCGCGCCTCCACCACGTAACCCGTGCCCTCACCCGGGACCTCGCCGGTGCCTTCGCCCGCAGGCCCGCCACCGTCCGTACGGCCGCCCGCCCCGGCCCGGGCCGCGTTGCCCGCCGTCAGCAGACCGCCGAGCGCCCGCGCCCGCTCCTCCATACCGCTGATTCCGCTGCCCCTGGCTCCGCGCGGGGCGCCCCGCCCGTCGTCCTCGACCCGCACCCGCAGCACCGCCGCTCCTCCTCCGCCCTCGCCGGCGCCCTCGTCGGCGCCACCCCCGTGAGCGGCACCCCCGTGAGCGGCACCCTCGCCGGCACCGTCATCAGCCTCGTCCCGCACCTGCACCTGCACCAGCGCCGTCCGCGCGTGCGCGTGCCGTACGACGTTCGTCAGGGACTCCTGCACGATGCGGTACGCGGCGAGGTCCACCTGCGGAGGCAGCTCGGCCCGCACGTCCACCTCGACGCGCACGTCGACGCCCGCGCGCCGGGCGCGCTCCCCGAGCGCCTCGATCCCGACGATGCCGACGATGCCGACGGCCGCGGGCGTGGTCGGCGCCGGCTCGTCCACGTGCCGCAACACCCCCAGTGTGGCGCGCAGTTCACGCAACGCCTCCCGGCTCTCGTCCCGCACCGACTCCATGGCCCGCAGCAGCTCCCCCGTACGGGAGGAGTCCTTCGCGTGCCGGTGCAGTGCCGCCCCGGCCTGCACGTTGATCAGGGAGATGCTGTGGCCCAGCACGTCGTGCAGCTCGCGGGCGATGCGCAGCCGCTCCTCCGCCGCGGACCGCAGGGCCCGCACGTCCTTCTCCCGCTCCGCGGCCAGCGCCCGCTGCTCGGCCTCCCGCAGATACGCCTGGCGGGTGCGCTGCGCGTACCCGGCGGCGACCAGGCCGACGAACCACCCGGCGAGCAGGAACAGCGCCGCGTCGTCGACGTGCCGCTCGCCCTCCGACAGGACGAGCTCCCCGTACGCCACGGCCGCCAGCGTCACCAGGGCGATCGTCGCCGCCGCGGCCAGACGCCCGTCCGCGGCGACCGTGTACAGGGCCACGGCGAAGGCCAGCATGAGCAGCGGCACGTCCCTGCCGCTGACCGGGAAGTAGACGCCGCTGCACAGCAGCACGAACACGGCGACGGCGACCGGCATGCGGTGCCGCCAGTACAGCGCGCCGCAGCCCGCCGCCGTCAGGAGCCACCCGGACGCCTCTCGCAGCGGCGAGGAGGCCCCGCCGCCCTGTTTCACGAACAGGACCCACAGCACCGTCAGAACCGCCGCGGCCAGGACCGCCACGACGGTGAGGGTGCGGGGCTTGTAGGCGGGCATGCGACGAAGCGTACGTAAGGTGGGCAGGCGAAGCACCGTGCCGTCCCTCCCCGGGCTCCGGCCCGGGGAGTGCCCGACGGAGGTGCGACGGGCCCGCCCCGGCGCAGCAGGACGAGGAGAACGCGATGACCGACGCCCCCACACCCGAGAGCAACGAACCCGCGCACGACCCCGAGGTCCTCGAACTCGCCCAGAAGATCTTCCAGCTGGCCCGGCAGGGCGACACCGACACGATCGCCGCATACGTCGACGCCGGCGTCCCGGCCGACCTCACCAACGACAAGGGCGACTCCCTCGTCATGCTGGCGGCCTACCACGGCCACGCCCAGGCCGTGCGGGTCCTCCTCGACCGCGGTGCGGATCCCGGCAAGCCCAACGACAAGGGCCAGACGCCCATCGCGGGCGCCGTCTTCAAGGGCGAGGACGACGTGGTGCGCATGCTCCTCGACCACGGCGCCGACCCCCGGGCGGGAGAGCCCTCGGCGGTGGAGACGGCCCGGATGTTCGAGAAGACGGAGCTGCTGCGCCTCTTCGGCGAGAGCGCCTGACCGGCCCCGCCGTCGGGGCCGGTCACGCCGCCCCGCCGTCGGGCCGCCCGGAGGGGAGGGACGCGCCGCGCCCCTCCCCGGACGGGGTCACGCCGCCCGCACGTCCGCCACGACGCAGCTGACGTTGTCGGGTCCGCCCGACTGCCGTGCCATGCGGACCAGTTCGCGCACGGTCTCCTCCGGCGCGGCCCCTCCCGCGACCGTCTCGCGGACCCTCTCCGAGGGCACGACGGAGGTCAGCCCGTCGGAGCACTGCAGGTAGCGGTCGCCCGGCCGGGCGTCCTGCAGCCGCACGTCGGGCCGGGTCTTCCCGGCCGCGCCGAGTGCCCGTATCAGCAGCGCGCGCTGCGGATGGGAGGCCGCCTCCTCGGCGGTGATGCGTCCTTCGTCGACCATCTGCTGCACGAGCGTGTGGTCGTGGGTGATCTGGAAGAACCCGCCGTCGCGCAGCAGATACGCGCGGGAGTCGCCGATGTGGACGAGGGCGAGCCGGGAGCCCGCCCACAGCATCGCGGTGAGCGTCGTACCGGCCTCGTCGCCGGGTCCGTCGCCGGGTCCGTCACCGGGTCCGCCGTCCTGTCCCTCGCCCGGTCGGTCCGGCGCCTCGCCCGGTCCGGCGCGGGTCCCGGCGCCGTTCTCCGTGGCCGGTTCCCCGGCTCCCCCCGTCCCCGCCTCCGGCGCCGTCGCGGCGCTCACCGCGCGCCCGGCCTGGGTGACGCGCTCCTCCAGCACGTTGAGCAGGTCCGCGGCGGAGAGCGTGTCCGTGAGCGCGCCGTCCGTCTCGAGCCTCCGCAGCGTCTCGACCGCCGCCGCGCTGGCGGGGGCGCCGCCGCGGCCGAAGCCGTCGGCGACGGCGAGCAGCCGCGAACCGGCGTACGCGGCGTCCCGGTTGGTCTTCCGTACGAGGCCCGTGTCGGACAGTGCGGCGTAGCTGATGGCCAGTGGCCGGTCGTGGTTCGGCATGTGCGCTTCCCTCCGTGACAGGTGGTCGACGAGGAAGGCGGCCATGCCGCGCCGTGCGGCGACGTCGCTCTCGACCTCCGCCCAGAACGCCTCCACCTCGCGCGCGGCGGCCGGCCCGTCCATGGCCGTCACGTCGCGGATGCGGGCGAGAGGCATGCCGAGCCGCCTCAGCCACGCCACGAGCCGGGCCTGTTCGAGCTGCCCGGGGGCGTAGAGGCGGTAGCCGGTCACCGGATCGACGCGGGCGGGCGGGAGCAGTCCGAGCTCGCCGTAGAGGCGCAGCGCCTTCGGCGAGAGCCGGGACGCCTTCGCGAACGCCCCGATCGTCAGCAGCCCCATGTCCGCTCCTCCTCACGCCGGGCTGCCCGCCCGGCCCCGCCGATGCTGCGGCCTGCCCCAAGGGCAAGGTCAAGGACGGACCGGAGCAGGCCGCCGACTGGGACGTACGCAGGTCCGTTGCCGTTTCCCCGGGCCGTGCCGCTCCCGGGAACCGCCACGGACGGGGACGTACGCCCGGGCTCACCCTCGGGGACGTACTTCCGGGCCCGTGCCGTTCCCGGGAACCCGTGCCGTCAGGACGGAGACGTCCACATGCTCCGTGAAGCTCTCCGAGGCCCCCAGCGCCTCGCCGGCGCGGGCGGTGAAGCCGGCGCGGGCGCCGGGGGCCGGCAGCAGGTCCTCGGGGAGGGCGGAGAAGACGCCGCCCACGACCTCGTCCAGCGAAAGCTCCACGTCGTAGGAGACGTGCCTGGTGGTGACGTCCTCGAACCCGGCCGCCTCCAGGGCCCGCGCGTACCGCAGCCGGTCCCGCTCCGCCGTGCCGCACGTGTCCCGCAGCTGCGTGTCGAAGTGCTCCTCGAGGAAGTTCCGCAGGGCCCGCGACCAGGCGCTGTCCTGGAGCCACGCGGGCGCGCCGTTGGCCACGACGGCGACCCCTCCGCCGGGACGGAGCAGCGGCAGCAGCTCGCCGAAGAGCGTGGCGTGCCGCATCCAGTGGAGCGCCTGCCCGATCACCGCCGCCGCGAGGGCCCGTCCGCCCAGCAGCCTCCCGAGGGCGGACACGTCGGTGTCCGCGCCGAGGACCCACGTGACGTTGCCGGCGTCCTGCCCTGCGGCTGCCTCACGCGCATGCAGGAGCATGTCGGGTTCGGGGTCCATGCCGATCACCGAACCGACCCGCCCGGCGAGGGGGAGCGTGAGCTGCCCGGTGCCGCAGCCCAGATCGAGCACGGTGTCCGAGGGGCCCAACTCGAAGGAACGGGTGAGGACTTCGAGGACCTCCAGCGGGTAGCCCCGCCGGAACCTGGCGTAGTAGCGGGCGACGTCGCCGCTGAATCCGAGTGCCATGCCCGTCATGCTGCCCCGGCGCGGACGTGCGGCGGCCGGATGTCGCCGAGAGCAGAGCCGCGGTTCGCGCGGCGGACGGGGCCGTGCCGCTCCGGCGGCTCCCCGGGGCAGCGGATCAGCGCGTGACCACGGAGATGTTGAAGGCGTGGGTGCCGAGCGCTCCGGCGATGCCGAGGAAGAGCAGCGCGTAGTGCTCCTGGCCCCTCGCTGTGGCGATGCCGCCGAGGTCCAGCTGCGCCTCGTCGGGCCAGCCCAGGTCGTTGAGCAGGCGGCCGGCGGTGGTCTTGGCCCCCGCGTCGTCGCCGGAGAGGAAGACGCTGCCGGGGCTGCGCAGCCCACCCGGGTCCGCCATGACCGAGGCCGTCATGGTGGCCAGCGTCTTGACGACGTACGTCGCCGGGAACGCCTCCTGGATCTCCTCGCCGAGGGAGGCGGCGGGATGGGTGAGCGCCATGTCCGCGGTGAAGCCGATCCCGACGTCGATCAGCACCTTCCCCTCCAGGGTGGGCGCCCCGACCCGGCGCAGCAGGTCCAGCGAGGCGTCACCGGGCGTGGCGTTGACGAGCACCTCTCCGTGCCGGGCCGCCTCCGCGAGCCCGGTGACGGTACGGCCCGGCTTCGCCCGCTCCTCAGGGTGGCGCGACCCGAGCACGACGTCGTGCCCCGCGGCGGCCCAGCGCCCCGCCAGTGCCTCGGCGACGTTTCCCGTTCCGAAGAATCCGATACGCATGACGGCACGTTAGGCGCGGGTCCCGCGTGCGGGGATCGGTCCCGGGACGGCACGCGCCTCGGTCCGGCGGACCGGGACGCAGGTCTCGTACCCGACGTCCGCAGAGCCCGGACCGATCGGCCGCGGGTCCCGGCCCGGCGGGCCGCCCGACGCCCTTGCGCCCTGGCGCCGCCCTGCCTCTGACGTGCGGCCTGTCCGCTTCTGACGGGCCGTCCGCGTCCGCGGGGCCAGGGGCGGGGCCGCCGTACGGCATGTGCCGTCCCCCCGCCCGTCCTGCTGGCAACCCCTGGCCGGAACCGGGGGTTTGCCTCATGGCAGCGCCGTGACCGGTGCCATAACCTCATCGGGCACAGACCACCGAAGACGCCCCGTTCCGGGTGTCTTCCGACTGAACGGGGAGAAATCATGCGCAGGCAGCTCCGCCTTCTGGGGGCGTTCGTCGCGGCCGGAGCCTGCGCGTCCGCGCTGTCCGCGTGCGGGCTCGTACCCGATGAGACCTTCGAGGACGACGTCACCCTTTCGGAGAAGGTCACGTCCGTGCGCCTGGACATCCGCACGGGCGGGGTGAAGCTCCGGAGCAAGCAGACCGTCACCGACGTCGCCGTGCACCGCCGGATCGAGTTCAGCGGCGACAAGCCGGCGGCCACCCACCGCGTGGAGGACGGCGTGCTGGTGCTCCGCGGGTGCGGCGAGGACTGCGAGGTGAGTTACACCGTCGACCTGCCGCCCAGGGTTCCCGTCAGCGGCCGCACCACCACCGGCGGCGTCAGTCTCTCCGGCGTGGGCAAGGTGGACGTGCGCACGGACACCGGCGCCGTCGACCTGGACGACGTGGACGGCACCGTCGACGTGCACACCACCAACGGCCGTATCAACGGCCGCGGCCTCAAGGGCGACCGCCTGCGGGCCGAGACCTCCAACGGCGCGATCGACGTCAAGCTGGCCACACCGCAGGACGTGCGGGCCAGGACGTCCAACGGCGCGATCTCCGTCACCGCGCCGGACGGCCGCTACAAGGTCTCGGCGGAGACGAAGAACGGCAGGAAGAACATCGGTGTGCGCGACGACCCGTCCGGCGACCACCGCCTCGACCTCTCGACGAGCAACGGTGGCATCACCGTCAAGAAGCCCTGACGGTCCGACGTCTGACGTCCTGACCGTCTGACGTCCTGCCGGGGGCGGTGGCCGGGGAGCGGCCGGGCGGCCGGACGCACGGCGGTCCAGGGCCGCCGGCGCCGCCACCGCCGCGGCATCAGGCGGACGGCCCCTTCGCGGGGCGCGCGGTTCAGCTCCGCGCGCCGTCCTCCGCCGCCTCGTCGAGGTGCCCGTCCAGCACCTCCGCCGCCCGGTCGGCGTCGGCCTCCGTGTTGTAGAGGTGGAACGCGAGACGCAGCCTGCCCGCCCGCACGCTGCCGACGACGCCGGCCCTCTTCAGCAGCCCGTGCGTGCTGTCGTCCACCGCCACGCTGACGATCGCCGAGTCCCCCGCAGGCAGCCCCACCGACGTGCGGAACCGGTTCGCCAGCCCGAGGTTGTGCTCGTGGAGTGCCTGTGTACCGATCCCCTCGATCAGTTCGAGCGCGGGCTCCTGGCCGACCCAGGCGTGCCACACGGGTGAGAGGTCGAAGCGGCGGGCGTCGGAGGCGAGCCGCAGCGGGCCGCCGTAGAGGCTGTCCCAGCGCTCGCCGCCCGCGTACCAGCACGCGCCGTGCGGGATGATCCCGTCCGCGAGAGCGGGCTGGACGGTGGAGTAGGCGGTGCCGCGCGCTCCCAGCAGCCACTTGTATCCGCCGCACGTGGTGTACGCGAAGCGGGAGGCGTCGACGGGCAGCCAGCCGACCGCCTGCGTCACGTCCAGCAGGACGCGCGTCCCCGTCGCCTCGCACGCGGAGGTGAGGGCGTCGAGGTCGGCCACGCGTCCGTCAGCGGACTGCACCGCCGCCACGGCCACGAGCGCGGTACGGGACGTCACCTCCTCGGCGAGCCGCTCCAGCGGGACCTCACGCACCTCGACACCGCGCCGCGCCTGCGCGTGGAACGGAAAGACCACGCTGGTGAACTCGCCCTCCGCGGTGAGCACTTGGCTCCCGTCGGGCAGATTCGCGGCGATGAGCCCGGTGAACGCGCTGACCTGGCTGCCGACCGTCACCCAGGAGGGGTCGACGCCGACCAGTCGCGCGTACGAGGCCCGTGACGCCGCGAGCGGCGCATCGTAGGCGGGCGGTGCGGCCCTGCCGGTGCGCCAATCCTCCAGCGCGGCGTTCAGCGCTTCGAGCGAGCGGCGGGGCGGCAGGCCCAGCGAGGCGGTGTCGAGGTAGACGACCTCGGGGTCGAACTCGGCCTGCGCGAGGGCGAGCGGGGAGAGGCCGCCGGGGTGCTCCGCCTCACCGGCGGTGGCTGTGTCGTTCTGCATGGCATCAGCCTGCGGCCACATCGCCGCGGGCGGAAGTCCGGCTCCCGGCCGAGCGTCCCGATGGCCGCCCAGGCCGGTCCCCGCCACCCGCGGAGGAGGCACCCGCAGGGCCGCGCCCCGGTCAGGGCGCCGGTGCGGATACGTTGGCACGAGGGCGCCCCGCGCCGGCGCCCGCCAGGGGGCCCGGAGACCGGAAGGACACGGCCATGGCCAGCACGCAGTCCCGCGTACGCGACATCGACGTAGCCGTCTACGGAGCCACCGGCTTCGTGGGCGGCCTGGTGGCCCGCCACCTGGCCCGGGCGGCACCCGAGGGAGCCCGGATCGCGCTCGCCGGGCGCAGCGAGGACAAGCTCCGCGCCGTGCGGGACGAACTCGGCCCGCGTGCACGCGAGTGGCCCCTGGTCGTCGCCGACGCCGGGGACCGTGCGGCGCTGGAGGAGCTGGCCGGTTCGGCGCACGCGGTCGCCACCACCGTCGGCCCGTACACGCGGTACGGACGCGAACTCGTCGGCGCCTGCGCGCGAGCGGGCACCGACTACGCCGACCTGTGCGGAGAGGCGCTCTTCATCCGGGAGAGCATCGACACCCACCACGCGACGGCCGCGTCCACCGGCGCCCGCATCGTGCACGCCTGCGGCTTCGACTCCGTACCCTCCGACCTCAACGTGCATCTGCTCCACGAGGCGGTCCGCGCGGACGGCGCCGGCGAACTGACGGACACCACCGCCGTCCTGACCGCGCTGAGCGGCGGCGTCAGCGGCGGCACCATCGACTCGGTACGGCAGCAGATCGACACGATGCGGCACGACCGCGAGGCCCGCCGCCTCGCCGCGGACCCCTACACCCTCAGCCCCGACCGGGCGCGCGAACCCGAACTCGGCCGTCAGGAAGACCTGCTGACGGGCCGTGCGTCCAAGGCGGGCGTCCCGCTGCGCGGCGTTCTCGCCCCCTTCCCGATGGCGCCCTTCAACACGCGGATCGTCCGGCGCAGCGCCGCCCTGCGCGACCACGCCTACGGGGCGCGCTTCCGCTACCGCGAAGCCATGCGGCTGGGGCCGCCCGTGCTCACGCCGCTGGTGGCGGCCGGGACGGCGGGGCTCGTCGGCGCCCTCTTCGCCGGCCTGGCGCTGCGCCCCACCCGGCCGCTGCTGGACCGTGCCCTGCCCTCTCCGGGCGAGGGTCCGGGCCCGCGTACGCGCGAGAAGGGCCACTTCACGCTGGACACGTTCGCCGGGACCACGAGCGGGGCCCGCTACACGGCCCGGTTCAAGGCCCACGGAGACCCCGGCTACAAGGCGACCGCCGTCATGCTGGGCGAAGCGGCCCTCGCCCTCGTCCTGGACCGTGCCGCTCTGCCGGACGGCGGCGGCGGAGTGCTCACACCGGCCACCGGTCTCGGGGACGCCCTCGTCGGCCGGCTGCGCTCGGCGGGCATGTTCATCGCGACCCGCGCCTACTGAGCGGGACGGCCGGGGAGGGGGCGCGGGGCTCGGGAGGCGGCGCGGGCGCAGGGTTCGACACGCCCGCGCCGGACGCGGGCGCGCCCCCACGAGCTCAGCCCAGGATGAACGGCACCCTCGCCGCGAGACCGCCCAGCGCCGCCTCCTCCGCGGCGTCCGGTGCGCGGCGGCCGGTGCCGATCAGCAGCGCGTCCCCGTCGGAGAGGGAAGCGGGGAACGGGGACCCGGCGATCCTCTCCAGCGACGTGCGGGCCACCGCGAGAGTCGCCGAGGGCGGTCCGGCGGCCGAGGGCAGGTGCGCGACCAGGTCGAGATGGTGCAGCGTCGCTTCGAGCACGTACGCCGCCAGGTAGTCGCCGGCGGTCAGCACCTCGCCGCGCGTACCGACGCGTCCGGTCCGGGCGGCGAGCCGGGCGGCGCGGCCCGCGGCGGAACCGACGTCGTCGAGGTGGAACTTCAGCAGTCCTGGTTCGCCGTAGGCGGCGGCCAGCCGCGGGATGAGCGCGTCGAGGGGGTCCTCACCGGTCGGGGGTCCGACGAGCCGCCAGTAGGTGACGTCGTCCGCTGTCGGTTCGGCGTCCGCGGGCGTGGCCAGGGTGATGAGGACGTCCTGGGCGTCGATGACGAGGTGGCAGACCAGGTCCCGGACGAGCCAGCCCCTGCATCCCGACGGCCGCTGGAAGTCCTCGTCCGGAACCTCGGCGACCGCGCTGAGCAGCGCCGTCCAGGCGCTCGAGAAGTGATCCACCGCGGCACGGTAATCGCGCGCCGCAGCGGCGGACAACCGGATTCCGGCGGCCGCGCCCGTACGGGCCCCGCGCACGCGCCCCGGGGACAGGGCCGACGCGGCGCGACCAGGCGGCAGGGCCCGGGGACGCCAGACGGTCGATCTCCGTATGCGGCGACGACGCACCTCGGATAGTTCTCGAACTGCCGGCCCCTCAGAAACCCAGGACCTCTCAGAAGCGAGGAACGCCCCGGTACTTCCGCGCGCCCGCGCACGCCCGGCGCCACCTATCGCGTCCCTCCCACAGCGAAGGAAGCCACATGACCGACACGTTCAGACGCGCGGCCCTGACCGCCGCCACCGGCCTCGGCCTGTGCCTCACCCTCCTGCCCGCCGGGCAGGCCCAGGCCCAGGCACCCACCCGCGTACCGTGCAACGACATCGCAGCGCTGAAGACGGCCATCGACAACGCGAACGCCCGAGGGGGCAGCATCGTTCTGGCCCCCCACTGCATCTACTCCCTCCCGCAGGCCGACAACGAGGACGACGGCCTGCCGGAGATCACCGGCAAGGTGCGGATCTCCGGGAACCGCACGACGATCCAGCGGCCCGTGGGCGCCTCCGGCGCCTTCCGCATCTTCCACGTGCGGCAGACCGGCCACCTCACCCTGAACTCGCTCACCGTCCGCGGCGGCGAGGCCCCTGCGACCCCGTACTACGCGAGCAACGGAGGAGCCCTCTACAACGAGCGCGGAACGGTCGCCCTGAACGACGTGACCGTCAGGAACAACGTCTCCCACTGGCTGGGCGGAGGCGTCTGGAGCAGCCTGGGCACGCTCACCATGAAGAACTCGACGGTCCGTGACAACTCCAGCTTCGTCGGCGGCGGAGTGGCCACCAACGGGACGATGAGGACGGACGGCGGTGCCATCCGCGACAACTCCGCCGACTCCTGGGGAGGCGGCCTCGCGAACGGAGGCGAAACCAGGCTGAACCGCACGCCGGTCGACGGCAATCAGGTCGGAACCTCGGGCGGCGGCCTCGGCGGCGGCATCATGACCCTGCTCATCGACAACGAGATCGGGCCGCTGCGTCTGAACTCCACCAAGGTCAGGGACAACATCTCGCAGACACTCGGCGGCGGACTCTTCATCGGGGAGAGCGAGCCGACGACCCTGTACCGGAGCACCGTCACCCGCAACGCCGCGAACGGAGGCCCCGGCAGCGGCGGCGGCATCCACAACGACGGGCGCCGCTTCGGTATCTACACGAGGCCCGTCCCCGGCCCGGAGCGGACCATCGCCAAGGCGCCCGCCAAGCAGGCCCTGCCCAAGGTGAACCTCAACCAGAGCCGCGTCTTCAAGAACACGCCCGACGACTGCGCGCCGCCCAACAGCGTTCCCCGCTGCGACGCGGTGGGTTCGGCCCCCGCGAAGAACACGGCGAAGCCGGGCAGGAGTTGACGTCCACGGCGCTGCGGGGCAGCGGCCTCTGACGCGACGGCATCACGACCGCAGCGCGACGGCAGCCGGCGGGAGATCCTTGGGCGCGGTAGCCAGACCGTCTCCGGAGACCTCCCGCCGCCCGTGCGCACTCCCCTGAGCCGCGCCGGCCTCGGGGATGCCGCACCGGATTCCCACCGGATGTCACACCGGGGGCCGCTGCCCCGTCATGAGAAGCGGAAGGGTCCCCCTGGTAACCCCGGTCATAGGAGCGGAAGATGAATGTCGCGCTGTGGGTCGCCGCATGGCTGCTGGCCGCGGTAGCGCTGCTCGGCGGCGTCACCAAGGCCTTCGTGCCCAAGGAGAGGCTGGCCGCGGCGGAGGGCGGAGGATGGACCGCGGACGCCGGCACCGGCTTCGTGAAGACCCTCGGCGTCCTCGAACTGCTCGCGGCGGCCGGTCTGTTGCTGCCGGCCGCACTGGGCATCGCGCCTGTGCTGGTGCCCGTGACCGCCGTCTGCTGGGTGCTGCTGATGATCGGCGCGATGATCACGCACGGACGGCGCGGCGAACACCGGTTCATGGCGCTGAACCTGGTCTACCTCGCGCTCGCGGCCTTCATCGCATGGGGCCGCTTCGGTCCGGAGCCCTTCACCGGCTGACGTCCCGCCGTCCGGCCTCCCGCCCACGTACGCACCCGGCCCGCACCGCGCGCCTTGGGTCACCCTCACGTACCCGGCGTCGGTGAGGACGGGCTTCAGTGGCTTGCTCTTGATTTCCTCCCCGCTCCTGGAGGCGGGGGCTTGGAACGGGAGTCACGGCCCGGAACGAGAGCCACGGCCCGGGAACGAAAGTCGCCGCCCGGAAACGAGAGCCGCGGCTAGAAGCGGTCGAGGCGGCACCCCGCCAGCACCGGCTCGGCGACGCCGTCGGCCAGCTCCCGCGCGACCAGGCGCCCCACGGCCGGGCCGAGCGTGACCGCGGCGTGCAGCACGGCCACGTACAGGCCGGGAACCGCGGCGGCCGGGCCGACGATCGGTTCGCCGTCCGCCGGCATGGGACGTGCGCCGGTCCGGGCGCTGAGCAGCTCGACGTCGGCGGCACCCCGGAAGGTGGACCGGACGGCGGCGAGGGTGTGTTCGGGCGAGTCCGCGGCGGCGATCAGCCGGTCCGCGGACACCTGCCGGAGATCGAAGTCCCGGTTGCTGACCACGGTGCGGACCAGACCGGCCGGAGCGCGGAACCGGAAAAGCGTCGCAGGCGACGGACCGACCGGCACACGCACCCCGAGCGGCGCGCCCAGCGCGGCCGTCGCCGCCCCTGCCGCGAGCACCACGTGCGCGGCGGGAAGAGGCCCCTCGGCCGTCTCCACCCCGACGGCCCGGCCCGCGGCGTCCCGGCGGACCGCGGTCACCGGAGTGTCCGGGAGGAACCGGGCCCCGTGGGCGCGGGCCCCCTCGACCAGCCGCTCGGTCACGCCCACCGGGTCGACGGCTCCGTCACCCGGCGCCCAGACGGCCCACTCCGGGGGCCGCCGCAGCGCGGGCTCCAGCGCCGCGACGGTGGCACCGTCGACGATCTCCTGCCCGGGCCCCGCCTCCGGCGGTCCGTCCGCCGCGCCCCAGGAAAGGGAGCCCGACCAGGTCACCGGCAGCCCCGGCAGTTCGGCCTCGAGCCGCCGGTACTCCGCCGTCGCGGTCGCCCGCAGCGCGGCTGCCGGACCGGTGCGTACGCCGGACGCTCCGATCCAGGCGAACGAGTGCGCCGTCACTCCGGCACCCGGACGCCCGGCGTCGACGAGGGTCACGGCCGCACCCGCCCGGGCGGCGTGGTAGGCCACCGAGGCACCGACGATGCCGGCGCCGGCGACCACCAGGTCGCTGCTCATCGCCGGCTCGTCCCGCAGGAGTTCAGTTCGCCGTACGCGTGGGCGCGGGGTCCGAGGAGCGCGGGATCGCTGAGTCCGGTCACGGCGGAGGAGTCAACCATGCCGGACGGCCGGCCGCCTCACGAAAACCGGCCGTACCGCAACTCCGCCGACGCACGGCTCAGTTGACCTCTCGCTCAAGCGCCACGGAACGCCCTACCGCGGCCCCCGTGCCTCTCCGGCGGCCGCCGCCGCCCAACTGGACGCGCCCGCGGTAGCGTTGGTGGCTTCTGGTCGATGAAGCGTCCCCGAGCCCCGCCCCGCCCGCCTCCCCGGCAGGCCGGGAGGTTGTGAGCGCAGGCTGACGCCCTCCGCATCGACACCCAGCCCGGAACCCGTCGCAACACACGTGCCCTGCTGCGCAGTTGCACGCCGACGGTTCCACTCGGGCCCACCGCTTCCTCGATCGACGACAGCTGACCGAAGGGGACAGGAATGCAGCCTGGACACGCGAGCCGCTCGGCGATGGGCAGTGCCCTGCTCAGGGCGGAACACGCCCGCGAGGACCCCGTGCGCGTTCTGGACGACACGCTGGCCGGACAGCTCGTCCCGGCCGCGGAACGGCCGCGCCTGGAGGAGACGATCGCCGGCTGGCCTCCTCTAGTGCGCCAGTCCCTGCGCCTGCGTCACGCCCTCCGTGCTCGCGTCGCGGAGGACGAGGCAGCGGCGGGCCTGTCCGTGGGCCGGTCCGACTACGTGCTGCTCGGGGCCGGTCTGGACACGTTCGCCTGGCGGCATCCGCAGGCCGGTCTCTTCCGCGTCTGGGAGGTGGATCATCCGGACACCCAGGAGTGGAAGCGGGCGGCGCTCGCGCAAGCGGGGGTGGCGGAAGCGGCGAACGTCCGGTTCGTATCCGCCGACCTGGTCACGACGGAGCTTCAGGAGACCGGTCTGCCGGGGCTGGCGACATGGAACTGGCTGGGAGTGACGATGTACCTTCCGCGAGCAGCGACCCGGACCACCCTGCGCGCCATCGCCTCCCGGCAGGAAGGAACGACGCTGATCGCCGACTTCGTCCGCGCGGACGAGGAGCTCGACGACCTCGGACAGGCCGTCAGATCGTCGGCCGACGCGGCAGTCGCCGCCGACGGCGAGCCCGTCCTCGCCGACTACACCGTCGCCGAAGTGGAATCCCTCCTCGTCGAGGCGGGATTCCGCACCGTCACCCTGCTGGACGCGGACACCCTCCGCGCGCGCTACCTGCCCACGCGGCCTGACCTGTGCCTTTCGAGCTCCACCGTGCTCGCCGTGGCAGCCGTGTGACCGCAGCGGACCTGACCAGTCTCGCTGAAGATGAGGCATGCTCAGGCCCTGACCTGGGGTGCCTCTGGTTGAGCGAGATGGCTCAGGTCGTCTGTCTCAGTCGAGGTGAGCATTTCGGCGACGCGCGCACCAAGCCGCCAAGCCCTGGCGTAGCCAGGGCTTCGTGAGGACGCGCGGGGTCGCGGTCCGGTGTGCTGGATGCGACTGCGCCGGCCACACGTTCGTCGGCGTGGAACCGTCCCACCACTCCGTGACATCGCCACCCGTGTGCCCAGGCAGTACACCGGCATCGCGGTCGAGGTCACCAACTGCCGGGTCGGGGTGTCGCTGCACCTGGCGTCCGCTAACGCGTCGGCCGCGGTGAACCGGCGTCCGTTCCTGCCCAAAGCGGGGATCCCACCTCGTCGAAGGCCGACGCCCGCCCGCGCTCACAGCAGTCCGGGCCGCTGCCACTCGTCACCAAGGACGTGGTGGTCGAGGAAGTTCAGGAACGCCTCGTACCAGACCTGGATGTGGCCGGGGGAGAGAATCCAGTGGTTCTCGTCCGGGAAGTACAGGTACTTCGCAGGCACCTCGAACCGCTGCAGATCCTGGAAGAGCGCGGCGCCCTGGCCGACCGGCACGCGGTAGTCCTTCGCGCCGTGGATGACCAGCATCGGCGTACGGATCTTCGCGGCGTCCAGGTACGGGGAGTGCGCCTCGTACCGCTCGGGCCGGGTCACCGGGTCCCCGAAGATGCACTGGAAGTACCAGGGCGCGTCGGTGTCGCCCTGGAAGGACCGCAGGTCCCACAGGCCCGCGTGGCTCACGATCGCCTTGAACCGATCGGTGCTCGTGGCGACTCGGTTGGCCATGTAGCCGCCGTACGAGCCGCCCCCGAGCGCGGTGCGCGCGGCATCGATGTCGTCACGGGCCTCGGTTGCGTCGGTCAGCGCCATCACGTCCGTGTACGGGACCCCACCCCACTGCCCCCAGCCGCGCCTGTGGCCCTGCTGACCGTAGCCGGTCGACAGGGCCGGGTCGGGCAGCAGCACCGCGTAGCCGCGGGCCGCGAACGGCCACGGGTTCCACCGCCAGGTCCAGCCGTTCCAGCTGCCCTGCGGCCCGCCGTGCACGGCGACGAGCAGCGGCGCGGGGTTCTCGGCCGACGCGCCCTCAGGCAGCACGAGCCAGCCGCGCAGCCGGTACCCGTCCGCCGCGTTGGCGTGCACCTCGGTGAGGGTGCCCGGCAACGCGCCGAACGCACCGGGGGCGGGCAGCTCGACCGGCGTCTGGTCGGCGACGTCGGCCTCGAACCTGACCGGCCGCGGCGGCGAGTCGATCGCGTTGCGCAGCGCATACAGCGTCCGCCCGTCGGGGGCCACGCAGAGCGAGCCGTACGCGCCCGAGGCGGTGAGCCGGGTCACGGTACCGTCCGCGTCCCGCCGGAAGACGGGCGCGTGACCCTCCACATCGGCCACGAAGAAGAGGGCGTCGTCGACCGTCGAACAGACGGCGCCGACAGGCCAGTTGTCGAACCCGGGCAGCAGATCGACGGCCTCGCCGCCGTCCACGCCGACCCGGACGAGCGTCATGTCCATCGACTCGTCGTAAGTCGGCCACGTCATCCGCGAGCACACGACCGCCGAGCCGTCGTGCGTGAACACCGGCGCCTCGTAGAGGTGCTCCACATCGCCCAGGACGAAGACCTCCTCGCCGGTGGCCGCGTGTGCCACCACCACGGCAGTGCGGTTCTCGGCAGGCACCCGGCCGGGTACGAACCGGGTGTAGGCCACTCGCGTCCCGTCGGGCGACAGCGCCACGTCCCCGGGGTGCTCAAGGCCGACGCCCTGCCCGCCGGCGTCGACCACGGCGCCCTCGGCCCCCGCGTGCACGAAGGTGTGCTGCGCCTCGGGGCCGAGATCGCGGTCCCAGGCGCGGGTCGGCCCGGCCTCGTACAGGATCGCGGTGACCTTCGCGTCCCTGCGCGCCGTGCGCATCTTGCCGTGCGCGGCGGCGTCGGCGGCCCCGGGTAGCAGACCGGCGGTGTGGGCCAGCGCGCCGGACTCCCGGGCGACGGTGAACGCGGTGATCCCACCCGGGTGACGGGCCACGACGGCGGCCTCACCACGCCCGGGCAGCGCCCACAGCGCGGCACCCTCGTGCTCGTCCTCCTCACTGTCGTCTTCGCGTTCCGACAGGAAGTACAGCACCCCGTCCGGGCCGAACGCGGGCCCGGACTCGCCCTTCCCCGACCGGGTCAGGCGCAGCGCCTCGCGCTCCCCGGCCGGATCGATCTCCCACAGCCCGGACACGAACCTGGTCCGGTCCTCCGACAGCGTCTGCACGGTGGCGACGAGACGGCCACCGTCGGCGGACAGCGCAAGGGAGTTGACGCGAGGCTGGGCGAGGAACGCGGGCAGGTCGTGGAAGGCGGTCGTGCCACCGGGGATCGCAGCCATGTGGACGATTCTTGCTCGCGAAGGAGGCGGTGAACAGCGGATTACGGGCGCCGCCCGCCAGGGGTGCCTGCCGCCCGTCCGGCGAAACGCAGAGATCCCGCCCGATCGAAGTGATCGGACGGGATCCCGTCAACCGCCTACGAGCTGACTCGTGAACGGCGCCTCCGATCACAGCAACTCGTTCAGACCGCTGCCGCACCCGACGCTCACGAACTCCCCGTTCCAGGGTCGCGGCCCGACTCCCAATCCCCTAGCAAGCCCTCGCCCGTTCGGTGATGAGCGTGTGTTGAGCGGCGATGTCTAGCTCGGTCCACAGCCGTAACCTCAGCCGAGGTGTTTCAAGTTGGTGCGGCATCGGTGAACACTGCGCGACGACACTCCCTGCTGTCTGCTCGACCAACCGAGCCCACGCGTCTCACTCAATGCAGTCCATGCAGGTCAACAGCATGCGACCGACTAACTTCATTGAGACAGGACAAGACCCCTGAGAACGGGCACGGTGACAGATGCGCCACACCTGCAAGCGATTTGCTTGCAATAGTTAGCACGCGGGGGCATGGTGGGAGGCATGGCTTCCCTGAACGTCGGCAATGTGGGCGAGTTCCTGCGCGAGCAGCGGCGCAACGCCAAGCTCTCGCTGCGGCAGCTCGCCGACGCCGCCGGGGTGTCCAACCCGTACCTCAGCCAGATCGAGCGCGGCCTGCGCAAGCCGAGCGCCGACATCCTGCAGCAGCTCGCCAAGGCGCTGCGGATCTCGGCCGAGACGCTGTACGTACAGGCCGGGATCCTGGACGAACGGGAGCGGGAGGACCTTCTGCAGGTCCCGGCCGCCATCCTCGCTGACTCCTCGATCAACGAAGGGCAGAAGCAGGCGCTGCTCCAGATCTACGAGTCGTTCCGCAAGGAGAACGGGCATACGGCGTCCAAGGGGCCCGGGCAGGACGCGGGAACCGGGCCCGCCCGGAAGCGCGGAACGACCGCGGACACCCGCACGAACGAAGCCGAGGCCCCCGAGGCCGACGCCCGATAGCACTACATCAGCAGGGAGAGACCTTCCATGCCCAACGGCAACGACCTCCGCAGGACGCTCACCGACCCCAAGCCCCTCTACTTCGCCGCCGGCGTGCTCGACAAGATCCGCGAGGAGGCCCCGGATCGGATCGCCGCGGTACGCGCGACCGACCCCAAGGAGGTCCAGGCGCGCGTCAGCAAGCAGGCGAAGGAGACCCAGGCCAAGGTCAGCCAGACCCTGGGGAACATCGACACCGACATCAAGAAGCTGCGCGAGCAGGCGCAGCACCTCGCGCTGCAGAGCCTCGGCGTGGCCGCCGAGTACGCCGTGAAGGCACGCGAGACCTACGACGAGCTGGCCGACCGCGGCCGCGGCGCCGTGAAGAACTGGCGCGGCGAGAGCGACGTCCCCGAGGTCACGGTCGAGCGCGAGCCGGTCAAGGTCGCCGAGCCGCCGGTCGAGCCGCGCCGCGGCACCGCCAAGCCGGCCGGGGCCGCGAAGGCAGCGGACGACGCCTCGCCGGCGGCCGGAACGGCGGGCACCCGCAGCACCACGACGGCGAAGACCACCCCTGCCAAGACCACCCCTGCCAAGAGCGCCGCGGGCAAGTCCGCCACGGACGAGTCCGCCGCGGGCAGGAAGGGGACGGCCGGCGACGCCGCGAAGCCCGGCGGCGCGAAGTCCGCCGCCCAGAAGAACGGCAACGGCAAGGCCGGCAGCACCCGCACGAGCACCGCCAAGTCCAACGGCGGCCGCAAGTCCGCGCCGAAGTCCGACGACTCCTGACTTCGGGGGCACCGGCCGCGCGGCGGCCGCACGGACACCCGGCCCGCTCGCCGGACCGGCCCGGGCAGAGCCCGGATGACCGGTCCGGCGAGCGGGTACGGTGGCAGGACGAGCCGCTCACGGGGCGGCGGGCGACCGCCGTACAGGCCGGTACGCTCAGCGGCTCACCGACTCAGGACACTTACGAACGCGCAGGGATGTGGACGTGATGATGGAGGGGTTCTTCGGAGTGCTGGGGATTATCTCCATGGTGCTCCTGGCCATGGCGGTGTTCGCCTTCATCGACAGCGCGATGCGCCCGACCGGCGCCTATCCCGCCGCGAGCAAGCAGACCAAGATCTTCTGGCTGATCATTCTCGGTCTGACCATCGCGGCGAACATGTTCAACATCCTCTTCCTGCAGGTGGCGGGCCTGATCGCGACGATCGTCTACATCGTCGACGTCCGCCCCGCCCTCAAGCAGGTCACCGGGAACGGCCCGCGCAAGGGCGGCAGCAGCAGCGACGGGCCGTACGGGCCGTTCAACGGCCGCTGAGCCGAGGAACCGCCTCGCGCCGCTCGCGGTTGCCCCGCGCCTTCAGCGGTTCGCCTTCCGCGGTTCGCTCGCGCCCTTCGCGGTGGACTCCCGCGAACTGCCGCGAACTCCCGCCTGTCCGGCGCGCTCCCGCCGTCCGCGGTTCATCCGCGGTCGAGGAGCAGCACCGCGACGTCGTCGGTGAGTTCGCCGCCGTTCAGGCCCCGCACGTCCTCCATCGTCGCGTCGAGCAGCTGCTCGCCGTGGGCCCCCTGCGCCATGCGCGCGGTGACGATCTCCAGCATCCCCTCCTGCCCGAGACGCTGGCGCCCCTCGCCGACGCGGCCCTCGATGAGGCCGTCGGTGTACATCAGCAGGCTCCAGGTCCGTCCCAGTTCGACCTGCCGCCGCGGCCAGCGGGCCCGCGGCACCACTCCCAGTGCGGGGCCGCTGTCGTCGTACGGCAGCAGCCTCGGGGCCGTGCCTCCCGCGCCGGCGACGAGCGGTGAGGGGTGCCCGGCGAGGCAGACCCCCGCCCGGTGCCCGTCGGGGGAGATGTCGACCGTGCAGAGGGTCGCGAAGACCTCGTCGCTCGGACGCTCGTTCTCCAGCACCTTCTGCAGCGTCCCCAGCAGCTGGTCCCCGCACAGTCCGGCGAACGTCAACGCCCGCCAGGCGATGCGCAGTTCGACGCCGAGTGCGGCCTCGTCGGGGCCGTGGCCGCACACGTCGCCGATCATCGCGTGGACCGTGCCGTCGGCGGTGCGCACGGTGTCGTAGAAGTCGCCGCCGAGCAGGGCGCGGGAGCGTCCGGGGCGGTAGCGGGCGGCGAAGCGCAGTTCACTGCCGGCGAGGAGCGGTGTCGGGAGCAGCCCGCGCTCCAGCCGTGCGTTCTCCTGGGCGCGCAGCCGGGACTCGGTGAGCTGCCGCTGGGCCAGGTCGGAGCGCTTGCGCTCGACGGCGTACCGGATGGCGCGGTTCAGGAGCCGCCCGTCCAGCTCGTCGCGGAAGAGGTAGTCCTGGGCGCCGACCCGCACGGCTTCGGCGGCGCGTTCCGCGTCGGCGCCGTCCGTCAGTACGAGCACGGCGTGGCGCGGGGCGAGACGCAGCACCTGCCGCAGCGTCTCCAGCTCGTCGGCCTGTTCTCCGTCCTGCTCGCCGGGCCGGTCCGCGTCGTGGGCCCCGGCCGCCGCGCCGGCTCCCCGGCCGGCCTCCTCCGCAACCGGCTCGTGGACGGCGGCTCCGCCCTGGGCGCCGGTGAGGGCGAGGTCGAGCAGGATGCACTGCACATCGTCGGTCAGGAGCCGTTCGGCTTCGGTGAGGTTGCGCGCCGTCCGTACCCTGATGCGCTCGCCCGAGGCGTCGGAGAGCCGGTCTCCCGGGAGGTATCCGCCTGCTGCGTCAAGCATCTCGGGGACGCTGCGCCCTCCGGCGCGGCTGTCCTCGATGACCAGCAGCGACAGCCCGCTCTTCGCGGGCGACGCGGCCCGGCCGGGCCTGCCGGCCTGACGCGGTACAGACGCGCGCGGCGACGCGGAGACCGCGTCCTCGCGTGGCACGCCTACGGGCATGTGTGCTTCCTTCCCTCCCCCCGAGGGTGCGGCCGCGTGCCAGCCGGCACGCCACCAGGCCCGGCACCGGCGCTGCTCCACCGCGCCTGCGCCGTCCGGGCTGTCAGGGGACCCTAGCGCCCCCGCACGTATGTACGGAATGGATGTCGGCAAACGTCACATGGCATATGCCTGCACGCCGGGGCCGGCTCGTCCTCATTTGTCCGGACGCACGACACCCTTGATCAGCAGCGAGCCCGCGCCCGCGACGGTGATCTGGCGCCCCGTGCGCGGCGCGTGGACCATCTCGCCCCCGCCCACGTACATGCCGACGTGGCTCGCGTCACGCTTGTAGATGATGAGGTCGCCGGGGCGCATCTCCCGCAGCGGCACCCTCGGCAGCTGCTTCCACTGCTCCTGCGACGTCCGCGGTATCTCCTCGCCCGCCGCCTGCCAGGCACGCAGGGTCAGCCCCGAGCAGTCGAAGGTACGGGGGCCCTCGGCGCCCCACTCGTAGTCCTTGCCGATCTGGTTCGTGGCGTAGGCGATCGCGCGCTTGCCCGCCTTCGAGGCCTTGCCGCTGATGTCGTCCAGCACGCCGGACTTCAGCCACTTCGACTGCCGCGCCCAGGCCGCCTCGTCCTCCAGCTGCCTCAGCCGCTTCAACTCGTCCTTCGCCAGGCGGGATTCGAGCTGCTCGGCCCGCTCCAGCTCCCTCTCGACCTTCTTCTTGGCCGATGCCTTCCGCTTGCGGTTCGCCTCCAGCGCCTTCAGCTTGGCCGCGGCCTCGTCGGCGTACTTCTCCAGCTTGAACTCGCTGCGCGCGAGCGTGGTGATCACGCCCATCGCCGCACGCTGGCCCTTCCGCATGATGAAGGCGTCCCGCATGAACGCCTCCGGGGACTCGCGGAGGATCAGCCGGGCCTCGTCCGGCATCCCGCCGCTGCGGTACTGGGCGCGGGCGAGCGCGCCGGCCGTGTTCTTGTACTGGCGCTGCTTCACGCGGAGCGCCGACGCCTTCTCCTTCAGGCTCTTCACGGCCTTCGCCTGGCCCTTCGCGCGCTCCTCGGCGCCGTTGTAGGCCTCGGCCGCCGCCTCGGCCCGGTCGTGGAGCCTGTCGATCTGCTTCTGGACGTCCTCGAGGCTCGGGCCGCTGGCACCGGACGCGCCCTCTCCGCCGTCCCGGCCGCCCCTGTCGCCCGGATCCGCGTGGGCCGTCCCCGCCGCGGGCACCGCCAGCATCCCGAGCACGCAGGCCGCCACAACCGCCCGGTGTTTCGCCGTACCGCCCACCCTTGCCCCCTCGTGGTCACGTCCGCCGCAGGCACTGCCGCACGTGCCGCGCCTGCCGGGTTCGCGGGCGGCGGACGGCCCGTCAGAACCCGTCAACTTCCGCCCACTCAGCGGATGGTGCCACGCGTCCACCGAGAACAACAGGCCCGCGGACGCCGCCCCGGGCCCCTGAAGCAGTCCCTCCGGGGCGCCCCGCGCCTGGTCACGCCGGGGAAGACCTACCCGCGGGTACTTCCCGAAAACAGGCCCCTCCGCGGCCTCGCACAGCGCCATCGAGCTGACCGCCGAGGTTCACCGCACGTTCATCCACTTCCGTGGGCCGCTTCACCTGATCTGTCTAATTTCAGCCTTACGGAGCGCGGACTGCCCGCCTCCCGACCGGCTGCCGGGCAGCGCGCCCAGGGGCCGCCAGAACCCACAGACGTCTCGCGCGCCGCCCCGCCGGCGGGCTCCAGGAAGGAACTGAACGAAAGTGAAGCTTCAGCGCACGAACCGGCTTCGCGCCCTCGCCCTCGGCGCCGTCGCGGTCTCCGGCGCCCTGGTACTCACCGGCTGCGGCTCGGACGACAACACCTCGAAGACCACCGAGAAGGCCGCCGCCGACATCGAGTGCGACGGCAAGGGCAAGCTGCTGGCCTCCGGCTCCACGGCGCAGAAGAACGCGGTGGACGCCTGGGTGAAGAACTACCAGGCGGCCTGCGGAAACACCCAGATCAACTACAAGGACATCGGCTCCGGCGGCGGCATCCAGGAGTGGCTGCAGGGCACCACCGCCTTCGCCGGCTCCGACTCCGCCCTGAAGCCCGACGAGGTCGCGGCGTCGAAGAAGGTCTGCAAGGGCGGCCAGGGCCTCAACCTGCCGATGGTCGGCGGCCCCATCGCCGTCTCGTACAACCTCTCCGGCGTCGAGGACCTCGCGCTGGACGCGCCCACCCTCGCCAAGATCTTCGACTCGAAGATCAAGAAGTGGAACGACCCGGCGATCAAGAAGCTCAACCCGGGCAAGAAGCTCCCCGCCACCGACATCCAGGCCTTCCACCGCTCCGACGAGTCGGGCACCACGCAGAACCTCGGCAAGTACCTGGGCACCGCCGCCAAGGACGACTGGAAGTACGAGGACGAGAAGTCCTGGCCCGCCAAGGGCGGCCAGTCCGCGTCGGGTTCGGCGGGCATCGCCCAGCAGGTCAAGCAGACCGACGGCGCCATCGGCTACTTCGAGCTGTCCTACGCCACCGCCAACAACCTCGACAGCGTCAAGATCGACACGGGTGCGGGCGAGCCGGTGGCGGCCACGTCCGAGAACGCCTCCAAGGCCATCGCCGACGCGAAGGTCGTCGGCAAGGGCAAGGACCTCGCGCTGGAGCTGAACTACGCCACCAAGGCCGAGAACGCCTACCCGATCGTCCTCGTCACCTACGAGATCGCCTGCGACAAGGGCAACAAGAAGAGCACCCTCGACGCCGTCAAGTCCTTCCTGTCCTACACCGCCGGCGAGGACGGCCAGAGCACGCTGACGAAGCTGGGTTACGCGCCGCTCCCCGAGGAGATCGCGAAGAAGGTCCGCAGCACCATCCCGGAGCTGTCCTGACGGGCCGTACCCGGCCGGGACCGTGGCTGCTTCCCCGCCACGGCGCGTGACGTGGCCGGCCCGGCAGCGGGCCGGCCACCGGCGTCCGCCCCCTCCACGGGCCACCGCCGCCCCCAGCCGGCCCGGCGTACCCGCCGGCCGCCCGTCCGGTGCACCGCCGCCAGGGGAGACCCCCCGACCCCAGACCGGAGACACCATGGACCTCTCACACACCTCGCCGCCCCCGACGGCCCCGCCCCCGACGCCGCCGGACAGCGCTCCGGCCGCCGTCAAGGGCAGGGCGGTCCACCCCGGCGACAAGATCTTCCGCGGTCTGTCCCGCGGTTCCGGCATCACGCTTCTGGTGATCATGGCGGCCATCGCCGCGTTCCTCACCTACCGCGCGTCGATCGCCCTCTCCGCCAACTCGGTCGACTTCCTGACCGCCTTCGAGTGGAACCCCCAGGGCGATCCGCCCGCGTTCGGCATCGGCATCCTCGCCTTCGGGACGGTCGTCAGCTCAGTGATCGCGATGGTGATCGCCGTGCCCGTCGCCGTGGGCATCGCGCTGTTCATCTCGCACTACGCCCCCCGCAGGATCGCGGCACCCCTCGCCTACGTCATCGACCTGCTGGCCGCGGTGCCCTCCATCATCTACGGCCTGTGGGGCGCGCTCTTCCTCGTCCCCTACCTGGACGGGCTCACGCGCTGGCTGGACCAGTTCCTCGGCTGGACGACGCTCTTCGAGATGTCCAACCCGGGCAGCCCGGCACGCTCGATCTTCACCGTCGGCATCCTGCTGGCGATCATGATCCTGCCGATCATCACGAACGTCTGCCGCGAAGTCTTCCTGCAGGCACCGAAGATGTACGAGGAAGCGGCACTGGCGCTGGGCGCCACCCGCTGGGAGGTCATCCGCATGTCGGTGCTCCCCTTCGGACGGTCCGGCATCATCTCCGCCTCGATGCTCGGCCTGGGACGCGCGCTGGGCGAGACCATGGCCGTCGCGACGGTCCTCTCCCCCGGCTTCGTCTTCACCTGGCACCTTCTCGACCCCGGCAGCGGCACGTTCGCGCAGAACATCGCCGCGAAGTTCAACGAGGCCGACGAGTTCGGACGTGACGCGCTGATCGCCTCCGGCCTCGTCCTCTTCGTCATCACCCTGCTCGTCAACGGCGCCGCCCGCTACATCATCGCCCGCCGCAAGGAGTACTCGGGGGCCGACGCATGAGGCACGGAAGGGCACTTCGCCGAGCAGGCACCACCCGGGAGCGAGGGCACGCATGAGCGACAACGCACTGATGGACAGGCCGCAGGTCACCGACCCGTCCCCCGCCGGCCCCTCCCTCGCCCGCCGGCGCCTGCCGCGCTGGACCCCGGCGCTGGTCGCCCTGGTCTCGGTGGGCCTGGGCGTCGGCGCGGGCAGCCTCGCCGGCTGGGAGAGCCGCGTCCAACAGGGGCTCATAGCCGCCCTGTTGTTCGTGATTTTCACCTACGCGCTCACGAGCCTCGTCGAGGACGCCCGCCAGGCCAAGGACAAGGTCGCGACCAGCGCCGTGTGGGTCTGCTTCGCCGCCGCCGTGGTCCCCCTGGTCTCCCTCGCCTGGACGACCGTCAGCCGCGGCGCGGAGCTCCTCGACGGCTACTTCCTCTCCCACTCGATGGGCGGCATGACCAACCTCGAGGAAGGCGGCGGCGTCTACCACGCGCTTCTCGGCACCCTCGAACAGGTCGGTCTGGCAACGCTGATGGCCGCCCCCGTCGGGCTGCTCACGGCCGTCTACCTCGTCGAGTACGGGCGCGGCCGGCTCGCGCAGGCGGTCACCTTCTTCGTCGACGTCATGACGGGCATCCCGTCCATCGTCGCCGGGCTGTTCGTCCTCGCCTTCTGGAACCTCGGACTCGGCTTCGGCCCCTCGGGATTCGCCGGCTCCATGGCGCTGGCGATCCTGATGATGCCCGTCGTGGTGCGCTCCACCGAGGAGATGCTCAAGCTCGTACCGAACGAACTGCGGGAGGCGTCACTGGCGTTGGGCGTGCCGAAGTGGCGCACCGTCCTCAAGGTCGTGCTGCCCACGTCCATGGGCGGCATCGCCACCGGCGTGATGCTCGCCGTCGCCCGCATCACAGGCGAGACGGCACCCGTGATGCTGCTCGTCTTCGGCAACCCGCTGATCAACCCCAACCCGTTCTCAGGCGCGCAGGAATCGCTCCCGCTCTACGTCTGGAACCAGTACAAGCTCGGCAACGCGGCCAGCATCGACCGCGCCTGGGCCGGAGCGCTCACGCTGATCGCGTTCGTGATGCTCCTGAATCTGCTGGCGCGCGGTATCGCCCGCTGGAAGGCGCCCAAGGGGGCGGGCCGTTGACCCCCGGCCCGGCCGCCCCCACGCCCCGGCCGCACGCGCACGCGCCCTCCCGCACGCACCCCCGAGAAAGCGACTGACACCATGGCCAAGCGAATCGACGTCAGCGGCCTCACCGCCTTCTACGGCGGTCACCGGGCCATCGACGACATCTCCATGAGCGTCGAACCCCGCTCCGTCACGGCCTTCATCGGACCGTCCGGCTGCGGCAAGTCGACCCTCCTGCGCACCCTCAACCGCATGCACGAGGTCACCCCCGGCGGCCGGGTGGAGGGCAAGGTGATGCTGGACCACGAGGACCTGTACGGGACGAACGTGGACCCCGTCGCCGTGCGCCGCACGATCGGCATGGTCTTCCAGCGGCCCAACCCCTTCCCGACGATGTCGATCTACGACAACGTCGCGGCCGGGCTCCGCCTGAACGGCGACTACAAGAAGAAGGAACTCGACGGCATCGTCGAGAAGTCCCTCAAGGGCGCCAACCTGTGGAACGAGGTCAAGGACCGCCTCGGCAAGCCCGGTTCGGGTCTCTCCGGAGGCCAGCAGCAGCGGCTGTGCATCGCCCGCGCCATCGCCGTGCAGCCGCAGGTGCTGCTGATGGACGAGCCGTGCTCGGCCCTCGACCCGATCTCCACGCTGGCGATCGAGGACCTGATCGGCGAGCTGAAGTCCCACTTCACGATCGTCATCGTCACGCACAACATGCAGCAGGCGGCGCGGGTTTCGGACCGTACGGCCTTCTTCAACCTCTCCGCGGTCGGGCAGCCCGGCAAGCTCATCGAGATCGACGACACCGAGCGGATCTTCTCCAACCCGTCGGTGCAGGCCACCGAGGACTACATCTCCGGGCGCTTCGGCTGATCCGCGGACGAGCGGACCGTGGCCGCGGGCCTCGCGGTGCCGCACGGCGGCGCCACCGGCAGGGCCCGCCCCCTCGGTCAGCGGGGGCGGGCCCGTCGTGCCGTGCGGGCCGCGCGGCGCGGCCCGGGTGCGTCAGCCGAAGAGGAAGAGGATCGACCAGTAGCTCAGAGCCGCCACGGTCGCCGCGGCGGGCATCGTGATGAACCATCCCGCGACGATGTTCCCCGCGACTCCCCAGCGCACTGCGGAGAAACGCTTCGTCGAACCGACACCCATGATCGCCGAGGTGATGACGTGCGTCGTGGAGATCGGCGCGTGGAACATGAACGACGCGGCGTACATCACCGACGCCGCCGTCGTCTCCGCCGCGAAGCCCTGCGGGGGGTCGAGCTCGATGATGCGCCGCCCGAGCGTCCGCATGATCCGCCACCCGCCGGCGTACGTCCCGAGTGAGAGCATCCCCGCGCAGGCGACCTTCACCCACAGCGGGATCCCCTTGTCGTCCTGCACGTCCGCGATCGTCAGGGCCATCACGACGATGCCCATCGTCTTCTGCGCGTCCTGCAGACCGTGTCCCAGGGCCATCCCCGCCGCGGAAACCGTCTGCGCTATGCGGAAACCCCTCTTGGCGCGGTGCGGGTTGGACTTCCGGAAGAGCCAGAGAATGGCGCACATCACCGCGTAGCCGAGCACGAGCCCGACGATCGGCGAGAGGAACATCGGCAGGACGATCTTCTCGATCACACCGGACCACAGCACGACGGTCCCGCCGGCCAGAGCCGCGCCCACCATGCCGCCGAACAGCGCGTGCGAGGACGACGACGGCAGGCCGAAGTACCAGGTGATCAGGTTCCAGACGATCGCACCGGCCAGCGCGGAGAAGAGGATCGCCATCCCGCTCTGCCCGGTCGGCGTCTCGATGAGGCCCTTGCTCACGGTGTCCGCGACGCCGCTGCCGAGGAAGGCGCCGGCGAGGTTCATCACGGCCGCCATGGCCAGCGCGGCGCGCGGCGTCAGCGCACGCGTCGAGACCGAGGTGGCGATCGCGTTGGCCGAGTCGTGGAAGCCGTTCGTATACGTGAAGAAGAGCGCGACCCCGACGGTCACGATGAGAGCGAACGTGTCCACGAGTGGTCAGGACTCCTTGACCGCGATGGTCTCGACCGTGTTGGCCACGTGCTCGAAGGCGTCCGCCGCCTCCTCCAGCACGTCCACGACCTGCTTCAGCTTCATGACGTCCATCGCGTCGTACTTGCCGTTGAAGAGGTGGGCGAGCAGCTTGCGGTGGATCTGGTCCGCCTGGTTCTCAAGGCGGTTGACCTCGATCCAGTACTCGGTGAGGTTCTCCATGGTGCGCAGGTGCGGCATGGCCTCGGCCGTCAGCTCGGCCGCACGCGCCAGCACCTCGATCTGCTGCTCGACACCCTTGGGCAGGTCCTCGATCTCGTAGAGCACGACGAGATCGACGGCCTCCTCCATGAAGTCCATGATGTCGTCGAGCGAGGAGGCCAGCTTGTAGATGTCCTCCCGGTCGAAGGGCGTGATGAAGGAGGAGTTGAGCTGGTGGAAGATCGCGTGCGTCGCGTCGTCCCCCGCGTGCTCCGCCGCACGCATACGCTCGGCGATCTCGGCGCGTGCGGAGGATTCCGCCCCGAGCAGTTCCATCAGGAGTCTCGAGCCCGTGACGATGTTGTCCGCGGAGGCCGCGAACATGTCGTAGAAGCTCGTCTCCCTTGGGGTCAGACGAAAGCGCACTGGAGATCCTCGGGGTCCATCGGTGACGGTCTCGTTGATGCTAAGCGCATCATCCGGCCACGGCGAGGCGGCCTCAGACAGTGTCGCCCATAGCTCACTCTGCCCTGAACCGCCCTCCCCGAATCCGTTACGCTATACCCACGAGGGGTATCTTTTCGGGCCTTCGGGACAGCACGCACCACCGCGCATTTCCGGCCATTTCAGGCCCTTCCACGTATGCGACCGCGCACCGCCCCGCGCCCACTGACCACGGGAGGCACCATGACGACGGCCGGAGCCGACGGCGGGCGGAGCACCACCGCCGGCGAGGACCCCTGCGCCGCCCACGCCGCCACCGGCGAGCACGGCTACACCAAGGAGAAGGACGCCCACCTCAAGCGCCTCCGCCGCATCGAGGGCCAGGTGCGGGGCCTGCAGCGCATGGTCGAGGAGGACGTGTACTGCATCGACGTCCTCACCCAGGTCTCGGCGTCCACGAAGGCGCTGCAGTCCTTCGCGCTCCAGCTCCTGCAGGAGCACCTGCGGCACTGCGTGGCACACGCCGCGAAAGAGGGCGGCAAGGAGATGGACGAGAAGGTCGAGGAGGCGACGGCGGCCGTCGCGCGCCTGCTGCGCACCTGAGCCGCGAGCAGCCGATCGGGACGTAACGCACGGAACGCCCGGACCGGAACCCGGCGGAAGTGGCGGATCCCACACGAGCACGAATGCCGCGTACGGCACTCAGCGGGACGATCCACCCGCCCCGCCCGCACCTCGGGGCTCGTCAGGGACGCCGGTGCGGCGACGCGGCCGTCCGGCCGCCGGAAGCCTGGCCCTTGGCCTGCGCGGAGCGCGGCACCGGACGCTGAACCGACTGCCAGGCCGTCTCGTCGACGTCGCCCGGGACCGTGCCGAGCACCTCGTCGATGCGCGCCACGCTCAGCCTCTCCTCGCCGGCCGCCTCCGCCGCCGAGGCGGCGATCATCAGCTCGCCGCACAGCTCGATCTCGGCGAGGGCCACGTGGTCCTGGACGACAGAACCCCGCGAACCACGACCGGGCACACCGGGAACGCTGCCAGGCACACGCACCACCTCCTCGTGTATCCCCACGGTAGGGACGGGCCCACCCTCCGCGCATGGCAAATCCGGACCATTTCGAACCCGCAACCGCGACCGAGGCGTCCGATGCGGAGCCATGGGCCCGCAACTCCTCAGAACGGCGCGATCTTTCCCGCGTAGATATCGGATGATTCGGGCATCTCGACCGTCACCGGTGCGCCGAAGCCGTGGAACCACGTCGTCGACGACACGGCGACGCCCTCGCCGCCGTTCCCGCCGGACTCCGCCCCACCCGGCTCTTCCCGCGCATCACCCGCGAAAGTGAACTCGTGCCTGACCTTCCGCAGGCGCCCCTGCCCATCGACGTACGCGTCAAACGGAACCGCCCGCTCGGAGAACCCTTTCGCCGCCGCGGCCAACTGATCACGCCAGTGCGGGGCGGCGTTCCGCGCCGCCGCCCGCAGGTCGACCGTGCCCCTGTAGCGGCGCACGCTCTCCCCGTCCAGCTCCCGCCGTCCCGCGTACGTCACCCCCCGCGCGCCGCGCAGCAGTTCGGCCGCGCTGACGGCGTCCGTCGCACCCGCCGTGACCAGGTTGCCGTCGGGCAGGGCGGTGGTGTCGAGACGGACCCACTTGTCCTCGGGGACGCCCGCACCGCGGTTCTTCATGAACAGCGCCTGCGGCACCACGATCTCCTTCACGAGACGCCGCTCGCCGGGCCGCGCGCCCGAAGTCCCCTCGGGCAGCCGCACCGTGAGGTGGCCCAGCCGCTTCCGGTAGTCGAAACCGCCCTCGCCGTCGACGGAGATGCGGGTCCCGCCGCTGGCCATCGTCATGGAGGTGCGGGAGCGCGAAGTCCCGTACCGGGTCAGCACGTCGGGAGCGGCTCGTACGACCTCGGCGGGAGTGGGGTGCGGCCTGTCGCTCGCGGCCGCCGTGCCGTTGTCCGTGCAGCCGGTGGCGAGGAGGAGCGAGGAGACGGCGGCGGAGAAGGTGCCGGCAGCAGCTCGCGCATGACCGCGCCCGAGCCCCTGCGCCACCATCTCCGCCACCCCCAACGAGCACTCCGTACCTGGGATCTTCCTGGGATCCGATCCCTTAACGAGACGCCGGGGCCTGCCGTCACGGGGACGGTTACGGTTGTCGCGTGCGCGAGCGAACGGGCGGAGGCCCCGGCCCTGAGCGGCCCGAACAGGGCGGACGGCGCCGCGAGGACACGGACGGGGACACGTACACGGACGGGGACGAGGGCGAGGGCGAGGGCGAAGGCGTGGAAGAGGACGGGCCCCACAACACCTCGACCGTCGAACGCGGTTCGTTCACCTACGCCCGCTGCTCGTGCGGCTGGGCCGGTCCGGCGCGCCGCGCGAGGGGGACGTCCCGGGCGGACGCGGCGGCACACGAGGCCCACGGGGCGCGGGGAGCGTGACGGCGGAGGGGCGGTGGTCGCGGGCGCCGCACGGCGGGGGCGCGAGGCGGCCGACTCGCACGGCGGAAGGACGGACAGGTCAGCGCACGGCGTCCGGCAGTTCGGGTTACGCCGCCAGGTCGCGGTCGTCGCGCGGGCTGCGGCGCCCCGGCTGCCGTCCGGCACCTGGGGAGTCACGGCCCTCTGCTCCGGCGCCACGGCCCTCGGACACGCGCTCCGCGTCCGCACCCGAGGCGCGGCGGGCCGAGGCCGCCCACACCAGACCGCCCAGCCGCGGAGCGTCGGCGACCGCCCGCACGACGGGCGTCAGCAGCCACATCGCGGCCGGCGCCAGCAGCAGCGAGACGGCCGTACCGAGCGCGAGACCGCCGATCACGTCCGTCGGGTAGTGCACGCCCATGTAGACGCGACTGAGGCCCGCGGCCACCGCGAGCAGTATGCCCACCAGCCCGTAACGGCGGTGGACCATGAAGATCCCGACAGCCAGCGCCATCGCAAGGGTCGAGTGGTCACTCACGAACGAGTAGTCGTCCTTGCCCTCGATGAGGACTTCCAGCCCCTTGTGGTCCACGAACGGACGGGGCCGCTCGACGAAGTTCCTGATGGGGATGTTCACCAGCAGCGCGAGAGCGGCGGCAAGCGGCGTCCAGACGAGCCCCGCGAAACCGGCGACGGCCTCGTCGCCGGAGGGCGCACGGCGCGTGACGCGCCACCAGGCGGCGAAACCCAGCAGCACGAGCGCGAAGACGATGCCGTACTCGCCGACGTACTCCATGGTCCGGTCAGCCCAGGTCGGGGCGGACTCTGCCAGGCCGTTGATCTCGTAGAGCAGATCGACGTCCGGGTCGTCCCAAACTGCCATCGCTTCGCTGACCTCTCACTCTGCACTGCTCGACGCTCGTCCGCCGCGCTTCGACCCCCCGTGGCCGTGGATGCGGAAGTGCTCTTCCGCCGTAAAGAGAACGCCGCTCGACGCTCCGGGCGTTCCGGTCTTACCGAACGATCACCCGGACGTTATCGAAGGGTGATCCGTATCCGCAGCTCAGGGGCTACGTCTCACCCAGCGTTCCGCAATGATTACACGTTCCTGCACGCCCTCCTCACCGTCCCGCCATCTTCCGCGGCCCGTACATGCGATCCAGTCGTCCTTCCCCGCCGCGGCCGGCCGTCACACCGCCACAGCGTAGTGAATAGCCTTTATAAGACGGACAGTTGACGCTTAGAGCGATTTCGGCCCCGCCTGGTTCCCGGCCGGCTCCGGCCGGCTCCGGCCGGCTCCGGCCACCCCGGGTGACCGTCGGAGGTCGCGCGTCAGCCGTCAACTGTCAGCTGTCAGCCGTCGGGCGTGTGGCCCCGAAGTAGTTCGGCGTATCGATGGGATCGAAGCGGATCTTGGCGCCCGTGTAGGGCGCGTTGATCATCTGGCCGCCACCGACGTAGATGCCCACGTGGTCGATCGAGCGCGAGTTGTTCAGGTCGCTGCCGAAGAACACCAGGTCGCCCGGGAGGAGTTCGTCCCTCTTCGGGTGGGGCCCGCTGTTCCACTGGTCGTTCGCGACCCGCGGCAGCGTCACACCCACGCTCCTGTACGCGGCCAGGGTCAGCCCGGAGCAGTCGAACCGGCCGTCCTGCTCGGGTGTGCCGTTGCCGCCCCACAGATAGGGCGTGCCGAGCTTCTTCTGCGCGTAATAGATCGCGCCGGCGGCGCGCCTGGAGGGATCGACGCGTCCCTTGGTGGAGGCGAAGCTCTTCTCCATCTTCCGGATCGTCGACACGTAGTTCTTCGTCTCGCGGTACGGCGGGACTCCCCCGTACTTGATGACGGCGTAGGCCCCCGCGTTGTAGGCGGCCAGCATGTTATCCGTCCGGTCGCCGGGGGCGTCCTTCACGTAAGAGGCCAGCTTGCAGTCGTAGTTGGCGGCGGAGGGGATGGCGTCCTTCGGGTCCCACACGTCGCGGTCGCCGTCCCCGTCCCCGTCGAGGCCGTGGGCCGACCACGTGCCGGGGATGAACTGTGCGATGCCCTGGGCCTGCGCGCTGCTCTTCGCGTCCGGACGCCAGCCGCTCTCCTGGTAGAGCTGCGCCGCCAGCAGTGCCGGGTTCAGCGCGGGACACAGCGATCCCCACTTCTGCACCAGCGCCTGGTACTGGGAAGGCACGGCGCCCTTGGCCAGTCCCACGACGCGGCCGCCCGCACCCGCGAGACCGGCCGCCGTGACGTACGTGCCGACCACGAGCAGAGCCACGAAAGCGGCCAGCAGCCCTAACCCGCCGCCGACGCCCAGCCAGACCTTGCTACGTCCCGCTCCACGCATCCGCACCACTCAACCATCCCTCATACGAGCGTGGTTCACTGCCCATCCCGTCCGACTCATGACAGAATCCGAGGAGGCGTGCCCCTGGCGGGCACAGCGTCCAGCTTCATCCTTCCTTCCCGATCAGCGTGTTCGATGCATCATCAATCTCCGATATGGGGCGGTGAGTTCACCATGTTTCTGGCGGCCGACAAGGGCGACATCACCACCATCATCGGCGGAATCGCGCCCGACTGGGGCCCGTTCGGTTCGCTCGGCAACGAGGCCCGGATCATGATCGAGGTCGTGATGGCCGTCGCCATCCTCCTCTGCCTCGGCATCGCCATCTGGGGTGCCGCGAAGCAGCGCATCGGCGCCACGGCGCTGCGCGACACCTTCAGCGCCGAGCAGGGCAAGGGCCTGATCGTGGCAGGGCTGACCGGCGTGTTCATCATCGGTTCGCTCGGCACGCTCTTCACAATCGTCTACGGCATGGCGGTGTAGGGGCGGCCTCCGGCTGCGCGACCGGGCGGTTCCGGGGCGGCGCGGCGGGCGCGACCGCGTCGGCGGTGCGTACCGGGCCGGGCCCGTACCGGACCGGGCCTCCCGCCCGTCCTTCGGCACGGTGGCGGGATGCGTTCGAACGTACCGCCCGCATCCGGCCGTCCCCGGTGTGCTCCGGCGCGCACCGGGCACATCGAACCTGAACTGCCCGGCCTTACGGAGGACTTGAACGCGCATGCACATCGTGAACCCGGCACTCGACGACTACCTGCTGGCCCACGCGACACCCGCCGACGACGTCCTGCGCGACCTCGTCGAGGAGACCCACGGACTGGAGCCGGGGACGACGATGCAGGTGTCGCACGACGAGGGCGAGTTCCTCACGATGCTCACCCGCCTCACCCGCGCCGAATTCGCCGTGGAGATCGGCGTGTTCACCGGCTACTCCTCCATCTGCATCGCCCGCGGCCTCGCCGAGGGCGGCACGCTGCTGGCATGCGACGTGTCCGAGGAGTGGACGTCCGTCGCCCGCCGCTACTGGGAGCGCGCGGGGCTGAGCGAACGCATCGACCTGCGCATCGCCCCGGCCCTGGACACCATCCGCGGCCTCCGGCCCGGCGCCCGCATCGACTTGGCCTTCATCGACGCCGACAAGACGGGCTACCCGGCGTACTACGAGGAACTCGTCCCGCGTATGCGTCCCGGCGGGCTGATCGTCCTGGACAACGTGCTGCGCGGGGGCCGGGTCGTGGAGCCGGAGGCGCAGGACGACGCGGACAGGGCCATCCGGCAGGTCAACGACACCATCACGGCGGACAGCCGCGTCCAGTCGGTCATGCTGCCGCTGAGGGACGGCGTGACCCTCGCCCGGAAGCTCTGACCGGGAAGCTCTGAGGCCGCGGCGGATGCGGGCGCCGCGCAGCGCTCGGGGGCAGCGGGGCGCAGGCACCCGGGAGCGGCTTCTACGGCGGAGTTCCGCGTTCCGCGGAGACCGGGTCCGGCGGGGTTCGTCCCGGTCGCAACTCGGTCGGGGTTGTCAGTGGTGCGCCCTAGTTGTACTGACCCGTGAGGTTAGGAACGCGGCTGGCGGGTGGTAGGCCGCCGAGCGCGGTGTGCGCGCGGTGGTGATTGTAGGTGTGCAGCCAGTTGGGGAACGCTTCGCGTCGTTGGCTTTCTGAGTGGTAAGGGCGGGCGTATGCCCACTCTTCCAGCAGGGTGCGGTTGAGGCGTTCGACCTTCCCGTTGGTTTGCGGCCGGTAGGCGCGGGTGCGTTTGTGCGAGATGCCGGCCGCGGCCAGCGTGTTGCGCCAGGCGTAGGACTTGTAGCAAGCGCCGTTGTCGGTGAGGACGCGCTCGACAGTGATCCCGCACTCGGCGAAGAAGGTC
>NZ_FMHJ01000015.1:0-191154 GCF_900090125.1 Streptomyces sp. WMMB 714
CGCGGGCTGCGTCGGGGGCGGCAGGAGTGGTCGGCCATCCCGGCCTCGCCCAACTCCCGGTAGCGGCCTGCCCACCGCCGTGCTGTAGTCGGTGAGACCTGGAACCGTTCGGCCGCCCGCCGCAGAGGCCAGCCCTCCTCGACCACACAGCGGGCCAGACGCAGCCGTCCGGTCTCGGTCAACGGTGCGTTACGGTGCGGCATGAGGGCCTTCCTGGTCGCCAGGTGTGCGGTTTCGTCGCTACACACCAGGCCAGAAGGCCCTCACCCATTTCAAGATCACCTACCGGTGATCACCGTCACCAACCTCCATGGACAGAACACCTAGGGTCTCCAGTTCGGATCTTTGTGGATCGGGCCGCGGCGTCGGATGCGGTACATCGCACGGCTGAGGATCGTCCTCGTACCGGGGTCCCCCATGCCGAAGGCAGGGGCGTACTCGGAAGACTCCGACCGCGCATGAAACGAGGGTCTCGCCGGTCCTTGTGTGACGACAGGACGGCGAGACCCTCGCAACGCGCTGTACGTGAGGACGGTTCCCTCTCCGGGCCGGGCGGTCGCGCTGCAGCAGGCGTTCGCGGCGTACCGGGGCGCTGATCAGGCTGCGCAGCCGGTTGAGGGCAACCGCGCCTTCGAACGGCTGCCGCGGCGTACGGAAATGGTCCCGCCCACCACGGCGTACCCCGTACCGTGCCGGGTGGTCCGGCCGCCGGACGTTCGCGCGACGGCCGGCGCCGACGGGATCAGTACCGGGGATCCGCCTTCATCAGGCCCAGGGCGATCAGCACCCGCGAGACACCGCTGACCAGCGTGAAGGCGAGGACCTGCGGGAGCTTGAACGCCGACGGCATCCTCAGGACCGTCCTCCGCGCGGTCCTGTGATCACTGTGCGGGCCGTACAGCCGGTAGATGTGCGGCATCTGGGATCCGCACCACAGCTTCCAGGCCAGCCGCGGGTTCAGGAAGACCTCCGGGCGCCACGGGGAGCACCCGATCACCTTCGAGAAATCGATCATGAAGTGGTTGTAGTGCACCAGCGTCCGGATGTCGGGGTTCCCGTGGAAGACCTCGTCCTCGTACGACGCCTGACGCTCGATGAGGCCCTGGAGCCGGACACGGTCGGGCAGCTTCTTCTTTCCGCTGCACAGCAGGGCGAAGTACCGGCTCTGCATCTCGGAGCAGGCGGGGACACCGCCGGCGGTCGGCCTCGCCCAGCCGATGAAGACGACGCCGGCGCCGAGTTCCGGGTGAATCATGTGCTTGTAGAGCTTCCGCACGTCGTCGATGTCGACGTCCTTCAGGATGCTGAAGTCCTCGACGTACCCGGTGTTCAGCATGATCGTGTCGATCTTGACCTGCCTGCCGTCCTTGAACCGGACGAAGTCCTCGCCGAGGCTCTCGATACCCGACGCGTTGACGGTGAGCGAGCCGTCGACGACCCGGTAGATGAACGCCTCGTTCTTGGTCAGGAAGTGGTTGAAGAAGTTCCTGTTCCTCGCGTTCCAGTCGCCCAGGGCCCTTGCGGCAGCTGTCCTGCCCCGGCGCTTGTTCCGCTTCATCCCCAGGCGCATGCCCACGCCTGCGGCCGCCAGCGGCACCGAGTGGAGCAGGTGGGAGGTGTAGGTGTCGTTCGTGTGCTCCTTGCCTCCCGGGTACCGCTCGACGATCGGCTGGTGGCGGCGCACGGAGAGCGTGCAGCTCGCTGCCGTCTGGGCGATCTCGTTCACGACGTCCGCCGCCGTCTCCCCGATCCCGACGCAGAGGACCCTCTTTCCGCGGAACCGTTCGGCGTTGCGGTAATGGGCCGAGTGCACGATCTCGCCGGTGAATTCGGCCTGCCCGGGCAGGCTGATGTAGTTCGGGACCCGGTGGGTGCCCGTGGAGACGACCACCGCGTCGAAGTGATGCGTCTCGCGTGCTGCCGGGTCGCCCACCGGAGCGACCTCGACGGCGTAGCCCCCGCTGTCGTTCTTGGACACGCTCAGCACATCGGTCCGGCACTTGATCGAGGACGCCAGGCCGAACTTGTCGACGAAAGCGAGCAGATACCGGCGGTACTCGTCCGCGGACCAGTACCGGCGCTCCTGGTTCTCCGGCGGAGGAAAGCTGGAGAACGTCATCATGTAGTTGGAGATCGTCAGCATCGTCGAGTCGTAGGCCCCCGCCTCGCCGGACCCGACCCCCGCACGGAACACGCCACCTATTGCGGCACCGTGCTCGAAGCAGGTCACTGAATGCTCCTCGTCGAGCAGCTCCTTTATCGCAACCAGGCCCGACGGGCCGGCACCGATGACGCAGATGTTCTTTTTCACCTTTGGCTCACCTTCTAGCGGCGTGCGAAATGGACCGGCAGGGTTTCGTAACCGGTGAGGAAGTTCGAGTAGATGGGGCTCGGTGTCCCCCGCAGTTCCATCCGCCCCACACCGGCGGCCAAGGCGCTCAGCAGCGCCCGCAGTTCCGCCCTGCCGAGGAACGCGCCCAGGCAGTAGTGCGGGCCGTGGCCGAACGAGAGGTGCTTGTTGGGCGAGCGGGACAGCGTGAACCGGCGCGGCTCGTCGAAGACCGCCTCGTCGTTGTTGGCCGAGACGTTCCACAACGTGACGATGTCGCCCCGACGCACCTTGCTGCCGCGGATCTCCAGATCCTGGACGGCGGTGCGCGCCAGGTGGATCCCGGGCGTCGCCCAGCGGATGACTTCCTCCACCGCCGAGTCCAGGGACACCTCGCCCGCCTGCAGCGCACGCCACTGCCCGGGGTTCTCGATCAGGGCGAGCACGGCGCAGATCGCCGAGATCCGCGACGTCTCGTCACCCCCGAGAATGAGGCTGTAGCAATTCACGGCGATTTCGTCGACTTCGAGCAGACGCCCTTCGAGCGTTGCGGTCGCCAGCATGCTGATGACGTCGTCGCCCGGCTTGTCCCGCCGTTCCTGCGCCAACTCCATGAAATAGAAGACGATTTCATTGCGGGCGCTGAGCGCGTCGAGCTCCGTGCTGTCAGCCTCGCCGGACGACAGCGCCATCTTGTTCCACCGCAACAGCTGTGCGCGGTCCGCGAACGGAATGGAGAGCAGATCACAGATCGTGTTCATCGGGATCTGCTCGGCGACGTCGGCGGCGAAGTCGAACCCGTCGCGGCCGACGACTGTCGAGACCAGCTCGGCAGTGCGCTCCTTGACCTGATCCACGACCTTGCCGAGAACGCGCGGGGTGAAAGCCCGGAACATGAGGCTGCGCAGCTTGCGGTGGTGCGGCGCGTCGGTGACCGCGAGCATGCTCCCGCCCGCGGAGTCGTCACCGCGCAGCACCACGTCGAGGACGTTTCCCCGGGCGGAGCTCAGGCTCGTGTCCTGATACAACGACTGGATGTCGGCATAGCGCGAGACCACCCAGAACCCGGGATTCCGGTCGGTGGGTTCGTGCCAGTAGACGGGATGCTCGGCACGCACCTCGCGCCAGAACTCATGGATGTCGTTCTCGACGAACGTGGCCGGATCGGAGAGGTCCAGAGACCGGACACTGAGAGCGGGCTGACTCATTGCGCGAGAGTGACAGGTCACGCTCGGCCGATGTCCGAATTCTGACGTCTTTCTTTCTGGCCTGGGCAGAAAGACTTCCCGGCCGGCCGGTCGATGCCGGCCTGCCGGGAAGCCCCTGCTCAGATCGGTCAGGCTGGGCGGCGGCCTCAGACTGAGGCCCGCTCAGCGGTCCGTCAGTCCCCCTCGGGGACGAGTCCCCGGTCGGCCTCGACCGGCGCGGGCGCCGCCGTGCTCGTGCGGGGCAGCACGGTGAGCGCGATCAGGACAGCCCCCACCAGGAGTACGGCACCGACGGTCATGCCGAGCCCGTAGCCGTCGGCGATCGCAGCGGGATCGGCGTTCTCTCCGGCGCGCTGGTGGGCGACCGTGCTCAAGGAGGCCAGGCCAAGGGCCGCGCCCAGCTGGCGGGTGCTGTTCAGCATGCCGGAGGCCGTGCCGGTCTCATGGGGTGCGACGCCCACGGTGGCCGTGGAGACGACCGGTGCGAGGCAGAACCCGAACCCGATGCTGGTGACGATCGACGGCCCCAGGACGTCGACGGCGAACGAGCCATCGGCGCTGATCATCCCGAACCAGGTGAAGCCGGCCGCGGTCAGCAGCCCGCCGCCGATCAGGAGGCTGCGGGCCGGGTACTTGTAGCCGAGCTTGATGGCGGCCACGGAGCCGACCACCACACCGAGCGCGAACGGCAGGAACTGGACCCCGGCCAGGGCCGGTCCGGCCCCCAGCACACCCTGCAGGTAGAGGGAGACGAAGTAGAAGGCCGAGGCCATCGCGGCGCCCAGGAGGAGGTTGTACGAGTTGGCTCCGGCGACCGAGCGGTTGGTGAACAGGCCGAGCCTGATCAGCGGGTCACGGGTGGTGGTCTTCTCGACGTACAGGAACGCGGCGAGGAGCACGACGGCCGCTGCCAGGACCGACAGCGTGACGGCCGAGGTCCAGGCGTACTCGTCGGTGCGTACGACACCGAACACCAGCAGGCTCATGCCCGCCGTGGCGAGGACCGCGCCGAGCACGTCGGGGCGGCCGCGGCGCTCGACGGGCTCGTCGGGAGCGATGCCGCGCCAGGCCAGAGCCAGCGCCACCGCGACCATGGGGACGTTGATGAACATCACCCATTCCCAGCCCGCGTACTCGGTGAGCAGTCCGCCGATCAGAACGCCGAGGGCGCCGCCGGCGGCGTTCATCGCGCTCCACACGCCGAACGCCTTCACACGGGCCTTGCCGGTGGGAAAGGTCCGTGTCAGCAAGGCCAGCGCGGCCGGGGCCAGCGTGGCGGCACCGACACCCTGTGCGGCACGCGCGGCGACGAGCTGACCGGGCTCCTGCGCGAAGCCGCCGAGAAGGCAGGCGAGACCGAAGACGGGGAGCCCGATCATCAGGATCCGCTTGTGGCCGTAGCGGTCGGCGATCTTTCCGCCGAGCAGGAGCAGCCCACCGAAGGTGAGGGCGTAGGCGTGGATGACCCAGGTCAGACCCGCTTCGCCGAAGCCGAGACCAGAGGCGATCTCCGGCAGGCCGACGTTCACGACCGACAGGTCGAGGGACACCATGAACTGCACCACAGCGACCGCGGCGAGGGTGAGCTCAGGCCGAGCAACCCCCTCGCGGCCCCGTTCTCCGCTTGCTGATTCCGTGTTAGTCACCGCGACTCAGTCCCTTTGTGATCTCGTGCAGGAAGTTTCCGAACGCGTTCTAAAATTACATCGAGATCGGTAGACTGTCGAGCGCAGTCGGCGGGGGCCATGAGTTGTTCACGGAAAGGCATGATGGGGCGGTGTCCCGAGCCAAATCAGCGCACGGCCGCGTCGGCCGGCCTCCCGTGACGTCCCGGACGCAGATCCTGACCGCGGCCCGCCACCTCATCGATCAGAGCGGCTGGGAGAAGCTGACCATCCGCCGCCTGGCCGCCGAGATCGGCATCGGCGCGACGACCCTCTACCACCACGTACGGGACAAGGAAGACCTGCTGTTCCTCCTGATCCACGAGTACGCGGACCAGATCCCGCACCCGGATCTGCCCGGTGAGCCGCGGGATCGCATCATCGCGTGCGCCACCGCGATCCACGACGGCCTCGCGGCCTGGCCGTGGGCCGCCGAGGTGCTCACCACCGACGGGTTCATCGCGCGGCTCAGCAACTCGGCCCTGCTGCTGGTCGAAACCATCGTGGCCGCGGCGATCGACTACGGGTGCACGCCCGAACAGGCCGTCCATGTCTTCCGCAACATCTGGTACTACACGGTCGGCGAGATCCTCGTCCGTGCGCACTCCCCCGGCCCGGACGACGAGCGCCCCGCCCATCTCTTCGACGGCCTCGACGCATCCCGGCTGCCGCACCTGGCCGCCCTCGGCGACCAGTGGGCGACACTGTCCTGGCGCGACACCTACCCCCAGGCGCTGAGCGCCTTCGTCGACGGGCTGCTCTCCCAGGCCGCGGCGCGGCCCGGGCAACGCGCCGGCGATTGATCAACCACACGCGGTTCCCGGCGGACGCCCAACCGGACGTGGCGCTCGGGGTCTTGCCGTTTTCTTTCCGTACCCCGCTCCGACGGCCCGCGATATCGCAGGCTTGCCCGAGACGATTCCGACCTCTTGGGAGCCGACGGTGAGCAGCGATCTCTTGAGAAGCCAGAACCGCGAGCGCGCGCAACCGAACATTCCGGCCCCGAAGGCGCGGATCCCGGACTGCCCGCTGGCCCGCACGGTCGAGGTGATCGGCCACTGGTGGACCTTGGAGATCCTGCACGAGGTCTGCGAAGGCCACACCCGGTTCGAGACGATCCGCCGGAACCTGGATACGCCCACCGCCGTACTGCAGGACCGGCTCGCCGACCTGACGGCGAAGGGCCTGGTCGAGACCGACGACGGTCCTGCGGACCCCGCGGACCGTGAGTACCGGCCGACCGAGCGCGGACGAGCGCTGCGTCCGCTCATCCTCACCATGGCGGCGTGGGGGAACCGTGAACTCGCACCGCAGGAGCGCAGTCTCGTCGTGGTCGACGCCAGGACGGGCGTACCGGTGGACCCGGTCGTCGTCGACCGCCTCACGGGCCGGCAGATCGACACCGCCGACCATGTCTTCGCGCGCGGCCCCCAGGCAAGCGAGCTGATCCGCGCTCGCTATCCGGAGATCCCGGAACGGACGTGACCCGCGCGTGAGCCGTGGCTGCCCCGGCTTGCCGGGATCGCGCCACGAGCCACGGCCCCGTCACCACCGCCGCGGCCGCCGCTCCTCGTAGCCGTCTGCCATGTGCGGCGCGGACGGCTCGGGACCGAGGCGCTCGCTCGCCCTCCAAATGTCCACCCAGCGGCACGGGAACTCGCCAGGATCGGCTCTTCTCAGGTCGGGCGACCGCGTCGGCACGGCTACGAAGGATTTCCCACCGCCATGGATCCATTGGAGAACCTGCCCCTTCCCGTGCATGTGGCCGCCGCGCTCTGCGTGGTGCTGCTCCTCGCCTTCGCGGGACGGACCGCCGCCCGGTGGCTTCGCCAGCCCGAAGTCGTCGGGGAGGTCGTCGTGGGCCTGCTCGTCGGCCCCGTGGTGCTCGCACTGTCCGACCGTGCCGCCTTCGACGCCCTGCTGCCGGCCGACGTGCTCGACGTCCTCGAGCTGATCGGCCAGACAGGGCTCGTGCTCTATCTCGTCGGCCTCGCGCACCGGTTGCGGCCGGAACCGGGCGGACTCCCGCGGCGGCGCCTGACCTCGGTGGTCGTCGGCGCCTTCGGAATACCCCTGGTCTCCGGGCTGGTGCTGGTGGGGTTCATCGCGGCCACCGGCGACGAGGCGGCCCGCGGTGACGTCCCGCTTCCGTCCTTCGTCCTCATGGTCGCGGTGGCCATGTCCATCACCGCGGTCCCGGTCCTGTCCCGGATCCTCGGGGACCGAGGTCTGGGCGACTCCCCCGAGGGAAAACTCGCTCTGGCCACGGGCATCATCATGGACAGCCTGGGATGGATCATGCTCATGCTCGCCATCGGCCTGAGCGCCGGGGACCTGTCCGGCCTGTGGCGCTCCGCGATCGCACTCCTCGCGGGCGGCGGCTGCGCGCTCCTGGTGCACTTCGGGCTGCGCTCCGATCTCGCGCGGCGGCTGTGCCGGCGGACGCCGGGGACGGCCGCGGTCCTCATCGGCGGCGCCGCGCTGGGCACTGCGCTGCTGACCGAGCGCCTGGGCATGACCGCCATCGTCGGCGCCGCGCTGGTGGGCCTCGCCGTCCCCCACGAGGCCCTGGCCCCCTGGCGCGGGCCGGTGGCCACCGTGTCGCGCGCCGGACGGACGCTCACGCCGGTCTTCTTCGTGGTCACCGGTGTCAGCGTGCTCATCAAGGCCTTCGTGTCGGCTCCCTGGACGCTGATCGCGGCCACCTTCGCGCTGGGCTGCGTGGGCAAGCTGCTCGGCGGCTGGGCCGGGGCCCGGTTCGGCGGCATGCGTCCGGACGCGGCCCGCCGGATCGGGGTCCTGATGAACACCCGTGGGCTGACCGAACTGATCGTGCTCGAGGTGGGACACCGCGCCGGCATCCTGCCGGATCCCCTGGTCCTCGCCCTCGTGGTGATGGCCCTGGCGACCACTGCCATGACCGGCCCGCTGCTCAGCCTTCTCGACCGCGCCGAGCGCCGCAGCACCACTCCGATCCCGTCGGAGGTTCCCCGCCCTGTAGCGACGGAAGGTAGTACCTCATGACCGAGTCCCCCGCCACGGCCGCATCGTCCCTGCCGACGGCGACCCCTGACGCGTTCCGCACCATGATGAGCGGCTTCCCCACCGGCGTGTGTGTGGTCACCAGCGTCGACGGAGCGGGAACCCCGTGGGGGATGACTTGCTCCTCGGTGTGCAGCGTCGCGCTCGACCCGCCGACGCTTCTGGTGTGCCTGCGGTCGGGCAGCCCGACGCTGGCCGCCGCCTTGGAGCACGGCGGTTTCACGGTCAATATGCTCCACGAAGGCGCCCGGGACACGGCCGAGTTGTTCGCGTCCGGCAACCCGCGCCGGTTCGATCTGCTCCCGTGGGAGCAGGACCCCAGCGCCCATGGACCTCACCTCGTGCGTGACGCCCACACGACGGCGGACTGCACCGTGGTCATGACCCAGCCGTTCGGCGACCATGTGACGGTGTTCGGTCGGGTACGCAGGATCGTACGGAGCCGTCCGCAGTCGCCGCTGCTGTACGGGCTGCGGCAGTTCCGTACGTGGTCCGCCACCTGACGCCCCACACGTGACCGGCGCCGCGACCGGCCGTTCGCAGGTCGCGGAGTCGGGTCGGTCGGGTCGGGTCAGGTCGGGTGGAGAATGCCTTCGGGTACAGCGCGAGCGGTGCGACCTCCCGACGGCTCCTCCGCATCTCGGAGGTCGCGTGACCGCCGTGAACGAATTCGCGTCCGCCGCACCGTACTTGGCCGATCGTGCTGCCGCCCGACCACGTGATCGAGGACGAGGCCCACGGCTGTCGCGGCTTCCGCTCGTACGGAGTGGCCTCACACGCATCCGCTGGCACGGCCCCGGACCGTAGTCGACGGCGGCCATGTATAAGCGAATCGCACACAGTCTCTGGTTTCGCCTGCGTACCGTCGTCCCGATGACGGAAGCTAGGCCCCCTGGCCCGCTCATTCTGTCTGTCGCAGCCGCGGGCCCGTAGCCGGCGAGGCGACCCCGGGGGGGTCGGGCCATTCGGTGAGCTGGTGCTTCGGCGGCTGCGGGTACGTGCGCAGAGGTGTGTTCGCTATGACTCAGCCACCTGAGGACCGCTACGGCAGCCCTCGGTACGGAATGCCTCCCCCGCCGCACGTGCGCCAGCGGCCGCCGGAACGGTTCCAGCCGGGACAGCCGCCGACCGCCGGGCTCGGCTACTGGGATTCACCGGAGCAACTTCCTCCGCCGCCGCAGCCCGGATGGCAGTCGTCTCCGCAGACGTCGCCGTACGGATATGAGCATCGGTACGAGGAGGAGCCGCCGGAGGCCGGGCGTGGCGCTCCCCGGCGGCGCCCACGGCGGGCCCCTCGTTCGAGGACGAAGCGGGTGGTGCTCCTCCTCGGCACGTTCGTCGTGTTGCTGATCGCGGCGGGCGGTGCCTATCTCGTCGTCGGGGCGCAGGGCGGCGGTGGTTCCGGCGGCGCGAATGCGCAGGGGGACGCCCCACCGGAACAGGGGGAGGCCGGCGAGCGGCCGGGGGACGGGAAGCCGGGCGGAGCCCAGGACGACAACTCTCCGGGAACCCCCGGGACGGGGGCCGGCGGGAAGGACTTCGTGGGCGAGTGGCAGTCGGGCGGCGGGGAGACGCTGACGATAGGCGGAGCCGAGCGGTCGGGGAAGGCCGCCGGCAAGAGCGCCGTCTCCTACGACCGCCCCGGCCGTCTCAGCACCTGCACCGGCGTCGGCGAACCGCGCAAGTCGGGCAAGACCTTCCGGCTGGCGCTCAAGTGCCCCAACGGGAAAGCCAGAAGCGACCTCGGAGGCGACGCGGTCCTGTCCGGTCAGAAGCTCACCGTCGAATGGGACGGCGGCAGCCGCCAGACCTTCGCGGGGAAGGGCGACTAGCGCCGGTCCACGAGTACGGTCGGGAAGACTGCGATACCGGAACTTCAGGGCCGGTACCTCTTCAGCCACCACTGCGTCGGCACCCTCCACGCCGCCGGCGGAGGCGCCGGAGCGGCGTCCCGCGACCGCCCGGCGCCGCGCGCGAGTCGACGGCGAACGCCGTGGTCAGTCGGCGCCGCCCTGCATCGGGGCCCAGAACTCCTCGAAGGACATCGTGCCGTCGCCGTCGGTGTCGAGCACGTCGATGAACTGCTGCGCCTGCTCGTCGGTGAGGTGCTCGCCGCGCAGCTCGGCGACGACCTGCTGGTACTCCTTGGCAGTGATCTGCCCGTCGCCGTCGAGGTCGTACGTGTCGAAGACCTTGCGTGCGGCCGCTTTCATGTCCACCACGTGAGTTCGCCTTTCCTCGTTGGATGTCGGGCGATCCTACTGGGCGTCGAACGCCCGCAGCACGGCCGGCACTCGGCCTCGCGCGAGCGTGAAAGCGCTGTGAACGAGGCGTGGATGGTGGCCGCTCCGGAAGGCCGTCCGCGACCCGTCCCGACCATCGGGATGCTGAACGCGTCGCATGTCGTCACCGGCACGGATTTCCGTGGCGACAGCCGGTCGTACGTGAGCTTTTCACCGGTTCTTGACGTGTTCTTGACACTGGCTGTGAAAGCGGTCACTCTCTTGCCTTCCATTCGGTGCCACCGCTCAAGGAGAGGCAACCCCACATGAGTTCACGTTCTGTCAGAGCCCTGTTGTCGGTACTGGCGGGTGCGGGCATGGTGCTCGCGTCCCCCGCGGCCGTACCGGCGAACGCAAGCTCCGCACCGGCGGCAGCCGCGAAGGCCGCCGTCGTCGACGGTTGCTACACCTGGAACGGAACGCTCAGTGAAGGCGCGTCGGGCGAAGCGGTACGGCAGCTGCAGATCAGGGTCGCCGGATACCCGGGGGCGGGCAGCCAGCTCGCCATCGACGGCCAGTTCGGGCCGGCCACCAAGGCCGCGGTGCAGCGCTTCCAGTCGGCGTACGGGCTCTCCGCCGACGGCGTCGCGGGCCCGCAGACCTTCGAGAAGATCTACGCGCTGCAGGACGACGACTGCACCCCCGCGAACTTCACCTACGACGAGCTGAACAACTGCAACTCCGACTGGTCGGGCGGCAAGGTCAGCGCCGCGACGGCCCGCGCCAACGCCCTGGTCACCATGTGGAAGCTGCAGGCCATGCGGCACGCCATGGGTGACAAGCCGATCACCGTCAACGGCGGCTTCCGCAGCGTCTCCTGCAACAGCGCGGTCGGCGGCGCGGCCAACAGCCGCCACATGTACGGACACGCGGCCGACCTGGGTGCGGGCTCCCAGGGCTTCTGCGCCCTGGCGCTCGCCGCGCGCAACCACGGCTTCACGGAGATCCTCGGCCCGGGCTACCCGGGTCACGACGACCACACCCACGTCGCCGGCGGCGACGGCCGGTTCTGGTCGGCTCCCAGCTGCGGCATGTGAGCTGAGGCCCGTCTCGGGTCCGTCTCAGGCGTCCGCCCGGTGCCTCACCGGGCGGGCGTCCGCTGTCTGCTGCTCGGTCGCCCGCGTGGACGCGCATCCGGCCCTCCGGCACCGGGAGTTCAGTCTCCGGTGACCGTGCGCCGGCCGGTGGCGTCCCTGCGGGTCAGGCCGGACCGGTCGAGGTGTTCCAGCAGCGGTACGGCCACGCGTCTGCTCGTCTCCAGCGCCCGGCAGGCCTCACCCACCGTGAACGGGGCCCGCAGGCCACGCAGTCGGGCCAGCGCCAGACCGGCCGCGTCATGAGGCAGCCAGACGTCGGCGTACCGGGCGAGCCGCCCCTCGCGGACCAGGAGCGCCAACGCCCCGCGGGTCAGGCCGAGTTCCTTCAGGCGCCCTTCCGTCGGGGCGCGGAACGGCGCGGCGCGGAAGTCCTCGAGCAGCGCCCGTGCGGCCTCGCCGACGGCCGGTGGCAGCCGGTCGCGGTCACTCTGGGAGTACAACCGGCCCTCGCTCACGCGCAGTCGACCCTGCGCAAGAGCCTCGACGAGTGCCGGCTCCGGGAGGCCGAGCTCCCGCTGCGCCTCGGTCACGGGGAGTCCCGGTTCGAGCGGACGGGCGGCGCCGTAGGCCGTCACGGCGTCGTGGAGCCTCGTCCGCAGCCCGGCCGCGTGTCCGGGGTCGACCAGCCAGTCCCCCACGGCCACCACGCCTCCGGAACTCCCCGGTGAGGTACCGGGTTCGGGCACGGCACTTGGATCGGGCACGGTACGGGTATCGGTACCGGATTCGCGCACCGCACCGGGTTCCAGCGCGGCCCCCTCGTCGGGTGTCCGCACACCCATCGCACGCAGCTCGTCCCTGCGCGCCATGCCCAACCGCCGCAACTGCACGGGCAGTTCGGTGCTCGCCGTCATGGCCGCCAATCGCCCGGCGCGTGCTGCCGCCGCGCCCCTGCGGGCCAGCGGCGGCGGAGCGACGTCCAGCACCACGGCGCCGGTCAGCAGCCGGGAGCCCGGATCGCGTATCAGCAGCCGGTCGCCGATGTGCAGGTCCAGCGGCGTCCGGAGCCGGAGCCTGGCGGCCGACCGCCCCAGCGGGCGGACCCGCGCACTCGTCATGGCCGTGCCGCAGTGGACGAGCGGTTCGGCGGGCAGCGCCGCCGCGTCCGCGTCCAGGCGTACGTCCACGGAGTCCGTCCGCCACCAACTGCCGGGCGTCACCAGGGCGTTGCCCCGCTTCACCGCCTCGCGCGGGGTGCGGCGCAGGTTGACGGCGACGCGGGCGGGCGCGGCCACCGCCTCCGTCGCCGCGCCCAGCCGCTGGAGCCCCCGTACGGTCACCGGCCTGCCCCGCGGGGCGAGTTCGAGCTCGTCGCCGACCGCGAGACGGCCGGCGGTCAGGGTGCCGGTGGCGACGGTGCCTGCTCCGTCTGCGGTGAACACCCGGTCGAGCCACAGCCGGACGGGCGCTGCGGGGTCGGCAGGCGGGCCGCTCGCGTGCAGCGCGTCCAGGCGCTGCCGGAGGGCGTCGAGCCCGGCGCCCGTGCGCGCGCTGACGGCCACCGACTCGATGGAGGCGAGGCCGCTGCCCGCGAGGTGCTCGCGGGCGTCGGCGAGGGCGCGTGCCGGGTCGGCGAGGTCCGCGCGGGTGATCGCGAGAAGGCCCGTGCGGACCCCGAACGCGTCGAGGGCCGCGAGGTGTTCACCGGACTGCGGCTTCCAGCCCTCGTCCGCCGCCACGACGAACAGGACGGAGGGCGCGGTGGCGATGCCCGCGAGGGTGTTGGCGATGAACCGGTGGTGGCCCGGCACGTCGACGAACGCCACCGGTGCTCCGCCGGGCAGCCGGGTCCACACGAATCCGAGATCGAGGGTGAGGCCGCGCCGGCGCTCCTCGTCGAGGCGGTCCGGGTCGCTGCCCGTAAGGGCGCGCAGCAGGCTGGACTTGCCGTGGTCGACGTGTCCGGCCGTGGCGACGACGAGCACGGTCAGCGGCTGCCGGGCCGCGCGGCCAGCACCGCGGCCGCGAGCGCGTCGTCGTCCTCGGGCTGGACCGTGCGGAGGTCGAGAAGCAGTCTCCGGCCGTGCCGGCGCCCCACCACCGCGGGACGGCCCGTCCGCAGGGGCGCGGCCAGTCCGGGGGCCAGGCTGACGGCCACGCTCGGCAGGACGGCAGCGGGGGCTCCGCCGCCGCCGACGCGCGCCTCGCACGCCGTGGCGGCGGCGTCGACGCCCTTGTCGCGCAGCACTCCGGCGACGCTTTCCGCCCGGGCGCGGAGCCGGGCGGGGTCCGCGGTCAGCGCCCGCTCGACAGGCGGTGCCGGGCCGCGCAGGGTGGCCTCCAGCGCGGCGAGGGCGAGCTTGTCCACGCGGAGCGCCCTGGCGAGGGGGTGCCTCCGCAGCCGCGACACCAGGGCCTCGCTGCCCAGGACGATTCCCGCCTGCGGCCCACCGAGCAGCTTGTCCGCGCTGGCCGTGACGAGGTCCGCTCCCGCACGCAGCGCGGACGCCGCGTCGGGCTCGTCCGGCAGGACGGGGTGCGGCTTCAACAGGCCGGAGCCGATGTCGTGGACCACGGGTACGCCCAGCGTGGCGAGCTGCGCGACGTCCACGGAGGAGACGAACCCCGTGGTCGAGAAGTTGGACGGGTGCACCTTGAGGACGAACGCGGTGGCGGCGCCGATCGCGTCGGCGTAGTCGGCGAGATGGGTGCGGTTCGTCGTGCCGACCTCGCGGAGGCGGGCACCGGTGCACTCCAGGAGTTCCGGGATCCTGAACCCGTCCCCGATCTCCACGAGTTCGCCGCGGCTGACGACGATCTCCCGGTCCCGCGCGAGCGCCGTCGCGGCGAGCGTCAGAGCCGCGGCGTTGTTGTTGGTGAGATGCACGGCTTCGGCGTCGGGCACCGCGTCGGCGAGGGCGGCGAGGGCGCCCCCGCCGCGCGGGCCCCGCCTCCCCGTGGCCAGGTCGAACTCGACGTCGGTGCAGCCTGCCGCCGCGGCCAGCGCCTCCCGCGCGGCGGCGGACAGCGGGGCGCGCCCGAGGTTGGTGTGGACGACGACGCCGGTGGCGTTGATGACCGGCAGCAGCCGGGCGGCGGTCGGCGGGAGCGCCGAAAGGGCTGCCTGCACGGCCAGTTCGACGTCCAGACGGCCGTCGCGGACCAGCCCCAGCGCGGCGGTGACGGCCTCCTTCACCAGGGGCCTGCCCAGCCGTTCGCATGCGGCGGCGAGCACCGGGTCCGCGAGTACGGCGTCGGTGCGGGGCACGCGTCTTCTGTCGTCGTCCATCGGGACCTCCGCGGAGGCGTACGGGAATCGAACCCGCCTGACCGGGGTTCCCGGCCACATCGGTGTTGAAGACCGTGAGGGCCACCAGGCGCCTGCCCGCCTCCGCCGCGCAGTATAGGCGCTGCCGCACAGCCGCTGACCTGCTGCCCCGGCTCCCCGGCTTCGGGTTCAACCGCCGTGCCGCCGCACGCAGTTGAGAGATCGCCGGAGGCGGGGACGCGCGGGCGCGCCGGTGGACGTGCTCGGAACGGGACGCATCTGCCGTGCGGGCACCGGCGGCATTAGGTTGAGCGCCCATGAGCGACCCGAGATCCGAGAACCCGCCGCGTCTGACCCGGTTCGCCCACGGGGGCGGCTGCGCCTGCAAAATCCCGCCGGGCGAACTGGACGCGCTGGTGGCGTCCATGTCCGAAGAGCACGGCGCCGCCGTGGATCCGGCGCTGGAGCTGCTGGTCGGACTCGACGGGGGCGGTGACGACGCGGCTGTCGTACGGCTCGACGGCGAACGCGCTGTCGTCACGACCGCGGACTTCTTCACGCCGGTGGTCGACGACCCGTACGACTGGGGCCGCATCGCCGCCGCCAACGCGCTCTCCGACGTCTACGCGATGGGCGGGACGCCTGTCGCCGCGGTGAACCTGCTCGGGTGGCCTCGGGAGAAGCTGCCGCTGGAGACGGCCGCCCGGGTGCTGAGCGGCGGGCGGCACGTCGCGCACTCGGCCGGGTGCCATCTGGCGGGCGGGCACAGCGTCGACGACCTGGAGCCGAAGTACGGCATGTCCGTCGTCGGAATCGTCCACCCGGACCGGATGCTGCGCCTCGGCTCCGCGTCGCCGGGCCTTCCGCTGACCCTGACGAAGCCGCTGGGGACGGGGGTGCTCAACGCACGCCACAAGGCGACGGGGACGGTCTTCCCGGAGGCGGTCGAGACCATGGCGGCGCTCAACCGGGACGCATCGCGCGCCGCCGTGGAGCGCGGCATCAGGTCCGGCACCGATGTCACGGGGTTCGGACTGCTCGGCCACGCCTACAAGATGGCCCGCGCGGCGGAGGTGACGCTCGTGGTCGACTCCACCGCCGTGCCCTTGCTCGCGGGCGCCCGGCAGGCCGTCGCGGACGGCTACGTCAGCGGTGGCACGCGGCGCAATCTGGACTGGATCACGCCCTTCACGGACTTCGGGTCCGCGTCCGGGGACGACCGGCTCCTGCTGGCTGACGCCCAGACCTCCGGCGGGCTGCTGCTCGCGGGCGAGCTGCCGGGGCATCCCGTCATCGGCGAGGTCCGCCCGAGAGGCGACTTCCCCCTGGTGGTACTGGGGCACGGGCACCGAAAATTGACAGTACATTGACAACAACTGCCCGACGTCATTACCCTCCGCCCAACAATCGTGACAGGGGAGGGACATGGCATCGGCTGCCACCGTCGACCACCGTGCCCTCGACGGCACCGCGTACCGTCTCGCGTCGGCGCTCGACCTGGAACTGCCCTTCACCTCCGTCGCCGAAGTCACCGTCGGCGGAAGGCTGCTGGAGCTGACCGCAGGACCGGCCGGGCTCGGTGAGGACATCGCCGCGTCCCTCGGCATCACCGAGTTCGAGTCGGAACTCTCCTTCCAGGGCGGCACACTTCGCACCGCGGTCAAGAGCGAGTACGACGCGCAGACCAAGACCGTCGAGAAGCCCATGCTGGTGGTGTGGCAGGGCAAGCGGTTCTCCCTGGTGACCCGCCTCTACAGGCTGAGCCTGCGCGACGTGCTCGGCATGCTGCGGACCCTCAACATCGCCGAACACGACGAGGGCATCACCCTCACCCCGGAGCGGGCCGCGGGCAGCAGGTTCGCGCGTCCCGCGAGCGTCATCAAAGAGGTCCCGGGCGTGGGCCTCGTCGAGATGTCCAGGGTGACGGCGGAGCACACCGCGCAACTCCCGCCCTGGAAGGGCGTCAAGGTCGAGAGCGGGGAGCTGTACCGCGACACCCTCTCCGACGGCAGCCCGTTCTTCGTGCTGTCCAGCCGCGACGTGTGGGCGACCGTCGTCCCGCTGGCGGACACGGACGTCGAGCGCGTACCGGACCGGGTCGGCCGGCTCACCCTGCGCCTCGCGGACTGACCGCATGACGACGTTCCTCGCCCCCGTGGCAGCCGGCATCGTGCTGTTCAGCCTGCTCACCGGCTGCGCCTCCCACGTGACCGGCCCGCGCGCCCTGCCCGACGCGCTGCGGAAGCACCAGGTGCTGCCCCGTCGCGCGGTCCCCGTCATGAGCGTGGCCGTCCCCGCGGCCGAAGGGCTGCTCGGCGCGGCGGGGCTGGCCGCGGTGGCGGCCGGCAGCCGGACGGGCCTCATCTCCGTGATGGCGGCGAGCGCGGTGCTGTTCGGCAGCTACGCGGGATACCTCCGGTACGTCCTGGCCACCGGCCGCGGCGGGCCCTGCGGATGCTCGCGGACGGACATCCCGGTCAGCGGCTGGGCGGCGGGCCGCGCGCTCGTCTACGCGCTGCTCGCGGCGGGCGGCGCCGTCCTGTCCGGCCCGGCCGTCCCGTTGCGCTCCGGCCCCGCCGAGCTGACCACGGTGGCGCTCGCAGCCGTGACGTTCACCGTGCTGCTGTGGATCCTGCCGCTCGCCCTGCACAACCCCGCCGAAGGAGACACCTCGCCGTGGACTTCGTGACCAGCGCGCTCCTCGCCTCGTGGATCGCGATCGCCCTGCTGGCGTTCGTGGTCGCCGGGCTCATCCGCCAGGTCCACCAACTGTCCAGGGCCGGGGCGAATCCCGGGGGCCCGCCCCCGCGCCGGGCGGGCATCGAGCCGGGCCGCCCCGCTCCCGGGATCGGCGAACTCGCCGGCACCGGCCGGACCGCCGTACTGCTCTTCCTCAGCGACACCTGCCGCACCTGCGACCAGGTCCTGGAGGCGGCGGAAGGCTGGGCCGGGCGCGCCGGCGGCGAAGGTCCCGCGGTGCGGGCCGTGTACGCCGAGCAGTCGGTCACCGCCTCGGGCTCCGCGGTTCCGGTACTGGCAGGCCGTGTGGACCTCTTCGAGGCCTACGACGCTCTCGCCACTCCGTACGCCGTGATCGTCGACGCCGCCGGCCGCGTGGCGCGCTCGGAGCCGGTGGGCTCCTCGTCGGCGCTGCTGGAGCTGCTCGATTCCGAACTTCCCGGCCCGGTTAGGAGCTCCTGATGCCCGCTCTCGACGAGATCCCGATGCTGCGCAGGCCGGACGCCCAGGCGGCCGGCGCTCCCGCCGCGTCCCGCCCCCGCAGGCCGGGACGCATGCGCGCTCCGGCCGGCTTCGCGATGCCGAGACGCCGCTTCGTGCAGGCCGTGACGGCCGTCGGCTTCGCCGCACTGGGAGTCTTCTCCGTGACGCGGGAGGCGTACGCCGACGGATACGACATCTGGACCGGCGACTGCCCCTCCTACGCGTCCGACCACGACTGCTCGCCGGGCTGCGGCCCGAGCACGGTGTTCGCCGAGTCCTGCGAGGAGAGCGGAGAGCACGCCGGCTTCCACAAGAACGACGGCGTGACGTGGACCCTTCGCCCCAACCAGTGCTACTCCGGCACCTACGACGGCTGGCTGTGGCGCTTCACCGGGGCGTGCGGCGCCTGCGGCTGCGGCACCGAGCGCCGGTGCCACGACGGCTACCGCAGCACCGAGTCCGGCTGGGTCAAGTCCATCTGCCGCTACACCACCGACTGCGGCTGCCCCGGCAGCGTCACGTGGCCGAAGGTCGCGAGCGGCGCCAAGGGACCGGACGTCTACGCGGTGCAGCACCTGGTCACCCACGGCGGCTTCACCACCGAGGCCGACGGCATCTTCGGGACCGACACCGAGGCACAGGTCAAGGCCTTCCAACTCGCCGCCGGGCTCGGGGGTTCGGGGACGGTCGACGCGGCCACCTGGCCCGAGCTGGCGGTGACCGTCCGCAGCGGCGACAGCAACCACGCGGTGCGCGGAGCGCAGCGGCAACTGAAGAAGCACGGCTACGACGTCGCCGTCGACGGCGTGTTCGGACCGGCCACGGAGGACGGCGTCACCAAGTTCCAGACCCGGCACGAGATCGGCGCCGACGGCATCGTCGGCCCGGAGACCTGGCGCACCATGACGGGCTCCGCCTGATGCCCGACCGCGCGGAGCGGGCCGGCGGCCCGGTCGCCGTCTGGCGCGAGCGGGTGACGGACCCGGCGGCCGTGACCGCCGTGCTGGCGCTGGCGGCGCTCTGCGCCTCGCTGTACTCGCCCGCGCTGACGTGGGCGGTCACCGGCGGCCTCGCCGGGTTCTCGCTCTCCGGCTCCGTTTGAACCCGCAACAGCGCGTACGCGCTGGCCACGCCAGGTTGGCGGGCACTTCACCGGCAGGCCACCGTACTGGCCGTCCTCACCGCGGGTCTGCTCCTCGGCGCTCTGCTGTCGGCCGCGGTGCTCTGGCTGCTCTCCGGCCTGTTCGCACCGGTTCCCCGGGAGTGGCGGCACGCGCTGATCGTCGCTGCGGCCCTGGTGGCGCTGCTGCGGGACGCGGACGTGCTGCGCTTCCCGATGCCGCAGAACGCCCGGCAGATCCCGCAGGACGTCCTGCAGCGCGACCTCATGCGCGGCACGCTGCAGTTCGGCTTCGAGCTGGGCACGGGTGTGCGCACCTACGTCTCGGCGAGCGCGCCGTACGTGATCGCGCTGGGGGTGCTGCTGACGGGCGGTGGAGTCACGACGGCGGTCACCGCCGGCGTCGGATTCGCCCTCGGGCGCGCCCTGTCGCCCGTCACACGGCTGGCCTCGGGCGACGTCGCGGCCTGGGACGCCCGCCTGACGGGCCGTCTGACCGCGGTCAAGGTGGCGATCTGCGCGACGACGGCCGCGGCCCTCGCGGTGACGGGGTGGACGACCGTCTGGGGCGGCTGACCGGAGGGGCAGGGCTCGGAGGGGCCGCGGCCCAGGGACGGCACCGGAGCCGGCCGCCGCCCGGCACGGTCCGTGAAACCCGGCGCGGTGCCGGGCGCGGAGGTTGCGACGCCCCCGCGCCCGGAGCGCGCTAAGTCACCGTCCACAGCGCCGCCGCGACAACGAACGCCGCCACGCCGAGCGTCGTCTCCATCACGGTCCACGTCTTCAGCGTCGTCTTCTCGTCCATCCCGAAGAAGCGGCTGACGAGCCAGAAACCCGAGTCGTTGACGTGGGAGAGCACGGTGGCGCCCGCGGCGACCGCGACGACGAGGAGAGCGATCTGGAAGTCCCCCAGGTTCGCCTCCCCGACGGCCCCGCTGATCAGCCCGGCCGTGGTGGTGAGGGCGACCGTCGCGGAGCCCTGGGCGACCCTCAGCAGCGTCGAGATGATGAACGCCTGGACGATCAGGGGCATCCCGAGACCCGCCAGCGACCCGCTCAACGCGTCCCCGATACCGCTGAGTTCGAGGATGCCGCCGAACATGCCGCCCGCTCCCGTGATCAGGATGATCGAGCAGACCGGGCCGAGGGCGTCGTCCAGGAGCTTGGTGATCTGCGGCAGCGACGCGCGGGGGCGGCCGAGCACCACGATCGCGACGAGGACGGTGACCATCAGGGCCACCGGGGTGTCGCCGAGCAGCCCCAGGAACGCGACCCACGCGGCGTCCTTGTCGACGCTCTTCGCGGTGACGAGGGTCTCCATGACCGTGCCCAGGGAGATGAGCACGAGCGGCAGGAGCAGCAGGAGCAGCACCGTGCCGAAGGCGGGGGCCCGCCGGGCCGGGGCGCTCCCCCGCCCTCCCTCCTCGCCCTCCGGGCCGTCGGCCCCGTCCGCGTCCACGTCCGCCGAGTCGCCCCGGCCGTCGTTGATCTCGCCGAAGAGGGCCTCCGGTACGGAGACCTGGATACGGGCCCCGAGGTAGCGCGCCACGGGCATGACGCCGACGTACCAGGCGACCACGGCGACGGGGATGCCCACGAGCATCGTCACGGCGATGCTGCCGTCGAGGGCCTCCGCCGCCGCCACGGGTCCCGGGTGCGGCGGGACGATGGCGTGCATCGCCGCGAAGGCGCCCGCGGCGGGCAGCGCGTAGTACAGCAGCGAGCCGCCGAAGCGCCGGGCCACGGTGAGGATGATCGGCAGGAAGATGACCAGCCCGGCATCGAAGAAGATCGGGAAGCCGAACAGCAGGGACGCCACGCCGAGGGCCAGCGGTGCGCGCTTCTCCCCGAACCGGGTGATGAGGGTGTCCGCGAGCGCCTGCGCGCCCCCGGTGACCTCGAGAAGCCGGCCCAGCATGACGCCGAACGCCACGAGCAGGGCCACGGGGCCGATCGTGTCCGCGAAGCCGTACATCAGCGCGTCGGGCACGTCGGCCAGGGGGAAGCCGACCGCCACTGCCGTGATCACACTGACGAGGACCAGGGCGATGAAGGCGTGCAGCTTCACTTTCATGATCAGGAACAGCAGCAGGGCCACCGCCCCCGCCGCTATCAGCAGCAGCGTGGCGGTGCCGTATGCCGGCTCGATCGCTTCCATTGCAGGGGGCTCCCATCCCGGCGTCGCGACTTCGTGACGCCCGCACGCCACTGGACTGCGTGCGGGCCGTCGTGACTGGGCACTGTGCTGCCCCGCCGGGTGCCTAGGGAAGGGGTCGTGCGCCACTGATCGCGCGGGACCGGAAGAAGGAGCGTCCGAGAGCGGGCATGGCGGGCATACCCGGCACGGGTCCGGCCCCGACCAGGCACGGGAGCGCACAGCGCGAGGCCCCTGGCTCTCACGGCCAGCCCTCTCGGCCAGCTCCCTCGGCCGGCCCTCTCGGTCAGCCCTCCCTGCGGCGGCGGCCCGGGCGGCTGCGGAAGGGGATGGCCTGCGCGATCCGGGCCAGCTTGGGGGACTGCTCGCGGGTGTAGCGGTCGAGCTCCTCCGCGAGGCGCTGCGAGCGGTTCTCCACCGACAGTTCGTCGAGGATGCGGTCGATCTGGGCGAGCAGCGCGCCGCGCAGCTGCCACTGCTCCGGGTCGCTCCGTACACGCTCCAGCAGAAGGTGCGCGAGCCGGTCCCGGGCGAGGTGCGCGCCGGACAGCTCCTCGACCAGCCGGGCCTCCGCGGTGTCCGCCTGGGAGCTGACGTCGGTGGTGACGAGCACGGTGAAGGCCCGCATCGCCCCGTCCAGATGGGAGTACACCTCGCCGAGGACGGCGGATTCGTCCTCGGTGACCAGGCGCTGCGTCTTGTGCGTACGGGCCAGGTCGGTGAACGTCCTGGCCATGACGCGCAGGACGACCGCGCAGATCTCCAGGGTGTCCAGGCCGGTGCGCAGGACCACGCGGGACAGCAGGCCCTCCTTGACCCGCGGGTTGAGCTTCAGGCTCTCCTCGGCCTGGACGAGGGCCGCGTCCACCTCCACGACGTCGTGGTCGAGCCGGCGGGCTTCCGCGAGCCGGCCCGCCGCGTCCTCGACCGGCCGGTGGCTGTCGAGCTCCTCGCCGATGAGACGCAGCAGGTGGCGGAGCCTGGCCCCGAGGTCCTCGATGGACTCCCCCGCGCTCTCCGTCCACACCGGCGGCACGAAGAAGACGTTGAAGAGGAGGCCGACGACGGCGCCGATCACCGTCTCCAGCACGCGGTCCAGGGCCGTGTCCGCCACGCGCGTCACGCTGACGCCCAGGACCAGCATCGCGCTGATGGCCACCTCGGGGACGAACTCCTTGACCCGGACGAGATGGCCGACCGACAGCGACGCGAGGATGAGCACCCCCAGCGACCACCAGCTCAGCCCGACGAGGGAGCTGAACCCCACGGCCACCAGCACCCCGGCGACGACGGCGTTCACCCTGCGGATGCCGCGGGTGAGAGTCGCGTAGAGCGTGACCTGGACGACGAGCAGGGTGGTGAGGGGCGCGAGGAGCGGCACCTTCGCGTCGCTCAGCCACAGGGCGGCGAGGTAGCTGAGGACGGCTGCCGCGGTGGACCGGACCGTCTGTACGACCGCGGGGTCGTGGCGGCGCCGGGCGAGGTCGGCGAGAGACTGGGGAACATCCGGCACGCGCTGCCCCTTCTCGGTCCGTGGAGGGGTCCGTGGGGTCCGTGGGACGACAGGGAGGGCAAGGCGAGATGTGCCGGAGCGGCCCTAACCGCTGAGCTCGGGCTTGCCGAACAGGGGCGCGAAGCCGGACGGCAGCTGGCTGAGGACCTGGTTCAGCTCCCCGCCGGAGACCGCCTCCGCGAGCGTGGACAGCACGGCGCTGGCATCCCACTCGGCGGTCCGCGGCCGTGCGCCGGTGAGGCGGCCCACCCGCCGCAGGAACTCCTCGACGCCGAAAATCCCCGCCCGCGTCCCGGCTCCGTCGATCAGTGGCCGGTCCAGCGGTTCGGGGAGCTGGGCGGCCAGGTCCTCCGCCTCGCTGCCCGTGATGCGGGACGCGAGCACGCCGAGGACGGACACGGTGATCTCCTCGGCCTCCTCCTGGCCGTGGTACTCGCCGCGCTCGCGCACCTTGGCGAGGAACTCGTCGTGCCTCATGGCGACCCTCCTTCTCCCGGGGCCCACTGCGTCGCGGGCGGCCGGGTTCCCTCCGCTCCCCCGCTCACGCCCCGCCGCGTCCGGCTCACCCGTGTGCGGACACGCGGGCGCGGGACGCGGCGGGCCGGCCGATGCGCTCCCCACTCGTTTCACCCGCCCACCGGCGCGCCATCGGCGGGCCTTCCCCGCACCAGGAGCCACGGTGGACTCCTGTCCCCGCTCCGGCTCTCCGCGGCCGCGCGCATGGCTCTCGCGGCCGGGCGGTGCCGGACGGGGCCCGGCCTGTCGTCTCCAGCGTCCCCGCTGGGAAGGAGTCGTCGTGAGGCATCGACCCACCGGATCTCCCTGCGCCGCCCCCCACGGCTCCCCGCCCCGCTTCCGCCCGCCCCGGGGTCTGCGGCCCCCGCTGCCACCCGGCCGGGGGACGCGCGCGGGAGCCCGCCGATGAGGACGCTGCGCGGACGTACGGACCATGTCGTGATCGTCGGTGCGGGCCTGTCCGGGCTCTCGGCGGCGCTGCACCTCGCGGGCGCGGGCCGGAGCGTGACGGTGCTGGAGCGCGCGGACCAGCCCGGCGGGCGGGCCGGGCGCCTCGAACTCGGCGGCTACAGCCTCGACACCGGGCCGACCGTTCTGACCATGCCGCACCTGGTCGAGGAGGCCATGGCAGCCGCCGGTTCGCGGATGTCCGACCACATCGAGCTGGTGCCGCTGCACCCCGCGTACCGCGGAAGGTTCGCGGACGGCACGCACATCGACGTCCACACCGACGCCGACGCGATGGAGGCCGAGGTCCGCCGGGCTGCGGGCGGAAAGGAGGCGGAGGGCTACCGGCAGCTGCGGCAGTGGCTGGAGCAGGTGTACCGGGCGCAGATGCGGTCCTTCATCGACGCCAACTTCGACTCCCCGCTCGGACTGCTGACGGCCGACCTGGCACGGCTGGCCGCCCTGGGCGGGTTCGGCACCTGGTACGGGCGGATCGCGCGTTTCGTGCAGGACGAGCGGCTGCGCCGGATCTTCTCGTTCCAGGCGCTCTACGCCGGGGTGCCGCCCCACCGCGCCCTGGCCGCCTACGCCGTCATCGCCTACATGGACACCGTCGCCGGTGTGCACTTCCCCCGCGGCGGGATGCACTCCGTGCCCCGGGGCATGGCCGCCGCGGCACGCCAGGCCGGCGTCACGTTCCGCTACGGCGCGACCGTCACGGCGGTCGAACGCTCGGCTTCCGGGCGGGCGTCCTCCGTACGGACGGCGGACGGTGAGCGCTTCCCCTGCGACGCGCTGGTGCTCACCTGCGACCTGCCCGTGGCGCACCGCCTGCTGGGCGGGGCGCCGCGCCGCGTGGTGCCGCTGCGCTACGCGCCGTCAGCCGTCGTGCTGCACACGGGAGGGAAGCGCCACTGGCCCGGTCTCGCGCACCACACCCTGTCCTTCGGCAGCGCCTGGCACCGCACGTTCCGCCAGGTGACGCGCTCCGGGGAGCTGATGAGCGACCCCTCGCTGCTGATCACCAGTCCGACCGCGACCGACGCGTCCCTCGCACCGGAGGGCCGCCACCTGCACTACGTGCTGGCCCCCTGCCCCAACCTCGCGACGGGGCCGCACAACTGGCCCGCCATCGCGCCCCGTTACCGCGACAGCCTGGTGTCCGTGCTGCGCAGCCGCGGACTGGACGGCTTCGGGGAGGACCTCGAAGTCGACCGCGTCGTGACACCCGCCGACTGGGCCGCCCAGCACCACGCGGCGGGCACCCCCTTCTCCGCCGCGCACACCTTCGCGCAGACGGGTCCCTTCCGGACGCGCAACCTCCCCGCCGGCTGGGACAACGTCGTGCTCGCCGGCTGCGGTACCACTCCCGGCGTCGGCGTCCCCACCGTCGTCATCTCGGGAAAGCTGGCCGCGGCCCGCGTCACCGGCGTCCACCACCGCGCACCGAAGGGCCCCGCGGTGCCGGCGCCGGACACCCGGACGGCGGCCGGCTCGCGGAAGGCGGGCGTCCGATGACGTCGCGCGAGCTGACCGCCGCCGGCATCGGAGACCCGGCGCTGCGCTCCGCGTACTCGCGGTGCCGTGACCTCAACTCCGGCCACGGGAAGACGTACTTCCTCGCCACGAGGCTGCTGACGCCCGTCCAGCGGCCGGCGATCCACGCGCTGTACGGGTTCGCGCGCTGGGCCGACGACATCGTCGACGCCCCCGACCCGGCCCTGACCGCGGAGGAGCGGGGCGCCCGCCTCACGCGGCTGGACGCGGAACTTCAGTCGGCGCTGCGCACCGGACACAGCAGCCACCCCGTCGTGGCGGCGCTCTCCGACACCGTCCTCCGGTACGGAATCGACCCCCGCCACTTCACCGCGTTCATGCACTCGATGCGGATGGACCTGCACGTCACCGAGTACAAGACCTTCGAGGAGCTGCGCGGCTACACCTACGGTTCGGCCGCCGTGATCGGGCTGGAGGTCCTTCCCGTCCTCGGCACCGTCGTGCCCGGTCCGGAAGCCGAGCCGCACGCCGAATCCCTCGGCCTGGCCTTCCAGTTGACGAACTTCCTGCGGGACGTGGGCGAGGACCTGGACCGCGACCGCGTCTACCTCCCGCAGGACCTGCTCGCCGCGCACGGCGTCGACCTGGGCCTGCTGCGCTGGTGCCGGCTCCACCGCCGCACCGACGCGCGGGTACGCGCCGCGCTGCGGGACTTCAGCGCCACCACCCGGGGCGTCTACGGGCACGCCGCCCTCGGCGTCCCCATGCTCCACCCCGTCTCCCGGCCGTGTGTGGGGACGGCGCTGGTGCTCTACCGGGCGATCCTCGACGAGATCGAGAAGGCGGAGTACGCGATCATCCACCGGCGCACCGTCGTCCCGCGCGGCCGCAGAGCGCGCGCGGTGCTGCCCGCACTCGCCAGGACCGCCGCGCTGCGCGCACGGCACGCCCCGCTGCCGGCGCCGCCGCCGTGGAGCGGCTCGCCCGCACTCCACGCGCCGTCCGCCGGTCCCGCTGACGGGAGCGACGGCGGGAGGAGCGGCGACGGGGACGGCGACGCTCCCGGAAGGAGGGTGATGTCGTGAGGGGCGGTCAGGCCCGAAGCGCCCGCGGCGAGAGCAGGACGGGACTCGTCCACCGGCTTTCCGTACCGCCCTGGGAAGATCAGCCGCCGACCTGGCAGGCCGCCAGGCCGTCCGTCATCGCCGACGCGCTGAAGAGGGCCGTCGACCGGCCCTCGGGCAACTGGTACGTGATCGGCGCCTCGCGGGACGTCCCGGCGGGCCGCCCCAGGGGCCGCACCGTCGCGGGCGTCGAGCTGGTGGCGTGGCGCAACGCCGCCGGGGAGCTGGTGGTCGCGCCCGGGGCCTGCCCGCATCTGGGGGCTCCGCTGCGGGAGAGCGCGCTGTGCGGAGGACGCCTGGTGTGCCGCTGGCACGGTCTCGCCCTGGACGAGCGCGGCATGGGCGACTGGCGGCCCTTCCCCGCGTACGACGACGGCGTCCTGGCCTGGGTGCGCCTCGACCGCGCCGGAGGCGAGGAGCCCACGCCCGCACCGGTGCTGCCCGCCCGGCCCCGGCCCGGCCGCACCCTCGACGCGGTGACCACGCAGGTGGGGCGGTGCGAACCGGAGGACGTCGTCGCCAACCGCCTCGACCCGTGGCACGGCTCCTGGTTCCACCCCTACGCCTTCATCCGGCTCACGGTGGTGGAGGAGCCCGACCCACGGGACGGCGACCGCTTCCTCGTCGACGTCGCCTACCGGCTGCCCGCCCGGACCGGGGTCCCCGTGCGCGCCGCGTTCACGGCCCCGGAGCCGCGGACCGTCGTGATGCACATCCTCGACGGGGAGGGCGCGTCGTCCGTGGTGGAGACCCATGCGACACCGCTGACGCCGCCCGGGCACCCGCGGCCGCGGACGGCCGTCGTCGAGGCGGTGCTCGCCACGTCGGACCGGCGGGGCTTCGGCGCCGCGCGCCGCATGGCGCCGCTGCTGCGGCCGCTGGTGCGGCGGGCCGCCGCCCGGCTGTGGCGCGACGACCTGGCCTACGCGGAACGGCGCCGCCGACTGCGCGCCGAGGGCCGGTTCCCGGGATGACGGCGCCCGGGCGGGACGGCGGGCGGGACCCGCTCCGGGTCCGGGCCGGGGGCCCGGTGCAGGAGGCGGACGTCGTGGTGGTGGGTGCGGGGGCCGCCGGACTGTCGCTGGCCTGGCGCCTGGTGGCCCCGGCGCAGGGGGCGCCAGGCCGGTCAGGTCGCAGGGCCGGGGCACGGAGCGCACCCGAGGTGCTGCTCGTCGAGCCGCCGCCGGGGCCGGTGCGCAGCCCGGCGCGCACGTGGTGCTTCTGGGAGGAGGGCGCGGGCGAGTTCGACGACCTGCTCACCGCCTCCTGGGCACGTCTGTCGGTGACGGGCGCCGACGGGGACACGGCGGCCGGGACCTGTGCGGCGACGTACAAGATGCTCCGCTCCGCGGACTACACCCGCCGGCTGGAGGCCCGTCTGGCCGAGTCGGGACGCGTACGGCGGGTGGCGGGGACGGTCCGCGCGGCCTACGACGTGCCGGGCGGCGCCGAGGCCGCCGCCGTGGACTCCGGCGGCAGGCCGTTCCGCGTACGCGGCGGATGGGTCTTCGACTCCCGGCCGCCCCGCCGGCTGCCGCCCGCCCGCACCACGCTGCTGCAGCACTTCCGTGGATGGTTCCTGCGGACCCCCCACCCCCGTTTCGACGCCTCCACGGCCCGGCTGATGGACTTCCGCACCGAACAACCGCACCGGGGGCTCGCGTTCGTGTACACGCTGCCGCTCGCGGCCGACGCGGCCCTCGTCGAGTACACGGTCTTCTCCTCCTCGCTGCTGCCGGGGGACGCCTACGACCGCGCCCTGCGCCGCTACGCCGAGGAGACCGGTCTCGGCCCGTACTCCGTGACCGGCACCGAGCAGGGCGTCATCCCCATGACGGACGGGCGCTTCCCCCGCCGCCCGGGCAGACGCGTGCTGAGCATCGGAGGCGCCGGGGGAGCCGCCCGGCCCGCGACGGGCTACACCTTCGCGGCGCTCCAGCGTCAGACCCGGCACGTCGCGGCGTCCCTGCGCGAGGGACGCACGCCGGTGCCGCCGGACCCGCACCGCCCGCGCCACCGCGGCATGGACGCGGTGCTGCTGCGGGCGCTCGCGGCCGGACGCGTCGACGGGGCCGCGTTCTTCACCGGCCTCTTCCGCCGCAACTCCCTGGAGAGCGTGGTGCGTTTCCTCGACGGACGCTCCACCCTGGCCGAGGAGTGGGCGATCGGGCTCCGCACGCCTGTCGTGCCGATGCTGGGGACGCTGGCCGCGCTCCCCTTCGTCCCGCGCCGCCCGGGCCCGCCCCTGCCCGTCATGCCTCCGATGCCCGCCCCGACGGGGCGCGCTCACGGAGCCGGCCCGGGCGGTCCGTCCGCCGGGGCCGAGCACGCCGGTGCCCACGAGACCGGGGAGGACCGCGGATGAGACACGCGGCAGCGGGACCGCGGCGGCCCGTCCATGTGCGCGACAGGCGCGCCGTCCTGTGGCCGGCCGCGCCGGGCGCCGCACGAGCGGGCCGGCCCGTGCCGCACGCCGCAGTCGTCGGCGGCGGCATCGCCGGCATCGCAGCGGCGACCGCCCTGGCCGAACGCGGGGTGCGCGTCGACCTGCTGGAGCTGCGCGCGTCGCTGGGCGGACGGCTCGAAGGCTGGCCCGACCGGCTGTCCGACGGCACCGCCGTGACGATGAGCCGCGGGTTCCACGCCTTCTTCCGGCAGTACTACAACCTGCGCGACCTGCTGCGGCGCGGCCGCGGAGCCGCCGCCTTCGTCCCCCTTGAGGACTACCCCCTGCAACGGGCCGGAGGAGCCCGCGAGAGCTTCCGGCGGGTGCCGCGTACACCGCCGTGGAACCTGCTGGGCTTCGTCGCGCGCAGCCCGGCCTTCTCCCTCTCCGCCATGGCGGGCATGAGCCCCCGGGCGGCGCTCGCGCTGCTCGACGTACGGGTGCCGCACGTCTACCGGCGGCTCGACGGCGTCAGCGCCGCCGACTTCCTCGACAGGGTGCGCTTCCCGGAGGAGGCACGCGATCTCGCCTTCGAGGTCTTCTCCCGCAGCTTCTTCGCCGATCCGCGTGAACTCTCCGCCGCGGAGCTGGTGCTGATGTTCCACATCTACTTCCTGGGGTCGGCCGAGGGCCTGCTGTTCGACGTCCCCGGCGAGCCCTTCCCCGCCGCCCTGTGGGAGCCCCTGGCCCGTCACCTCGCATCCCTCGGCGTGACGATCCGCACCGGACGGCGCGTGCACTCCGTGTCGCCCGACGGCGAGGGCTTCACCGTGACGTCCTCCCCCGTCGGCGACGGCCACCGCGAGACCACGCGCTACGACGCCGCCGTCCTCGCGCTCGACAGCGGCGGGCTGAAAGATCTCGTGGACGCCTCCCCCGGCCTCGGACACCACGACTGGCGCGCCGGCATCGCCCGGCTCCGCCAGGCCCCGCCCTTCCTCGTCTCCCGCTACTGGCTGGACCGCCCCGTCCACTCCTGGCGGCCAGGTTTCCTCGGTACGAGCGGCTACGGCCCCGTCGACAACGTCAGCGTCCTCGACCGTTGGGAGGGGGAGGCGGCCCGCTGGGCGGCCCGCACCGGCGGCTCCGTCGTGGAGCTCCACGCCTACGCGGTGCCCGAAGGCTGCGACCGGGGCGCCGTCGAAGCGCGCACGGCGCGGGAGCTGCACCGGATCTACCCCGAGACGGCGCGGGCCGCGGTCCTCGACGTACGCCACGAATGGCGCGCGGACTGCCCGCACTTCCCCGTCGGCGGATATCCGCACAGGCCCGGCGTGCGGACGAGCCACCCCCGGCTCGCGGTCGCGGGCGACGCGGTCCGCACCGAACTGCCGGTCGCGCTGATGGAACGCGCCGCGACGACGGGGTTCCAGGCCGCCGACGCGCTGCTGGAGACCTGGGGAGTGCGGGGACACGACCTCTGGTCCGTGCCCGTGGCGGGCCGTTCGGCCGCGCTGCGCCTCCTCGCCCGCCTGGCGTGACGCACGCCGCCGCCCCGCGTGCGGCTCAGCCCGCGGGTGCGGCGGCCCGACCGCTGCCGCACTGTGGACGGATGGCAGACGCAGAACGGCGCTGGTGCTTCGCGGACCAGCTCGGCCCGCACTTCCTCGACGGCGGCGACCAGCCGGTCCTCCTCGTCGAGTCGCGGGCAGTGCTGCGCCGCCGCCGCTTCCACCGGCAAAAGGCGCACCTGCTGCTGTCGGCGCTGCGCCACCGGGCCGCCGAACTCGGCGAGCAGGCCGTCTTCCTGCGCACGGACACCTACCGCCAGGCCCTCGGCCGCGTGAAGGAACCCCTGAGCGTGTGCGGGCCGACGTCCCGTGCGGCGGCCGCCTTCGTGCGCGGCCTCGACGGGGTGACGGTGCTGCCCTCCCGCGGATTCGCCACCTCCCGCGAGGAGTTCGAGGAGTGGGCCGGCGGGCGGGACTCGCTGCTGATGGAGTCCTTCTACCGCAGGGCCCGCGTCCTGACGGGCACCCTCGTCGACGGTGACGAGGCGCCCGCCGGCGGCAAGTGGAACCTCGACAAGGAGAACCGCGAACCCCCGCCCCGTGACGGGCGCCTTCCGCTGCCCGGGCCCTACCGCCCGGAGGAGGACGAGATCGACGAGGAGGTCCGCGCCGACCTGGACGCGGCCGAAGCGGACGGCGAGGTCTCCTTCGTCGGCCGCGACGGGCCGCGGCGTTTCCCCGCCACCCGCGCCGAGGCCCTGGCGGCGCTGGACCACTTCGTCGAGCACCGGCTCGCCGGCTTCGGGCCGTACGAGGACGCGATGCTCTCGGGCGACCCCGCCATGAGCCACAGCCTGCTCTCGGCGGCGATGAACCTCGGCCTGCTGGACCCCGCCGAGTGCGCGGCCGCCGCTGAGACCGCGTGGCGCGAGGGCCGCGTCCCGCTGCGCAGCGCCGAGGGGTACATCAGGCAGCTGATCGGCTGGCGCGACTACATGTGGCACACCTACTGGCACTTCGGACGGGCCTACGCACGGAGCAACGCGCTGCGTGCCAGGCGGCGGCTGCCGCGGTGGTTCGCGGAGCTCGACGCCGACAGCGTCCGGGCCCACTGCCTCTCCAGCGTGCTCCGGGACGTACGCGACCGGGGCTGGACGCACCACATCCCGCGGCTGATGGTCCTCGGCAACTACGCCCTGCAGCGCGGCTGGCACCCGGCCGCCGTCAGCGACTGGTTCCACCGCTGCTTCGTCGACGGCTACGAATGGGTCATGGCGGGCAACGTCATCGGCATGTCGCAGTACGCGGACGGCGGCCGCATCACGACGAAGCCGTACGCGGCCGGCGGCGCCTACATCAACCGCATGAGCGACTTCTGCCAGGACTGCGTCTACCGGCCCACGGCCCGCACCGGTGACGACGCGTGCCCGTACACGGCCGGGTACTGGTGGTTCCTCGCCCGCAACGAGGAGCGGCTGGCGGACAACTGGCGGCTGGCGCCCCAGTTGCGGAACCTGGACCGCATCGAAGATCTGGACGAGGTCGTGGCCCGCGAACGCCACCGGAAGCGGCCCTGATCCGCCGCCGCGCCGCGCGCCCCGCCCGGCGTCGGGGGACGGCGGCAGCCGGGGTCAGCCGTCCTGGCGGTCCAGCCAGCCGGTGACGATGAGGTACTGGCCGAGGAGGTAGCCCGCCATGATCAGCAGTTCCTGCGACGGCAGTTCACGGCCCGCGGCCTGAAGCCCGATCAGCAGGTCCGACCCGAGGAACGCGCCGGCGCCCGCCCCGACCCGGCCCCCCACTCCCAGCGCGGCGGCGCCCATCAGCGCGAGGGCGAGGCTGTAGCCGGCCACCGGGACTCGCAGCCGCTTCTCCAGCGACGGCCCGAGCACGGCGTTCGCCGCGGCCCACCCGGCGAGGCAGCCGACGGCCGGCCACGGCTTGCGGCGGATCCCGCGCAGCGCGCCGAGCCGGGTGTATCCGGCCGTGTAGCTGACCTGGGTGCCCAGGAAGGCCGCCATGCCGAGCAGGAACGCCGGCTCGTGCTCGTCGAAGAGGAGCGCGGTGTCACCCGCCGTCGCACAGGCGAGCCCTGCGAGCAGGGTCCTGGGCACCTCCGCGTCCTGCCCTGTGCGGCGGCGCAGCGCGTACGAGGCCAGCGCCGGCATCAGCAGCGGTTTCGCGGCGCGGCTCATCCCGCGCGGCCGCCCTCCCGCGACAGCCGCGAGGTCGGCGGCGGCCAGCGCGCCGAACGCGACGAGGGAGCTGCGGCCCCCGCCGTCGGGGCGGGCCGCCCGCGAGGCGGCGGCTCTGGCGGCGCCGAGGATTCTCTGCCGTGCGGGACGTCCGGTGATCGTCATGGCGGGAAGTCTCCAGCCCTGCTCGCAGCCGGTCAACAGCGCCCCGGCGTCACCCGGGACGGGGGGGGGCCGGTGGTGGGCGCCGTCTCACCTGTCCAGCACGTGGCGGAAGCCCGCCGGGATGCGAAGCCCCGCCGCCGGGAGCAGTCTGGAGGGCATGACACCTCCGATCGTCGTGCATCCGCCCTCGGAGAAGGGCGGCAGGCGGGTGACGGCGCACGCCGAGCAGCTCGGCGTGGCGTACCGCCTGGAGGACGTCGCCGAGTTCCTGCGGCATGCGGGCCTGAGCGAGGACGAGATCCAGCTCGACGACCCGAACCTGATCGAGTGGCGCGGCGGCGGCCCCGATTCCTGGCGGTGACGGCCCGAGGACCGGTGGACGGCGCCAACGGCGCCCGGCCCGCGCCGTGATGAGAAGCGGCGCCGCGGCGAGTCCACCCCTTCAGGACGGATTCAGAACGGATTCCGGGACGGCTTTCGAGACGGTACGGGCACGGCGGCCAAGGAGAGGCACATGCAGAAGATCACTACGCACCTGTGGTTCGACGACCAGGCGGAAGAGGCGGTGCGGCACTACACGTCCGTCTTCCCCGACTCGCGGGTGCTCGACGTCCAGCGCTACGGGGAGGCCGGGCCCGGTGAGCCCGGCACCGTCATGACGATCTCCTTCGAGCTGGCGGGGCAGCGCTACATCGCACTCAACGGCGGCCCGGAGTTCCACTTCACCGAGGCGGTCTCGCTCTACGTGGACTGCGCCGACCAGGACGAGGTCGACAGGTACTGGGCGAAGCTCGGCGAGGGCGGTTCGGAGGGCCCGTGCGGGTGGCTGAAGGACAAGTTCGGCCTCTCGTGGCAGGTCGTCCCCCGGGCGCTCCCCGACCTGCTGAGGGACCCGGACCCCGCGCGGTCGGCACGCGTGATGAAGGCGATGCTCGGGATGGGGAAGATCGACGTCAAGGGCCTCGAGGACGCCTACAACGGTGAGACGGCGCCGGTGAGTTGACCTCCGGCAGCCGGTCCCGCGCGGGGCCGGCGGCGCGGGGCGGACGCGGGTCCCCCTGCCGGGGGACGCAGTCGCGGGACCGGGCCGGGCCCGGTCCCGCGCCTCCTATGCTCGTGCAGCCCGCCCCCGGTTCTCCGGGGCCGCCCCGCCCCAGGAGGACGAGACCGATGACCCCGGAGCAGTGGGCCACCGTCCGCCGCCTTGCCGACTGGCTGGACGCCGCGAACGGCTCCGGCGAGCAGGAGACGGCGATGCGCCTGATGAAGCTGGGCGAGGAGACGGGCGAGGTGATGCAGGCGTACATCGGCACGACCGGGCAGAACCCCCGCAAGGGCCGCACCCACAGTGCCTCGGACGTCGCGGACGAGCTGTGCGACGTCATCCTCACCGCCGCCGTCGCTCTGCACCGCTTCACCGACGACCCGGCGGCGGCGCTCGACCGGAAGATCCGCCAGGTAGCGCTCCGTTCCCTCCCCTCCGCCGCCGACGCCGTGGACTGAGGCGGGCACCGGCGGGCCGGCTCCCCCGCAGCCGTTGGACGCGCCTCTGCCCGTGCCGTTGACGTGCACGGACCCCCTGCCTAGGTTCGCCGGGGCGGCAGCCTCGTCCCGAAGGAGCGCCGAATGGAAGCCAGCGGCCGTACCGGCACGGGCTCGGTGACCAGCAGGGCCCTGCGCGTGCTGGAGGTGTTCTCCGCGGCGGAACCGGTCCTCACGCTCACCGAGATCTCCCGCCGCTCTCTGCTCCCGCTCACCACGGCGCACCGGCTGGTGAACGAACTGGCCGAGTGGGGCGCCCTGGAGAGGTCCCCCGACGGCGGCTACCGGATCGGGCTGCGCCTGTGGGAGGTCGCGGCCCTCGCTCCGCGCGGTCTGGGCCTGCGGGAGACCGCGCTGCCGTATCTGTCGGACCTCGCCCGGGTCACGGGCGAGAACGTCCAGCTCGCGGTGCGCGAGGAGCTCTCCGTCGTCTATGTGGAGCGGCTGGCGGGCCGCGGTTCGGTGCCCGTGCTCACCCGCGTGGGCGGACGGTTCGCGCTGACGCCGACGGGCGTGGGGCGCGTGCTGCTGGCCCACGCTCCGGCGGATGTCCAGGAGAGCGTTCTCGCGCAGCCCCCGGCCCGCTACACCGAACGCACCGAGTGCGACGCGGGGCGGCTGCGCCAGGCCCTGGCGGAGGTGCGCAGGACGGGCGTCGCCGTGTGCGAGCGGCAGGTCACCATGGACAGCGTCTCGGTGGCCGCCCCCGTGCACGGGACGGGGGCCGAGGTCGTCGCGGCGGTGTCCGTCGTCGCGCACGTGGACGCCGTCGAGGCGCACACGCTGGTCCCGCTGGTGCAGGTGGCCGCCTCGGGCATCTCCCGGAGCCTCGGCGCGCCGCCACCGGTGCCGCCCGCCCGTTCCCGGCGCTGAGACCGGGACGCGGACCGCCCCGTTCGGCACGCGGGGCGCCCGGCCGGTCGTTCCCGTCCCGCCGCAGGTCAGCGGCGCGCTCGGCCACCGGTCAGGGAGCGGTGGGCGCGTCCCTCAGGCGCACCGACAGGCACGTCACGCAGCCCTCCAGCTTCTCGAACTCCCCGATGTCCACGACGACCGGTTCGTAACCCCGCTCCGAGAAGAGCTCCGCCGTCCTCGGCGCGCTCGCGGCCATCAGGAGCCGGTCCTCGCCGAGGAGCACGACGTGCGCCCCGGCCTCCTCCGGTACTGCTTCGAAGCGGGGGAAGACCTCGCGGAGACCGGTCAGCGCCGGGTGTCCGACGACGGTGCCGTCGGGCAGCGCCGTGACCGCGGACTTCAGGTGCAGCACCTCGGTGAGCGGTACGGGAACGACGCGCGCTCCCAGCGGTTCGAAGGCCGCGCGCAGCTGCCGTACGCCTTCCTCGTTGGTGCGCCCGCCCGTCCCGACGTACACGGTGCCGCCGGTCTTCAGCACGTCGCCGCCGTCGAGCGTGGCGGGGGCGTGCATCCGCCGGACGGTGTACCCCTGTGCGCGGACCGCCTCCTCCACGGCCTCCGCCTCGGCCCTCCGCTCAGGCGCGCCGGAGCGGCACAGCAGCGCGACGTCGCGGAGCACGACCACGGCGTCCTCGACGAACACGCTGTCGGGGCAGTCGTCCCGGGACGGCACCTGGAGGGTGTGCCAGCCGTGGTCCCGCAGCGCCGCCACGTACTCCTCCCACTGGCGCACGGCACGCTCCACGTCGACCGGGACCCGCTCCACATGGGTGACGAGTCCCTCCGCGAGCCGTGGGCCGGGCGCGCGTACGAGGGCTTTCCGGGTGGCCATCTCGCTCTTCCTCCGGGAGACGTCGGTGCGGCGGGGCGTGCCGGCCGTCAGTTTCCGGACGGTGCGGGGACCGGCAGGGGGCTCTCCCAGTCCAGCTGCGCCGTCAGCAGGTCGTCGGCCTGCGACGGGGACGGTCCGGTGCCGGGCTTCTGGAAGCGGGCCCGGTAGTTGCGCACCGTCCTGCGGAGGCGGTTCGGCGCCTTGCGCGTCGTGAGCCGGGCGCTGGTGACGATGTTGCGCTCGACGCGCGGGCGGCGGAGCTGCTCGTAGGTCTCCAGCGCGGCTTCCGTACTGGGGGCGTCCCGCAGCGACTTCGCCAGGACCACCGCGTCCTCCAGCGCCATGGACGCGCCCTGACCCGTGGCGGGCGAGGCGGCGTGGGCGGCGTCCCCGATCAGGAGCATCCGGGTCGTGCGCCACCGTGTGACCGTCGACAGGTCGCTGGCGTTGGTCACCATCAGGTGCTCCCCGGTGGCCGCGACGATCTCGGCCGCGGCCGTCGCGTCCGGGCGCAGCATCGGCAGGAGGTGGTCCCGCCACTGCGTGGGGGTGGTCCCGTCGATCTCGGCGCGGCTCAGCTCGTCGCCGGAGACGCGGGCGAACCAGTAGGTCTCCCCTTGCGGTGAGACGGCGTACCCCATGGCGGCGGTGCTGCCGCGGAGCATGTCGATGCGTCCGGGCTCGCTGGGCGGCGCGGCGTCGGTGGTGTAGCCGTAGAACACGCGCTGACCCGCGTAGCGGGGCGCCGCGGCGTCCGGGTCGGTGAGGGAGCGTACGGCGGAGCGCATGCCGTCGGCTCCCAGCAGCAGGTCCCCGCGTGCTGTGCTGCCGTCCGCGAAGACGGCGGTGACGCCCTCCTCGTCCTCCTCCGCGCTGACGAACCGCTTGCCGTGCTCGACGGCGATCCCCCTGCGCACGGCCTCCGCCCGCAGAGCGGCGGCGAGTTCGGCCCGGCGCAGGCAGCGGTAGCGCCGCAGCGGGTCCTCCGCCTCCCCCAGCGGGACCGTGGAGACGACCGTGCCCGTGTCGCCGGTGATGCGCATCGTCGTGAGGTCGAAGCCGACCCGGGAGACGGCCTCCGCGGCGTCGAACTGGGCGAGCGCCAGCATGCCGTTGCTCGCGAGAGTGAGGAAGGCGCCGATGTCCGCGCCCTCGTCCGGATGGGCCTCGTGGACGGTGGCCGCGATGCCGGCCTTGTCCAGGGCGAGCGCAGCAGCGCTTCCGGCGATACCGCCACCGATGATCAGGATCCGCATCTTCCGAGCCCTCGTTCGCTGGTCGGTATCCCCGGGTCGTGCACCGTCAACGCGCCCTGCACGGTGGTGAGTTGACCGCTCTGCCGGTTCGGCGGCGGCCCTTGCCGGGTGCGGGCCCGAAGTCGTTCTGGTGAACCGTACCCGCTGCCCGCCGCGGCAGTCCGGGGGCCCGCCGTCACTGCTGTGCGTGCGCTCCCGTCACGCTGCGTGGCGCGGCACTCCGCGCCGGGCGTCACCACAACTTGCGTGCCACGCCGCCCAGCACGGGAAGGTCCGCGCCGCCCGCCGAGGGCTCTCCCGGCGAGGGCCGCCACTGCGGGACGGGGACCACGCCCGGCTCGGCCAGTTCGAGCCCGGAGAAGAAGCGGGCGATCTCCTCCGGGGAGCGCAAGCGGTAGGGCAGCGCCCCGGACTCGCTGTAACGGCGCATCGCAGCGCTGTACGCCTCGTCCGTGTCCGTGCCGTCCCGGATCGCGAGGCAGCTGCCCGCGGGGAGGTCCTGCATCAGCCTGTGCACGATCGCGCGGGCCTCGGTGTAGCGCTCGACGTGGGCGAGGATCCCCATGAGCAGCACGCCCACGGGCTCGTCCAGGTCCAGCGTCGCGGACGCCTCGGCCAGGATGCGGTCCGGGTCGTGGGCGTCGGCGTGGAGGTAGGCGGCGGCGCCCTCCGCGGAGCACGTCAGCAGCCGGCCCGCGTGGGCCAGGACCAGGGGATCGTGGTCGACGTAGACGATGCGCGCCTCGGGGGCGAGCCGCTGCGCGACCTCGTGGGTGTTGCCGGCGGTGGGCAGCCCCGTCCCCACGTCGAGGAACTGCCGCAGACCTTCCTCCACGACCAGGTGGCGCACCACGCGCCCGACGAACTCCCGCGACGCGCGGGCGAGTTCCGTCATGGCGGGGAAGTCGGCGAGCACCTGCTCCCCGGCGCTGCGGTCGGCTTCGAAGTGGTCCTTGCCGCCGAGCCAGAAGTCGAAGATCCGGGCGGAGTGGGGCACGGTCGGGTCGATGGATGCGGCCTCGGAGGCTGCTTCGTTCTGGCCTGTCAACGCGGGGTCCGTCCGTGTGCGAGGGGGATCGGGGCGGGACGGCGCTGAGGCGTGTGCGTCCGGGCCCGGTGAACTGCCGCAGGGCGGGGTTCCGGGGCCAGGAGTGAGCCGGGAGGCGTGCGCGAGGTCGCACTCCCCTGCAGTGCGACCTCGCACGCCCCCCTCCCCGGCTCGACGGCGGAAGGCTCCCGTGCTCGTTTCCGCACGCCGGTGAAGAGCATCACGGAGCCACTATGTCCCTGTGGTCTTCAGGCCGCAAGCATCGTTCTGATAATTTCAACGGTAAGTCGCAAAGAAATCAGCTGTGTTGAGCACTGCCGGCTGACGAGAGCGGCCTGCTGTTGTGCGTGCCGAACCCCCGGCCGTAACGATTCACCTCCGTAAGGAGTCCGACGATGAACCCCGAGGCTGTCACCGACACCACAACCGGCCGTGTGTACAACGGCATGCCCGCCAGAGACCTGGGCACCGAGGGCTGGCACAAGCCCTGGAGCGGACAGAACGGGGGCGCCTGCCTGGAGGCGAAGAAGCTTCCCGACGGGCACGTCGCCCTGCGCCAGTCCACCGACCCGGAGGGCCCCGCCCTGCTCTACACCCCGGAAGAGATCAACGCGTTCATCCAGGGAGCGAAGGCGGGCGCGGCCGACTTCCTCACCAGCTGAGACGGCCCGAGGGGGTGCGCGCCGTCCCGCCGCGGAAGCTCGCGGACGGCGTGCCCTCCCCTGCCGCCAGGGCATGCCTCTCGGATCTCCTCGGGCCCGCGGAGTCCGGATCGGGCCCGCGGAGTCGGCCCGCGGAGTCCGGAACGGCAGGCCCTTGCCCTGGAGCGCACTCCAATTCGTAGCGTTCCGTCCATGACCACACCTCAGCAGAGCATCGGCTCGGGCTTCGGGGCCCGCAGCACCGCCGCGGACGTCCTGCGAGGCGTCGATCTGACCGGATCGCTGGCCGTCGTCACCGGCGGCTACTCGGGACTCGGCCTGGAGACGACGCGTGCGCTGGCGGGCGCGGGGGCCCGCGTCGTCGTCCCGGCGAGACGGCCCGAGGCGGCGGAGGAATCCGTCGGCGGCATCGCCGGGGTGGAGGTCGACACGCTCGACCTCGCCGACCTCGGCTCCGTGCGCGCCTTCGCGGACCGCTTCCTGGAGACCGGCCGCACCATCGACATCATGATCAACAGCGCGGCCGTGATGGCCTGCCCCGAGACCCGGGTGGGCCCGGGCTGGGAGGCCCAGTTCGCGGTCAACCACCTGGGGCACTACGCGCTCGCCAACAGGCTGCGTCCGGCGCTCGCACCGGGCGGCGCCCGGGTCGTCTCGGTCTCCTCGGCAGGGCACCGGCACTCGCCCGTCCGCTGGGACGACGTGCACTTCGAGACGGGCTACGACAAGTGGAAGGCGTACGGGCAGGCGAAGACCGCCAACGCGCTGTTCGCCGTCCGGCTCGACACGCTCGGCCGTGACCTGGGCGTACGGGCCTTCTCGCTGCATCCCGGCGGCATCCTCACGCCCCTGCAGCGCCATCTGCCGGTCGAGGAGATGGTCGCCGCGGGGTGGATCGACAAGTCGGGGACTCCGGTGAACCCGTCCTTCAAGACGCCGGAGCAGGGCGCGGCGACCCAGGTGTGGGCCGCGACGTCTCCCCTGCTGGACGGCGAAGGAGGGGTCTACTGCGAGGACTGCGACATCGCCGGACTCGCCTCCGACGACCCCTCGGCCAGCGGCGGCGTGCAGGGCTACGCCGTCGACCCGGAAGAGGCCGCCCGGCTGTGGGAGCTCTCCGCGGAGCTGACCGGGCTCGACGCGTTCGGCGGCTGAGCGGAGGGGTGGCTGGGCCGAGTTGCGACGGGAGCACCCCGCAGCGGGCGGACGGCCACTCGGCCCGGCTGCCCCACCACCGTCAGGGTGCACAGCGGGTGCTCACGGACGCCCACACCGCCTCGGGCGGCGGTACCTGCCGGGAGCGAGCCGCAGGACGAGCGGGTCGCCCACTCAACTCCCCGGCCCGCTCCGTGAGTTCAGGCGGGACCGGGGTTCCGGCGGCCATGGCCCGTCCTACGGCTCGGCGCGCAGGCCGGGAAAACCGTGGCGGGCGCGGCTCCGGGGAGACGGCCCCCGGACGGCGGCAGAGGGAGGGACGGCCGACGGGAGCCGCCGTCCCGGGAGCGGGAGAGGGAAGTGCCGCTGTCCGCGTCTGGCGCCCTGTCACCTGACGGAGCAACAGCGCGAAGCATCCGGCCGTCGCGAACTGCTGGGCAGCGCAATGCCGTTGCCGCCGCCACTGGGCGCACCACGGGAGGCGGGGCCCGGTTCGCTCTGCTACAGGTGATTCGTGGCCGGTTCCTGCTTTCAGAATCCGAGAAAGTCGCGACGCATCCCCTCCGTGGGGTTGTCGCGTTCATGGCGGACTGCTTTTACTGGCCGGGCGCGGAACCCGATTTCAGCCCGTGCGGGGACGGGCGCGACTGCCCGTCCCCGCACGGGTCCCCCCACCCGTCGGTGACGGAACTCCGAGCGAGTCGAGCCGCCGTTGCCACTCCCGAAGGAGATCGAGATGGCTCCACAGCCAGGTTTCGACCGCCGCTCGCTGCTGCGCGGCGGCGCGGCCGCCACCGCCGCGAGCGCCATCGGCCTCGGCGCCGCCGGCACCGCACACGCTGCCGGACCGGCCGCGGCCCCTGCCGGCTCGCGGAGTGCGGCACGCGCCAAGGTGGCCGAGCCCCGCATCTACAGCACGGAGGAGTGGGGGGCGCGTGCGCCGTCCAGCGCGATCGTCGTCGAGGACCACCGTCCGACGTTCATCGTCGTCCACCACACCGCCGAGCCCGGCAACAGCGAGGACTACTCGCTGGAGCACGCGAAGAAGATCTGCCGCGACATCCAGAACTTCCACATGGACGGCAACGGCTGGTCCGACTCCGGCCAGCAGTTCACCAACAGCCGCGGCGGCTTCCGCCTCGAAGGCCGGCACCGGAGCCTCGAAGTGGTGCGCGGAGGCACTCAGCACGTTCAGGGAGCCAACGTCGGCAACCACAACAGCGAGGTCATCGGGATCGAGAACGAGGGCCTCTACACCGAGGTGGACGTACCGCAGGCGCTGTGGGACTCCCTCGTCCAGCTGGTCGCCTGGATCGCCGCGCAGTACGGCACGGACCTGGCGAACATCAAGGGCCACCGGGACTTCAACTCCACCGAATGCCCCGGCGAGGTCCTCTACGGCCGCCTGCAGGAGCTGCGGGACGCCGTGGGCAACGCCCTCGGCCTCTCCTCCTCCCTCGGCGAACTCCTCAACTGGCCGCTGCTGAAGCCCGGTTCGGTGGGCCCGCAGGTGCGGGCAGCCCAGCACCTGCTGCGGGCCAAGGGCTACTCGGTTCCGGTCGACGGGATCTTCGGGACGTCCACGAAGCGCGCCGTGGCCGAGCTGGCGGACACGCACAACATCGACCGGCACACCTGCTCGGCGATGCACCACAGCAAGGTCGACGAGACGGGCTTCCTCGGCTCCGACATCTGGCCGCTGCTCACCCCGGGCGACCGCAGGCCCGAGGGCGGCGAGATCGAGGAGGCCGTCGGCACGCTGCTGCGCAGCAAGCGGGGCAAGGCGCCCGACGTCGGCGAGCTCACGGAGACCGCCTGGAAGCGGCTGCTGAACTGATGCGGCAGCCGTGATCCGGTGGAACGCGGCCGGTCCGAAGCCCGGCCGCGTTCCGCCGGAAGCCGGGTGCACGCGGACACGGACGACCGCTCCGGGCGGGCCCGGGAGCCTGCCGGAGGCGGCCGCGGACGCGGTGGTCCGCCTGTCGACCGCCGCAGGGCCGCACCGTGTCCGCCGCACCCGGCGGGTCACGGGGTGCCGGGCCGGTCCACCGGCGACGGGCCGAGGGGAACCCCGGAGCCGTCTGCGATGCTGGCCGGGTGCCGCTCACGCCCCGCGACCCGCACTCCACGCAGGAGCCACGGCCCGTAACGGCCGATCCCCCGCACCGCACGGCCCGGCCGCTGCTGACGCAGTCGTGGCTCGACCTGGCCTTCGTGCACTGGGCGGCCGATCCCGCGGACGTGGCGCCGCTGCTGCCCGGGGGCACGTTCCCCGACGTCCTGGACGGCCGGACGTACGTCGGCCTCGTCGCCTTCCGCATGCACCGGGTGGGATGGTTCCGACTGCCGGGCATCCCCTACCTGGGCAGCTTCCCCGAGACGAACGTGCGGCTGTACTCCGTCGACGGGCACGGGCGCCGCGGCGTCGTCTTCCGCTCACTCGACGCCTCGCGCCTGATCCCGGTGACGGTGGCGCTCTCCCTCTTCCGCATGCCCTACCGCTGGTCGCGGATGTCGGTGCGGCGCCACGGCGGCCACGTCTCCTACACCAGCACCCGGCGGTGGCCCGGGCCCCGCGGTGCGCGGTGCCGGATGTCCGTGCGGATAGGCGAGCGCATCTCGCGGCCCACCGAGCTGGAGCACTTCCTCACAGCCCGCTGGGGAATGCACAACACGTTCCTCGGACGGCCGGTGTACCTGCGGAACGACCATCCCCGCTGGCCGCTGCACAGGGCCGAACTGACCGAGTGCGACGAGGACTTGGTGGCGGCGGCCGGGTTGCCGTCACCGTCCGGGGAGCCGGCGAGCGTGCTGTACTCGCCCGGCGTCCCGGTGCGCTTCTCCCGCCCCTCGCGGCCGGCGGGCGTGCCGACTCCCTGACTTCCGCCGCGAACACACCGCTGCCGCGGGCCGGAGGGCCGCCGGCGCGGTCCGCGGCGAGGGCTCGTGCTCCCGGAGGCGGGCCGCACGGAGCGGGCTTATCGTCGAGGCATGCGAGCCGGTGAACCGCACTACGACATCGTCCTCAAGCCGCAGACCGCCGACGCCGAGGGGCACCCGGTGCACGGCCCCGTCCTGCGGGTGATGAGCGTGCGGGCGACGGGGGCCCAGGGCGAGACCGGCTATCCGCGCTATGCGGGAGAGGGAGTCGAAGCCGACATCGACCCGCGTACCCGGACCGTCGAGGCGGTGACCGTCGACGGCGAGGAACTCCCCTACGGCTGGGTCGCCCTGATCGCGGAAGAGCACGACTTGCAGAACGAGGGCGAGGACGAGGACGAGGACGAGGCCAGAAGCGCCTGACGGCCGTACGCCTCGTCCGCGCCGCCGTCAGCCGGCCCCGTCAGCGGCCCTCGCCGGCGCCGCCCCGTCAGCCGGCCTTGTCCGCGCGGATCCTGACCTGCTCCGCGAGCCTGTCCAGGCTCTCGTCCAGCGCCGCGGTGACGCGGTCGTCCGGCGGGGCGTCCCCTTCGTCGAAGAACGACAGATGGACGGTGACGGAGCTGGCGCCGCCGCCGATTCCCTCGACCTGCAGCCATCCCGCGTAACGCCCGTCCTCACGGGTGCCCCACTCCAGGCGGAGCTGGTCCCGTCGGGCGCGCAGCAGCGCGGCTTCGTCGCGGCCGGTGCCGTCGTCGTGGACGGTGACGGCCGGCATCTCCTCGGGGTGGACGTGCAGCTCCCTCGGCAGCCACGTGTCGATCTGGCCGATGTCGCAGGCCTGGTCGAAGACTTCCTCCGGCGGGGCGGCCACCGTGCGGGAACGCTCGTGTTCGCTCATCGGGCCCGCGTGCCCCGGCGCCGCGCGGCGAAACGGGCGGGAGGCGCGATGACCCGGGAGGGCGTCGCCCGCCTGCCCGGCCGGCGCCGGGCCGTATCCGCTCCGGACCGTCTCAAGTCCGCACCCCCGCCTGGGCGATCTCGGCGATGCGCTGCGCCGCGTCCGCGCGGAAGAGCGCCTTGCCGCACGAGACGCGCTTCTCCCGTACGGGTCCCGGGTGCAGCACGCGCCCGAGCGCGTTCGCCAACTGCTCGTCGTTGAGGGTGAGTTCGGAGACGCCCGCGTCGGCCATCGCCCGTACGCCCTGGATCCCGTGCCCGGGCAGCGGCCGGTGGCCGACGACGGGCAGGCCCGCCGCCAGCGCCTGGACCGCTGTCTGGCCGGCGGCGTTGTCCACGAGGGCTCCGGCCGCCGACATCAGCCCGGCCATGTCGGAGACCCAGCCCAGGGCCAGCACTCCGGGCAGCCGCTCCGCCCGCCGGCGCAAGCGCTCGTCACGGCCGCACAGCAGGACGGGGAGGACGGCGGGCCCGTCGGCGCTCCCTGCCAACTTCCGCACCGTGCCGAGCAGTTCGGCCCCCACGCCCCAGGCTCCCGCCGAGACGAGGACGACGCCGCGTCCCCGCGCCGCCCGTCCGAGCCCGTCACGCCACGCCTGCCCCCCGCCGGCGGGCCGCTCCTCCCCCGGCGTTCCCCCCTCATCCGCCCGCAGGAACGCGGCCGGGACCACCGGCCCCGTGGCCTCGGCCGGCCTGCCGGTGATCACACCGGCCGTGCGGGCCGCGGCCTCCGTGACGCACAGGTGCACGTCGTTGCCCGGGTGGAGCCAGCCGCGGTGCACCCCGAAGTCGATGACGCTCACCACGCTCGGCACCCGCAGCGCTCCCCGCTCCCGCAGTCTCCCCGTCACCTGCGCGGAGAGGTGGAAGGTCGAAACGACGGCGTGCGGCTGCCAGTTGGCGACGATCCTCATCAGCGGCCGTTCCGCGAGCACCGCCAGCGGCGCGCTCCCCGGCCGTGCCGCCGCCGGTCCGCCTGCCTTCCGCTCCGGCTCCGGGTCGAGGAAGCCCCGGTAGACGGCCCCGTACAGCGCCGGCACCCGCCGCACCGTCCCTCGGTAGCCGGCCCGCAGAGCCGCGCCCACCCCCGAGGGGAGCAGCGCGAGCACATCCTCGGTCCGCACCTGGTGCCCGCGCGCCCGCAACCGGCCGGCGAGCTCTCCCGCGACCGCGTCGTGGCCGGCGCCCATACTGGCGCTGAGCAGCAGGAACCGTTGGCGCATAAGGCTCCAGAGTTCGGATGGTTCAGCGCCGGGCCGCGGCCCGTACGCCCGTTCCGAGTGGCTGTGTGCCGCGGTACGGCACCGGCGAACCGGGCCCGATCGAGTGATCGCAGCCTCCTGCGGGGCGACCCGCGCAGAGGCGCCGCCGGGCGATAGCCAGCATGCTGAAGGTCCTGCTCCTGATCACCCGGAGGGTGTCATGCACGACAGTTCTGGGCGGCAAGTGCGGAACGGAGCGCAGAGACCGGTCGCGCTGATCACCGGTGCCTCCTCGGGCATCGGCACTGCCGTCGCCGAACAGCTCGCCTCGGAGGGCAGCTGGCGCCTGCTGCTGAACGGGCGGGACGAGGAGCGGCTCTCGGACGTCGCGGTCCGTACCCGCGGCACCGCGCTGCCCGCCGACATCACCGACTCCCAGTCCCGCGCCCGGCTGGCCCGTGAGGCGCTGGCGCACGGCGGACGCGTCGACGCGCTCGTCGCCGGGGCGGGCATCGGCTGGGCGGGCCCGTTCACGAAGATGCCCGCCGAGTCGATCGACCGGCTGCTGGAGGTGAACCTCACCGCGGTGATCCATCTGGTGCGGCTCGTCCTGCCCGGCATGATCGCCCGCCGCAGGGGCAGCGTGGTGCTGATCGGTTCCGTGGCCGGCTCCGTCGGCGTGCGCGACGAGGCGGTGTACGCGGCCACGAAGGGCGGGCTGATCGCCTTCGCGGACAGCCTCCGCTACGAGCTGGCCGCGTCCGGCGTACGGGTGTCCGTCGTGATGCCGGGCGCCGTGGACACCCCCTTCTTCAGCCGCCGCGGCGTCCCCTACGGGCGCACCCGGCCCCGGCCCGTGCCCGCCGGGCAGGTCGCGGCCGTGGTGCGCAGGGCGCTGGTCTCGGGACGCTCCGACTCGTACGTGCCGGGCTGGCTGAGCATGCCCGCCCGCCTGCACGGGGTGGCCCCGGGGCTCTTCCGCAGCCTCGCCCAGCGCTTCGGCTAGGAGTCAATACGACGTGTTGCTGCTGATCGTCTCTGTCGTGCTGGCGCTGATGGCAGCGCTGGCCAACGCCGCTGCGTCGGTGCTGCAGCGGCGTGCCGCCGCGACGGAAAAGGCCGCGTCCACCGGCAGGCGGTTCTCGTGGCTGACCCATCTCCTGCACCGCCCGGTGTGGATGTGGGGATCCGCGATGCTGGGGCTCTCGGGCATCTGCCAGGCCGGTGCGCTGGCGGCGGGGCCCCTGGCCGTCGTCCAGCCCGTCATGGCCACGGAGCTGCTCTTCACCCTGGTGGTGGGCAGCGTCTTCTTCCACCGGCGGCCCGACACCCGCGCGTGGTGGGCGTTCCTCTCCATGGTCCTCGGGCTGGCGGCGTTCCTGGTGCTCGTCCATCCGACCGCCGGTACGACCCGTGTGCCGGTGGGCCGATGGCTGGCGGCCGGGGCGGGGCTGCTCGCCGTCGTGATCACCCTGCTGGTGGTCGCCGCCCGCCTGCCCTCGGCGCCGCGCGCCACGGTGCTGGGAGCGGCCACGGCCATCGGCTTCGCCGGCACGGCCGCCCTCATGAAGGACGCCATCGCCCGCCTGTCCGACGGAATCGTCGCGCTGCTGACGGCGTGGCAGACCTACGGCGTCGCCGTCCTCGGCCTGGTCAGCTTCCTGCTGCTGCAGGTGACGTTGCGCGCCGGAACCCTGGTGGCCTCCCAGCCCGCGCTCACCCTGGGGGACTCGCTGACGAGCGTCGTGCTGGGCGCGGTGCTCTTCGACGAGAAGCTGACCCTCGGATGGTTGATCGTGCCGGAACTCGCCGCCATCGCCCTGGTCGGTGCGGGAAGCGTGCAGCTGGCCCGTACTCCCGAGGTCTCGGGAAAGGAACAGGAGGGGGTGTGGTGACGCCATCCGCGATCCGCCGGACACGGGACACGGCGGGCAGGGGCCGGGCGGCTGTGCTCGGCGGCGCCGGAGCCGCCGCGGCCGCGCTGGCCACCGCCGCCTGTCACATCGGCCCCGCCGCGACCTGGCTGCCCGGGCTGCGCCGCGTCATCAGCCCAGCGCTGGACGGCCGCGGCGACCCCGGCCACGTCGCCCTCACGTTCGACGACGGGCCCGACCCGCGCACCACCCCCCACTTCCTGCGGGAGCTGGACCGGCTCGGCGCCCGGGCCACCTTCTTCGTCCTCGGCAGCCAGCTCGAACGCCACCCGGAACTCGGCCGGCACATCGTCGAGGGAGGCCACGAACTGGCCGTGCACGGATGGCTGCACGAGAAGTTCTGGCGCCCCCGACCCCTCGCCGACCGGCGGGACCTGGCACGGACGATCGCCGCCGTGGAGCGTACGTGGGGACGGCGTCCCCGCTGGTACCGGCCGCCGTACGGCGTACTCACCGCGACCCGCCTCAGGGCGGCCCGGACGCTCGGGCTCCAGCCCGTGCTGTGGACGGCCTGGGGCCGCGACTGGACCTCGCAGGCGGACGCCGAGAGCGTGCTGCGCGAGCTGGACCGGCGGCTGTGCGGCGGCGCCACCGTCCTGCTGCACGACACCGACCGCTCCAGCGTCCCGGGAGCCTGGCACTCGGCGCTGGACGCCCTGCCGCGGCTGGTGATGCGCTGCCGTGCCGACGGGCTGCGCGTCGGCACCCTCGCCGAACACGGAGTACGGGGCGGCCGGAGCGGAGCGGCGAGCACGTCCTGAGCGCCGGCACCCCGCCCCGGCCCCCGCGAAACCCGACGCCCGCAGCCGTCCAGCGGCAGCGGCGGTTCAGCAGATGCGCGGCAACTGCTCGCCCACGGGCAGGTCGACCACCCGCGTACCGCCCAGGCCCGTACGGGCGACGACCATGCCGGGATGCGTCTCGACGCACTCGCCGATCACCGCGGACTCCCTCCCCAGCGGATGCTCCCGCATGGCCTCCAGCACCGCGTCGGCCTGCGCCCGGGGGACGAAGGCGACGAGCTTGCCCTCGTTGGCCACGTACATGGGGTCCAGGCCGAGCATCGCGCACGCGTTGGCGACGGGGGCCGGTACCGGCACGGCGTGCTCCTGGACGACGACTCCCACCGTCGCGGCCACCGCGATCTCGTTCAGCGCGGCCGCGAGACCGCCCCTCGTCGGGTCGCGCAGCACGTGGAGGTCCGGCGTGACGGCCAGCATCGCCTCGACGAGTCCGCCCAGCGCGGCGCAGTCGCTCTCGACCTCGACGCCGAACTCGAGACCGTCCCGCACGCTCATCACCGCGACCCCGTGCACGCCGATCGCGCCGCTGACGATGATCACGTCGCCGGGTTCCGCGCGCTGGGGACGGATGTCGACCCCGTCCGGGACGAGCCCGATCCCGGCGGTGTTGAGGTAGACGCCGTCGCCTCGGCCCGCCTCCACCACCTTGGTGTCGCCGGTGGCGATCTCCACGCCCGCGCTGCGCGCCGCGGCGCCCAAGGCCTCGGCGACACGCGAGACCAGCGGCACCTCGACGCCCTCCTCCAGGATGAAGCCGCAGGAAAGGTACGCGGCGCGGGCACCGCTCATGGCGAGGTCGTTGACCGTCCCGTTCACGGCGAGGTCGCCGATGCTGCCGCCGGGGAAGAACAGCGGCCGCACGACGAAGGAGTCCGTGGAGAAGGCGAGCCGCGCCCCGCCGAGCGTGAACGCCGCCGAGTCCCCGAGCCCGGCGAGCAGATCGCCGCCGAAGGCGGGGGCGAAGATGTGCTGGACGAGTTCGGAGGAGAGCGCTCCGCCGCCTCCGTGGCCCATGACGACGCGCGGCTGGTCCCTCAGCGGAGCGGGGCAGGTCACGCCGGCGAAGTCCGGTGCCGTGGGCATCGGCCCGGCGAGGTCGGTGATCTCAGACAACGGGGCTCCCCTCCAGCGGTGCCGGCTCGGACGTGCTGCGCGCTCCCCCGGACGTGCGGGCGGCCCTGCTCCCGGTGCCGCCCGGGATCACGGCCCCGCTGGTGGTGCCGAGCCTGCGGTAGAGGTAGTACGCGGCGCACGCGCCCTCGCTGGAGACCATCGTCGCGCCGAGCGGCGTACGGGGAGTGCACGCCGTTCCGAACGCCTCGCACTCGTGGGGCTTGATCAGGCCCTGAAGGACCTCGCCGCTGCGGCACTCGACAGGCTCACGCGTGTCGATGCCCGTGACGGAGAAGCGGTGCTCGGCGTCGAACTCCCGGTAGCGCTCGGCGAGTCGCCATCCGCTGCCGGGGATGACCCCGATCCCCCGCCACGCCCTGTCGGTCACCTCGAAGATGTCGGCGAGCATGGCCTTCGCCGCGGGGTTGCCCTCCGGAGGCACGACGCGCGCGTAGGCGTTGTCGACGGTGTGCTCGCCGCGCTCGAGCTGCCGGACCGCGCGCCGCACGCCTTCCAGGACGTCCAGCGGCTCGAACCCCGTCACCACGATCGGCACCCTGAACCGCTCGGCCAGCGGGGGGTATTCACCGATCCCCATCACGCTGCACACGTGCCCGGCGGCGAGGAAGCCCTGCACCCGGCACGACTCCGACTGCATGATCGCCTCGATCGCCGGAGGCACCCGCACATGGCTGACGAGCAGGCTGAAGTTCCCGATCCCCAGCTTCTTCGCCTGGTGCACGGTCATGGCGTTCGGCGGCGCCGTCGTCTCGAACCCGATGCCGAAGAAGACCACTTGGCGCTCCGGGTGCTGCTGGGCGATGCGCAGGGCGTCCAGCGGCGAGTAGACGACGCGCACGTCCCCGCCCTCGCTCCGCACCTGGAAGAGGTCCCGGCCGGTCCCGGGCACCCGCAGCATGTCGCCGTAGCTGCAGAAGATCACGTCCTTGCGGGACGCGATCTCCAGCGCCTTGTCGATGACCTCCAGCGGCGTGACGCACACCGGGCATCCCGGACCGTGGATCAACTCGATCCCGTCGGGGAGCAGTTGGTCGATGCCGTGCCGGATGATGGAGTGCGTCTGCCCGCCGCACACCTCCATCAGCGCCCAGGGCCTCGTGACGATCGCATGGATGTCGTCCAGCAGCCTGCGGGCGAGTTCCGGGTCCTGGAACTCGTCGATGTACTTCACTTCGTAGCCTCCCGTGCAGCCAGCTCCCACGGGTCGCCGAACTCCTCTTCCAGCAACCCGAGTTCCTCGAACAGCGCGAGCGTCTGCCGCGCCGAGTCCTCGTCCAGCCGCTGCAGCGCGAAGCCGACGTGGACGATGGTGTACTCACCGACCCGCAGGTCGGGCAGGTATTCGCAGCACACTTCCTTGGCCACTCCGCCGAAGTCGACGGTGGCCATGCGGGTACCGTCCCGCTCCTCGATGTCCAGCACCTTGCCGGGTACCGCCAGGCACATGGTCTGCTCCTCGCTCTGCGTCGTCTCAGGGGGTGGCCGTGGTACGGCCGGGCTCCGGCTCGGTCTCCCCGCGCTCCCGCGGCCGCCCGGAGAGCAGGCCGGGGGCGGCCGGTTCCGTACCCTCCGTGCGGTCCCGCCGGGCGGCGATCATCAACTGGCCCAGGGCGAGGCCGCCGTCGTTGGGCGGGACGAGCCGGTGCCGCAGCACGGTGAACCCGTCGTCGCCGAGAGCGCGGGCGCAGGCGCCGGAGAGCAGGGAGTTGGCGAAGACACCGCCGCTGAGCGCGACCGTCCCGAGTCCGTGCCGTTCGCGGGCGGCGCCGCAGACCCGCCGCACGAGGTCCGCCACCGCGCGGTGGAAGCGCGCGGCGATCAACTCGGCGGGCACGCCGTCCCGTACGTCCGCGCTGATCCTCGCGAGCATCGGCGCCGAGTCGCCTGCCAAGGGCCCTTGAGCGGTGGGGCGCATCGCGAACTCGTAGCCGTGAGCGTCCTGTTCGTCGTGGCAGCCGGCCGCCGCCGCTTCGAGCTCCATGGCGGCCTGGGCCTCGTACCCGGCGTGGTGGCACACCCCCGACAGCGAGGCGACGGCGTCGAAGAGCCGCCCCATGCTGGTCGTCGGCACGCACCCGAGGCCCCGCTCCAACTGGACGGCCAGCGCCCTGCGTTCGGGCTCGGGGCAGGCCACGGTGCACGGCAGCGCGGGCGACCAGGCGATGCCCGCCGCCCGCAGGTGGGCGAGCGCCATCCGGTAGGGGCGCCGCACAGCGGCGTCGCCCCCGGGGAGCTGGACCGGGCTGAGGTGTGCGAAGCGCCGGTAGCCGTCGTAGTCGGCGAGCAGGAACTCGCCGCCCCACACGGCGCCGTCGTCGCCGTAGCCCGTCCCGTCGAAGGCGACGCCGATCACCGGCCGGCTGCCGTCCAGGCCGTGTTCGGCCATCACCGAGGCGATGTGGGCGTGGTGGTGCTGGACGCGCCGCAGCGGCCTGCCGCCCGCGTTCCGCAGCGCCCAGCCCACGGAGCGGTACCCGGGGTGCCTGTCCGCGGCGAGGACCCGGGGGCGCACCCCGGTGATCTGCTCCATCTGGCGTTCGGCCCTTCCGAACGCGGTGAGCGTGGCCAGGTCGTCCATGTCGCCGATGTGCGCCGAGAGCCAGGCGTGGTGTCCTTCCCCGACGCAGAACGTGTTCTTCAGGTCGCCGCCGAGTGCCAGCGCGGCGGCGACGGGACGGGGCAGGTTCACGGGGAAGGGCGCGTAGCCGCGTGAACGCCGTACGGGCAGCTGCTCGCCGTTCGCCACCCGCACGACCGAGTCGTCGCACGGCACATGGATCGGACGGTCGTGCAGGAGCCAGGCGTCGGCGAGCGGAGCGAGCCTCGTGAGTGCCTCGTCGTCGTCGGTGACGATGGGTTCGCCGCCCAGGTTGCCGCTCGTCATCACCAGCAGCCGGGGCCCGGGCGGATCCCCCGGCAGCCCGAACAGCAGGTGGTGCAGGGGCGTGTACGGCAGCATCACCCCCAAGTCGGCGGTGTGCGGCGCCACTTCGGCGGCGACCGCCAGCTCGGGATTCCGCAGCTCGACACCCGTGCGCCTGCGCAGCAGCACGATGGGCCGCCGGCCGCCGGTCAGCAGATCCCGTGCCACGGCGTCGAGATGGACGAGGCGCCCCGCGTCCTCGACGTCCCGGCACATCAGCGCGAAAGGCTTGTCGCCGCGCGCCTTGCGCTGCCGCAGCAGCCGCACGGCCGAGCTGTTCGACGCGTCGCACGCCAGGTGGTACCCGCCCAGTCCTTTCACCGCGACGACGGCACCGGCGGCGAGCAACTGCCGTGCCGCGGCGATGGGTTCGGCGTTCCGTGGCGGAGGGGCCGCGGCCGTGCCGCCGGGTACGCGCAGCCGCAGCCGGGGGCCGCAGTCGTGGCAGGAGACGGGCTGCGCGTGGAAGCGCCGGTCGCCCGGGTCGCCGTACTCCTTCTCGCAGCTGGGGCACATGGGGAAGCGGGCCATCGTGGTGTGCCCGCGGTCGTAGGGGAGCCCCGTCACGATGGTGAAGCGCGGACCGCAGTGCGTGCACGTGATGAAGGGGTGCCGGTAGCGCCTGTCCGCCGGATCGCGCAGCTCGGCCAGGCACTCCGCGCAGGTCGCCGTGTCGGGGGCGACGAGCGTACGGGCCGTGGCGCTGCCGGTACGGGACGGGGCGATGGCGAAGCCGCTGGTACCGGCGGCGGGCAGCGGCTCGTGCGTCACGGACTGCACCACGGCCAGGGGCGGGGCGTCGGAGCCGATCCGCCCGCAGAAGGCCGCGAGCGCCCCCGGATCTCCCTCGACCTCGGCGACGACGCCGTCTCCCGTGTTGGACACGTGCCCGGACAGACCGAGCTCTCCGGCGAGCGCGTAGACGAACGGCCGGAAGCCCACGCCCTGTACGACTCCGCGCACGGTGACCCTGCGGCGCTGAGCCTCTGCGGTGGCGACGGCCGTGCTCTGCCGCCCGCTCACGGGTGGCTGCGGGCAGGCACGTCGGACATGTGAGCCCGCACGGGAGTGGCGCCGGACGCACCCGGAGCCCCGTACGGCAGCGTCACCGAGGAAGCGTGCGCGTGCCCGTGCACGTGAGCGTCCGCATCGGGGCCACCGGTGCGTGCCATCACCGGCCGGTGCGCCTCCGCCCCCGCGGCGACCGCCTCGGCCCGCTCCAGCAGCAGACCCACCCCCCGGTCGCGGCGTGCCGAGGTGCAGACCACCTCGACGCCGGGGTTGACCTGCCGCACGTTGGCGCGGAACTCCTCCTCGTCGAAGCCGACGGCGTCGGCGATGTCGTCCTTCGTCACGATCACCAGCTGCGCCAGCCCGAACGCCGTCGGGTACTTCAGCGGCTTGTCCTCACCCTCGGTGACGGAGGCGAGCACCACCCTCAGCGACTCCCCGAGGTCGTACGTGGCCGGGCAGACGAGGTTCCCCACGTTCTCCACGAACAGCAGCCGTACGCCGTCCGGCAGCCAGCCCTCCAGGTGCCCCCGGAGCATGTCGGCCTCGAGATGGCACAGCCCGTCGGTGAGGACCTGCTTGACGGGTACGCCCGCACGGGACAGGCGCTGCGCGTCGTGCTCCGTGGCGAGGTCGGCCGTCAGCGCGGCGACGGGCACGCCTCGGGCCGCCGCCAGCGTCAACTCCGCTTCCAGCAGTGCCGTCTTGCCGCTGCCGGGGCTGGAGAGAAGGTTGACCACCGCGGTCCCCCGTGCGGTCAGCTCTTCGCGTAGTGCCCGGGCGCGCTCGTCGTTCTTGGCGAGCACCGCCTGCTGCAGATCGACGACACGGCACATGTTCTCTCAGCTCTCCTCGTTTGCCGGTACGGATACGGGACGGACGTCTGCGCGGGGCTCGTCCCCGGCCCAGCGGACGCCGACGATCTGCAGCTCGCGTCCCGAGACCAGCTCGGCCCGGCCGCCCTCGCACCGCGGACAGCACAGCTGCGGCGGCATCCCCGTCGACCACTGCGCGCCGCAGGGCAGGCACCGGGCGCGGCCCGGCACATGGTCGACGAGAAGTTCGGAGCCCTCCAGGGCGGTCCCCGTGCAGGCGAGCGAGAAGCAGAAGTGCAGCGAATCGGGTACCACGCCGGACAGTTCGCCCAGCTGCAGTCGTACGGCGGAGACGGTGCCGGAGCCGACGCTGCCGGTTGCTTCCGTGACCTGCTCCACCATCGCCACGGCGATGGACATCTCATGCATCCGGGGTCCCTCCGCTCGCGGTTCATTACAGAGCGGGCCCCTGCGGCCGCTCCCCTGACACGCCGCCCCCGGGGGCAAGGTGATCCGTTCGGCTCACCGCCCCCGGCGCGGTGCCGTTGTGGCTCGTGGTCCGATATGTCAGATTTATCGGCAATGCTCTGACAGCTGTCTCCGCCGGTCGGCGACCGGCCGTGGAAGGGACCGTTCGCATGGACGACGAGGCGTCAGCAAAGGGATTCGACGAGATCCATATCCTGTGGACCTCGGAAGGCATGAGCTGCGACGGCGACACGGTCTCCGTGACGGCCGCGTCGCTGCCGAGCCTCGAGGACGTACTGCTGGGGTCCGTGCCGGGCCTGCCCAAGGTGCATCTGCACAACAAGGTCCTGGCGTACGAGACCGGCGAGGACTTCGTCGAGGCGTTCCGCAAGGGGGCCCGGGGTGAGCTCGGGCCCTTCATCCTGGTCGTCGAGGGGTCCATCCCCAACGAGAACATCAACGGCGACGGCTACTGGACGTCCATGGGCAACGACCCGGACACCGGCGAACCGATCACCCTCAATACCTGGATCGACCGCCTCGCCCCGCACGCCTGGGCGGTGGTCGCGATCGGCACCTGCGCCACCTACGGCGGCATCCACGCCATGGCCGGCAACCCGACCGGGTGCATGGGCCTCGCGGACTACCTCGGCTGGGACTACCGCTCCGCCGGGGGCATGCCGATCGTCAACGTGCCGGGCTGCCCCGTCCAGCCCGACAACTTCACCGAGACGCTGCTCTGGGTGCTCCACCAGGCCGCCGGGCTCGCGCCGACCATCCCGCTCGACGAACAGCTCCGGCCGACATGGCTGTTCGGCAAGACGGTGCACGAGGGCTGCGACCGGGGCTCGTACTACGAACAGGGCGACTTCGCCAAGGACTACAACTCCCCCAAGTGCCTTGTGAAGGTCGGCTGCTGGGGCCCCGTCGTCAACTGCAACGTCACCAAGCGCGGCTGGATGGACGGCATCGGTGGGTGCCCCAACGTGGGCGGCATCTGCATCGGCTGCACGATGCCCGGATTCCCCGACAAGTTCATGCCGTTCATGGACGAGCCGCCCGGCGGCACGCTCTCGTCGTCCCTGATGAGCCTCTACGGGCCGTTCATCCGCAGCATGCGCTCGATCACCAACCGGTCCGCCAACCGGGAACCGAAGTGGCGGCACAACGAACCCGCCCTCACCTCCGGTTACCAGCGCCGCTGGACCGGCCGCAACTGACACAAGCGAACTGCGAGAGGAACGACCAGTGGCGACCGCTCAGGACACTGCCAAGGCGTCCGGCCCGGACCAGCGCGAGCTGACCGAAGTGGCCTTCGACCCGATCACGCGGATCATCGGCAACCTCGGCATCTACACGAAGATCAACTTTCCCGGCCGTGAAGTCGTGGAGTGCCGGAGCACCTCCTCCATCTTCCGCGGATACAGCGTGTTCATGAAGGGCAAGGACCCGCGGGACTCGCACTTCATCACCAGCCGCATCTGCGGGATCTGCGGCGACAACCACGCCACCTGCTCCGTGTACGCCCAGAACATGGCGTACGGGGTGAAGCCGCCGCCGCTGGCCGACTGGATCATCAACCTCGGCGAGGCGGCCGAGTTCATGTTCGACCACACGATCTTCCAGGACAACATGGTCTTCGTCGACTACTGCGAGCGCATGGTCAGGGAGACCAACCCCGGGGTGCTGGAGCGTGCGGAGCGCACTCCGGCACCCCGCGGCGAGCAGCACGGGCACCGCACGATCGCCGACATCATGCGGTCCTTCAACCCGTTCGAGGGCGAGACGTACAAGCAGGCGCTGGTGATGAGCCGGCTGACCCGTGAGATGTGCTGCCTGATGGAGGGCCGCCACGTCCATCCCTCGACGCTCTACCCGGGCGGCGTGGGGACGGTCGCCACTCCGCAGCTCTTCACCGACTACCTCGTACGCCTGATGCGCTGCATGGACTTCGTCAAGCGCGCGGTCGCCATGAACGACGACGTCTTCGACTTCTTCTACGAGGCGCTGCCCGGCTACGAGGAGGTGGGCCGCCGCCGCACGATGCTCGGGTGCTGGGGCTGCTTCCAGGACCCCGACGTCGTCGACTACGACTACCGGACGATGAACACGTGGGGGAACTCCATGTTCGTCACCCCCGGCATCGTCGTCGACAACGAGCTGGTCACCACCGACCTCGTCGACATCAACCTCGGCATGCGCATCCTGCTGGGCAGCAGCTACTACGAGGACTGGACGGGCGAGGAGACGTACGTCGAGAAGGACCCGCTGGGCAACCCCGTCGACAAGCGCCACCCGTGGAACCAGACCACGCTGCCCGCCCCCCAGAAGCGCGACCTGGACGGCGGCAACTACAGCTGGGTCGTCAGCCCCCGCTGGTACGACAAGCGCACGGGCGACCACCTGGCTCTCGACACGGGCGGCGGCCCCATCGCCCGGCTGTGGGCGACCGCGCTGGCCGGCAAGGTCAGCACCCCGTACGTGCGGTCGACCGGCCGCAGCGTGCAGATCGACCTGCCGAAGACCCCGTCGACGCCCGAGACGCACCTGGAGTGGACGCCGCCGCCGTTCCCCAACACCCTGGAGCGCAACCGGGCCCGTATGTACTTCGTCGCCTACGCGGCCGGCATGGCCATGTACTTCGTGGAGCGGGCGCTGGCGGAGGTGCGGTCGGGGCACACCAAGGTCTTCGAGGACTTCAAGGTGCCGGAGGAGGCCATCGGCGTCGGCTTCCACGAGGCCGTGCGCGGCGTGCTCTCCCACCATCTCGTCATCCGCGACCGCAAGATCGCCAACTACCACCCGTACCCGCCGACCCCGTGGAACGCCAGCCCGCGCGACCACTACGGCACGCCCGGACCGTACGAGGACGCCGTGCAGGGCATGCCGATCTTCGAGGAGAACAGCCCCGAGAACTTCAAGGGCATCGACATCATGCGCACGGTGCGCAGCTTCGACCCCTGCCTGCCGTGCGGTGTGCACATGTACCTCGGCGGCGGCCGGACTGTGCGGGAGCACCACTCCCCCACCTTCGGCGCGCTGGCGTAAGGGCCGCTGCGATGGTCTGGGAAGAGCGCGAAGCACGCGAACACGTCGCCCGTACCGAGAAGTTGCTGTCCGGCCTCGGCGGGATCGCCGACGCCGGCGCCCGCGAGCAGGCACTCGACGCGCTGCACGCACTCGCGGAGCTGTACGGCGAGTGCCTGGCCAGGGTGATGCGCTGCGCGGACGAGAAGACCACCGATGCCGTAGCGGCGGACGAGCTGGTGAGCCATCTGCTCCTCGTGCACGACCTGCACCCCGAACCGGCCGGGGAGCGCGTGCGGCGCGCCCTCGACGGCATGCCGGGGGTGACCGTACTGGCGGTGGAGGAGCCGGTGGTCCGCGTCGCCCTTCGTCCTCAGGGCTGCGGCGCCCCCTCCGGGGAGCAGCTCGCGAGTGCCGTGCGGGAGGCGGTGGCCTGGGCGGCACCCGAGATCGAGCAGGTGGAGACGGAGAAGGCCGCCGCGGACACCGAGACCCTGATCCCGGTGGATTCGCTCTTCCGCGGGCCGGTGCAGCCGGCCGGGAACCGGTGAGCCGGGTGGACCAGGTTGGGCCGGAGGCCGTGCCCCTCGTGGAGGACGCCGCGAGCCCCCGCGGGCTGCGGGAGCTGCTGCGCAGGCCGCGAGCCGGTTCGCGCACGGTGCCCGAGCGGTGCGACCTGTGCTCCGAGCCGCTGCCGGATGACCACCGCCACATGCTGGATGTGACGCAGGACGCCGTGCTGTGCGCGTGCCGGGCGTGCTCGCTGCTGTTCGACCAGAGCGCGGCCGGCGGGAGGCACTACCGGCTCCTGCCCGGGCGGCGGACCGAGCTGAGCGGCCTGCGCTTCGACGACGCGTTGTGGGCGGCGCTGGGCGTGCCCGTCGGGCTCGCGTTCTTCGTACGCGACGGCGCGTCCGGCGAGGTGAGCGTCGGGTATCCGAGTCCGCTCGGCGCGACGCGGGCCGCGGTCGACCCGCAGGTCTGGGAGGAGGTCGTGCGGGGGTACCCGGGCCTGGTGGATCTGACGGACGACGTGGAGGCGCTGCTGGTGCACCGCTCCGGCACCGTCCAGGAGCACTGGATCGTGCCGCTGGACGACTGCTACCGGCTCGTCGCGCTGGTCCGCTCCCACTGGCGGGGGCTGTCCGGCGGCTCCGAGGTGTGGGAGCACATCGGAGCCTTCTTCGCCGGGCTGTCCGAGAAGGACTGATCACGCACAACCAAGGAGTCGGCATGGGCGACATCAAGATCGGCAAACCGGACGTACGGCTCGACAAGAGCGCGCACACGCCGGGCGTACGGCAGGGCAACCACGAGGGCGGCTTCAAGCACCAGCCCGGCCACCTTCCCGACGACACCTCCACGGCACGCAGGTCCACGGGCATCCGCGCGAAGCACATGGACCCGATCATGCCCGGCATGCCCAACCTCTCCCCCGCGTGAAGGCGACCGCTGCCGGGCCCGTCCACAGCGGCGCGGGCCGGACGGACGACGAGGGCCCCGAGCTGGACTTCGCCGTCACCTCCGTACGCCCGATGCCCGGCCAGGCCGTCCCGGCACTGGCCTTCCGGATCGCCGTCACCCGCAGCGGCGGCGGGCCCGTACGCTCCCTCAGCCTCACGACGACGGTGCGGATCGCGGTGGCGCGGCGCCGCTACGAGCACGCGGACCTGCTGACGATGGCGAGGCTCTTCGGGCAGCCCGAGCAGTGGGCGACCAGCATGCAGCCGCTCACCTGGGCCAGGGTCACGACCGTGGTGCCGCCGTTCGACGCACGGACAGAGACCGATCTGCCGGTCCCCTGCACCCGGGACGCGGAGCTGGCGGTGACCTCCTACTTCCACTGCGTACGCGACGGCGAGGTGCCGCTGGACTTCCTCTTCAACGGGACGGTCTTCTACGAAGGCCCCGGGGGCAGGCTGCGCACCGCCCAGATCGCCTGGACCAAGGAGGCCTCCCACCGGCTGCCCGCCGGCATGTGGCACGAGACTCTGGGCCGCTACGGGCAGGGCACGAGCTGGGTGCCGCTCTCCTCCGACGCCCATGACGCGCTCGTCGCACACCGCGACCGGCACGCACTCTCGGGCTGGGAGGAGACGGTCAGAGATCTGCTCGCCCGTGCGGAGACGACCGGCGGGGCCGGGCAGCGAGCGGTACGGGGAGCCACGTGGACGCCGTAGAGAAGATCGCCCGCACCTGCCTCTACGAGGGGTACCTGCTCTGGCCGTACCGGCGGACCGCGCTGAAGAACGCACAGCGCTGGACGTTCGGCGGGGTCTACCCACGAAGCTGCGCCGACGGTCTGGGCGAGCCCTCGCGGATGCGCACTCAGGTGCTGCTGGAGGCGGGGCCCGCCGCGAAGCTGACCGTCCACCTGCGGTTCCTGCAGGTCGTCGACCGCCAGGTGTTCCGGCACGGGCCCTCCGGGCCCGTCCCCGTCGACGAGCTGCGCGTCGCGGGAGAGCGGCACCTGACCTGGCAGGAGGCGACCGAGCGGCGCTGGGTCTGCCCCCCGTGGTCGCCCCGGCGCGGCCCCCGCACCTCCACGGTGGACATCGCGGCGGGCACGGACCGGGAGGCGCTGCGCGCGGAGTCGGGCAGCGTGGCGGGCACGCTGGTGCGGGGATGGAAACGGCTCACCGGCACGGTGCGGCTGGAGACGGAGGCGGTGACCGACAAGGTGCAGCGGGTGACCGTGGAGGTCGAGAACACCACCCCCTGCCCGGTGCCCGTCCCCGGCGCGCGCCGCGCCAGAGACGCGGCGGCCCCCTACGCGTTCGTCTCCACGCACGCGGTGCTGCACACCGACACCGGCGCCTTCGTCTCGCTCACCGACCCTCCGGGCGAGCTGAAGGAGGCCGCCGCGGCGTGCCGCAACACCGGCGTCTGGCCGGTGCTCGTCTCCGACGATCCTGACGCGGCGAGGAGCAGTCCGCACCGCGCCCGGGACGTGCTCTCCTCGCCGATCACGCTGTACGACTATCCGGCCGTGGCCCCGGAGAGCCCGGGGGACATGTTCGACGGGGGCGAGATCGATCAGCTCCTGATCCTCGGCATCCTCAGCCTGACCCCCGAGGAGCAGGAGGAGGCCCGCGCCACCGATCCCCGCGCCCGGGAGATCCTCGACCGTTGCGCGGCGCTCGGCCCGGGCGAGCTGTCCGCGCTGCACGGCACCATCCGCGGATTCCGGCCCGTCCTGGAGGAGAGATGAACGAGGTGCGCGACCGCACTGTGCTGACCGGGGGCGCGGAAGTGGGACGCGGCAGCCGGGTGCGGCTGCGGCCCAGCCACACGTCGGACATCTTCGACCTCGAACTGGGCGGCCGCACCGCCGAGGTCGAAGCGGTCGAGGAGGACATGGAGGGGCGGGTCCACCTCGTGGTCACGCTGGAGGACGACGACGGACGCGACTTCCGCACCGGCCTCGGCCACCGCTTCTTCTTCTCACCGGACGAGGTCGAGCCGCTCGACGGCGGCCACGCGGGACCGCGGATCCTCATCGCGGGCATCGGGAACGTCTTCCTCGCCGACGACGCCTTCGGTCCCGAGGTCGTCGCGGCGATGCGCGGCCGGGAGGTGCCTGCCGGGGTGCACGTCGCCGACTTCGGCATCCGCGGCATGGACCTCGCCTACCGGCTGCTGGACGGCTACGACGTGGCCGTCCTCGTCGACGCGGCGCCCCGTGGGGGCACGCCCGGGACGCTGTACGTCATCGAGGCCGGTACCGAGGCGGACACGCGGGCGGAGACGGCGGACGGAACGGGTGCCGGCGGCCTGCCGGAAGCACACGGCATGGACCCCGTCCAGGTGCTGGCGCTGGCAAGACAGCTCGGCCGCGAGAGGCTGCCGCGCGTCGTCATCCTCGGATGTGAGCCCGCCGTGCGGATGCGCGGCGACGAGCCCGACGTCGTCGTCGGGCTGAGCGAACCGGTGGGAGAGGCGGTCGGCGAGGCGGTCGTGCTGCTGGAGGAGCTCACGGGCGAGCTGCTGCGCGACCCGGGAGGCGACCTCGGCGGTGATCCGAGCGGCCGTCCGAGCCGTGACCTGAGCAGGCGGACAGTGACCGAGTGAGGAGTTGAGAGCATGAGAAGAGGGATCTTCGTCCCGGCGGTGGCGGTACGCATCGCCGTGGGGGCCGTGGCGGCGGCGGTCGTCGCCATGGCCGCGGCCAGCGCACCCGACGCGGTGCGCTACTTCAAGATGAAGACCATGTAGCGCCGCCCCCGGCTCCGGAGGGCGGGAGCGGACGGTGCGGCACAGCGGTGCCCGAGGAGTTCTCCTCGGGCACCGCTGTGCTGCATCTGGAGGCGCCGGATCAGTCGTGCGTCAGGCGCCTTCGGGCGCGTGGGAGTGCACGGTGAACAGACCGCCCTCGGGGTCGAAGAGGCGGGCCGTCCGTCCGAAGGGGTTGTCGGCGGGACTGCTCGCGATGGCACCGCCGGCCGATACGGCCGCCTTGGCCGCGTCGTCCACGTCGTCGACGAAGAAGGACACGTGCCAGCGCGGGCGGATGTGCGGGTCCGGCGCCGACTCGACGGCACCGCCGCGGATCGTGGCGACGGCCCTCCGGTCGACGCGGACGACCACCGCCTCGTACTGGTAGTCGACCTCGCAGCGTCCGCTCTCCGACGCCCAGTCGAAGACCTCGGCGTAGAAGATGGCCGCGGCGAAGGCGTCACGCGTGCGCAGCTCCAGACGCGCGGGCGGAGCGACGCGGGAGACGTCCCAGGCGGGCAGGACCCGGCCCTCCCAGAAGCCGAACGTGGCACCGGCGAGGTCGGCTGCCAGAGCGGTGCGGCCCTCGCCCATGCGGATCGGGCCGACCGCCACGGTCGCGCTCCGCTCGCGCACCCGGGCGGACGCGGTGTCCGCGTCGGGTACGGCGAAGAAGGGCGTCCACTGGACCGCCACACCCATGGTGCGGACGATGGCGCCCATGCCGGCGACGGGAACGTCGCCCGAATAGGCGACGCTGAAGTTCTCGCCGAGGCTTCCCCGCCGGAAGGTCCAGCCGAGCACCTCGGCGTAGAAGCGCTGTGCCGACTCCAGGTCGGCCGTGGCCAGGCTCACCCAGCACGGTGCCCCGTCCACGGGCGCGACTCCGGAGTGCACTCCCGTCCCCTTCGCCTCGTTCGCGTAGCCGATCAGCGGTTGAGCGCCTTCTCGAGCTGCTTCTTGTTCATCGAGGAGCGTCCCTGGATCCCGCGCTGCTTCGCCTCGTTGTAGAGCTGCTCGCGCGTCGGGCCGCTCTTCGGGGGCATCCGGTTCCCGGAGCGCTTGCCGCCTCGCTCGGACGCGGACTTGCCCCTTAGGGACGTCCGGCTCTTCCGGTCGGCCTCGCCGGTGCGCGCCCGCTCCTTGTTGACGGTGCGCGAAGCTATCTCCTTGGCCCGGCCGGTGGGGGCGCCGCGCTTCTTCGCGCCCTCCTTGATGTGCTCGTACTGCCTCTCGCGCTTCGAGTTCGACCCTGCGGGCATGACTCCTCCTCTTCCGTTTCGGAATCAGCCCCCCGATTACCCCTCCAGCCCGTTTGCTAACAACAGCGTGCGAAACGGCACACACGGACGCAATCGGCCGACGGGAAGGTTGAACACGCGACGAGTTCGGCGCCGGGCCGCTACGGCTTGCGCGCGACGGCTGCGTAGCAGGCGGCCTCCGCGTCGGTGACCTGGTACATGTCCTGCTCGGCGTCGGGGCGCCAGCGGTGCGTGACGGTGACCCCAGGCTCCAGCAGCTCCCAGCCGTCGAAGAAGCGGGTGAACTCCTCGCGGTCACGGGCCTGTACGGGAGAACCGGCGGCCTTGTAGGTGCTGACGGTGCGGGCGATGGCTTCCGGGTCGAATTCGGCCGTGACGTGGCTGATGGTGAGAGTGCTGCCCGACGGCAGGACGTCCTTGAAGTATTCGACGACCTCGTGCGCGGTGCGCTCCCCGGGGATGAAGTGGAGGAGGGCGATGAGGCTGAGGGCGACGGGACGGCCCAGGTCCAGGGTCTCCACGAGCTCCGGGGACTTCATCAGGGCCTCGGGGTCCCTGGCATCCCCCTGCGAGTAGGCCGTGCGCCCCTCGGGGCTGCTGCGGAGGAGGGCCTGGGCGTGGGTGAGGACGATGGGGTCGTTGTCGGTGTAGACGACCCGCGCCTCCGGCGCTGTGCGCTGGGCGACCTCGTGCAGGTTCGGCGACGTGGGAATGCCCGTGCCCACGTCCAGGAACTGGCGCATGCCGAGCTCGGTGAGATGGCGCACGGAGCGGTGCATGAACTGGCGGTTCGCCCGCGCCGCGACGAGGACTGCCGGAAAGACGGACATGGCGCGGCCCGCCTGCTCGCGGTCCGCGGGGAAGTTCGTGGTGCCGCCGAGGAAGTAGTCGTACATCCGCGCCGGATGGGCCCGGTCCAGCTCCAGGTCCACAGCGCCTTCGTCAACGGCCACGGCGTCCCGCCTCTCTCGTCTCACTGAACGGATGGCCCGTCATGGTGCGTCATTCCGGCGGACTTGCCCAGGCGGGGCCCCTGGCAAGGGAGAAGACCGGCCACGCCGGGGCATGCGAAGCAGTGAGGGCGCAGGGGTGACGGGGTAGCCACACATTCACCCTGTGTAGTATTTTCCCGGACTCCCGCCGGCCCGCTGAGGGAGCGTCAGCGGAGCCCGCAGTCCGATCTGCCACTTCTCCGCGAGAGGGCTCCTGCATGGGCGCCGAGGACGACCGGCCGCGAGGTCTGACCGAAGCCGAGGCCCGGTCCTGCGACGACCGCCGCCGGTTACTGCTCTCCTTCGACGCCTTCGACACCGCGCACCACCGTCTCTGGCTGCGCTACGCCCACACGCAGGTGGGCAGCCGCGAGGCCGCGCACCGCGTCGTCGAGGACGCCTGCCGGCACCTGCTGGAGCACTGGGAGCACGCCCTGCGGCAGGAGTCGCTGGCGGCGTACGCCTGGACGGTGCTGAAGGAACATGTCGCAAAATGGCTGGCCGAGCGACGTCAGCGGCCCCTGCTGGCGGAGACGGCCGCCTTCCACGCCGCGGCCCGCAAGCCGCTGCTCTGCGAGCTGCGCGACGAATTCGCCGTGCTGGAGGGCGAGATGGGGCTCTACGCCGCCATCGCCCGGCTCCCGGAGCGCCAGTACGACGCCGTCGTGCTGCGGTACCTGCTGGGGTGCACCGAGGAAGAGGTCGCCGACTATCTCGGATTCGAGACGGCGACGGTGCGCTCGCACATAAGCTATGCGAAACGGAAGCTCGCCCGGGAGCTGCGCACCCCTGCCGGGCCCGGGACGGGGATCGGTTGATGCGGGGCCGGCATGAACACCGCACCATCGACGCGCTGTTGAACGAAGCGGAAGTCCTCGCGGACGACTACGACGAGCGCGACGTGGCGGCTATGAGGGAACGGGTGCTGGCCGACCTGACGCTCTCCACTTCGGAGCCGGGCGGTACGGACGGCTCCGCCTCCCCCGCGGACGGCACCGCCGGCGGCCGCGCCGCGCGCTCCCCGTCGGTACGGGCACCCCGGTACTCCACCGAATGCGAACAGGCCGCCCACGACCTGGACTTGGCGGTCTCTCTGGTGCTCAACGCACCCGAGGCGGCGGCGAGTCTCTCGCGCTTCGTCGAGGACGAGGAGTGCGCCGCACCGCAGGGCGCCCTTGTCTTCGGAAGTCTGCTGCACCTCGCCCGGTACCGCGAAGCGGCCCAGTTCTGGTGGCAGTTCGCTGCCGGCGGCGGTTCCCGTACCGCCGCCTTCTGCCTGTACCTGCTCCACCGCCGGCACGGCGAGTTCCGCGACGCGGAGTACTGGCGCGCCCACTCGGAGCGGCTGCCGCGTCGGCCCCGTACGGAGGGGCTTCCGCGCCCGCGGGGCGGCACGCGGCCGCTGCTTCCCGACGGCGTGCTGCACGGGCTGCTCAGTGAATGCCATGGGGGCGGCCGTCCGCGGCTGCCGCATGCGCTGGAGAGCGTCATCCACCGTCTTCCGGTGACGGACGACGACGAGGACTTCGGTGAGATTCCCCAGCCGGCCCGGGACCTGACCCGCCGTCTGACGGCGCCCCGGCCGCGTCACTGACCGCCCCCTGGCATTCCTCTGAACCCTTGTGACCGACACCGGCGGACCGGCCGCGGCGTCCCGTCCCTGGCGGGACGGAGCCGGTGGGCCAGGAGAGCCGGTGTGCCGTCGTCTACAGGCGCCCGCCGGTCATCCGGGTGAAGGGCCCGGCTGCCCGCTTCGCCGAGTAGCGTCCGGCGGCGAAGGACGCGGCGACCGCGGTGACGGCTCCGGTCCCGATGCCGGCGACGATGCCGCGGCGGTTCTTCACGATCGTCCACGTCGCCGACGCCGCCGTGGCGGCGGTGCTGGAGACGGACGCCAGCTTCTGGCGGCCCACTTCGGCGCCCTGGCTGGCGACGCTGCCGACGCGCTTGGTCGCGGCGCCGACGCTGCGGCCGCCGCCCTCGACGGCCTCGCCCACGGAGTGGGTGGCCTCACCGGTCTTGTCGGCGGCCTTGCTGATCCCGCGACCCGCCTTGGCCCCGGCTTCCGCGGGCTTCTTGGTGGCGTTCGCGGCCTTTCCTGCGGTACGTGTGCTCTTGCCGTTGTCAGTCATGGCCAACGGGTTGCCGAGAGTGGCGCCGTTGAAACGTCCCGTACTCCGGCGGCTCGCTGCCCGGCCCGGGACGCGGCGCACGGGAAGCGCGCGTCAGCCCTCGTCACGTGGCAGGAGCGAACCCAGCGGCCCCAGATCGAGGTTGAGGTCCGCCATGGTCAGGCCGTAGCGCTCGCACAGCTCGGTCATGCGCTCCTGGAGGATCATCAGCGTCATGCCGATGCGCTCCTCCTGGTCCTCGGTCAGGTCTCCCTGGTCCACACGGTTCAGCGCCGTGCGTTCCATGAGCTGGCGCAGCAACTCGACGATCGTCAGGACGAGCTTCATCAGGTCCCGCTCGACCGTGTCGGGATCGGTCCTCAGCCGCTGGGCCAGCTTGCCCTCGCCCCGCGCCGCCGCCTCCTCCGGGCCCGCCGGGAGCAGGTCGAAGGCGCGGGCCGCCGAGCGCGCGACGTCGTCCAGCCTGCTGCCCGGCGAGAGCGCCTCGGGAAGCTCTCGCGGGGGCCGTGCGGCCTCCTCGGGCTGCTCGTCGGTCATGGCTGCTTCTCCTCTCCACCGCACCGCGGAGAGCTTCCGCAGGCGCGGGGGGACGGGGCGTCGGACGTCACCACGGTGCCGGGTCGTCCGGTGTGACGGAGTGGATGACCGCGCGCAGGTTGACGCGTACGAGGTCGACGTCGGCGATCGACAGCACGAGGTCGCCCGTCAGGACGGCCCCGCCGGTCAGCAGCCGGTCGAGCAGGTCGATGAGGGCGACCTGGCGTCCCGCGAGCGAGTCCTCCTCGCCGAAGCCGTCCGAGGCCGACCGGGCGCCTTCCTCGACGGCGTCGGCGAAGCTCCTGCCCGTCAGATCACTCTCCATCGGCGTCCGGCTCCCCTGGGCCGCCCGGCTGCCGCGGTGCGGAGGGCGGAGTGGCGAAGGAGTACGGCGCCCACGGACCCGTCAGCTCCACCCGCACGCCCGGGACGTCCTCCGCGAGGCCGCCGACCGCCGCGCGGAAGTCGTCGCTGCGCGCGGCCGGAACCAGATAGGCGTCGTTGACGATGTTCTCCCCCGGCCCCGAGGCGAGCTCGCCCTGCTGCGGCCGGTGGGACACCTTCGCGGTGGCGATGCCGTCCGCGAGTGCGGCAGCCCGTTCGGCGACCGCTCCGGCGGCGCGGTAGGTGTCACGGTGGGTGTTCCGCTGCTTCCTGCGCTGCTGCAGATAGGCCCGCCCGGGGCTGCTCCCGCCACCGGACGTGCCGGAGCCGCCGGCGGGGGCGGCGGGCGCCTCCGAGGGGTTCGCCGCCGAGGCGCCCCGCGGGTCGGCGTACACCTTCACGCCCCACTCGACCTGGCCTTCCAGGCGGCTCAGCAGAGCGGCGAACTCGTCCTTGCGTCCGGTCAGCATCGCCTCGACGCGGCTGTCGTCGAGGTAGACGGTGGCCAGCCGCATCGGCAGCACCGTCGTGTGCTCGTACGCGGACGCGACCACGGCGTGGTGGGAACGGGCGAGGGCCTCCAGCCGCTCCATGTCCTCGAGCTGTGCCTTGAGCCCCTCTTCGTCGTACAACCCGGCCGGGACGCTGCTGACCAGCGCGCCGAGTCCGGCCGCGTACACCGCGCGCACGCCGGCACCGGTGGGCCCTTCCAGACCCTCGGCCGCCGCCTGGAGCGGTGCGTCCTCACGGCCGACCGCGAAGACGTAGCAGACCTGCGCGGCATCCTGCTCCTGCTCCGCACCGGGGGCACGGTCCGCCATCAAGCTCGTCCTCCGCGCTTGCCCTTGTCCTCAGCGCCGGCGGTCTCCGCGCCGGCCTCGTCCGCGCCCGCCCCCTCGGCGGCGGGCAGCTCGGACTGCGTGCGCAGCCGCTCGATCTCCTTGCGAAGACGCTCGTTCTCCGCCGCCAGCTCGCTCTGCCCGTCCGGCTCGGCCGGCACGGATGTGGCGTTCTCGCGGCGCAGCTGCCGCGCGCCCGACGAGAGCGACGGGTCGTTCTCCCACCAGTCGATCCCCATCTCCTTCGCCTTGTCCACGGAGACGACGAGGAGGCGCAGCTTGATGGTGAGCAACTCGATGTCGAGCAGGTTGATCTGGATGTCGCCCGCGATGACGACACCCTTGTCGAGTACACGCTCAAGAATGTCCGCCAGATTGGCGGAAGTGCCTTGCTGCTGGCCGTACGGGACCGCCCTGCTGGAGGACGGTCCCATACGGCCGGCCAGTGAATCGGACACGTGGTATCAGCCTTGCCTGCTGGGTGTCGGTGGCCTCCGGACCGCCGCGCCCGGACAGGCCCTCACGGGGTCAGCGCCGGGCGGCAGCGGCACGGCTCTCCTCATTCTCTTCCATGTCGCTGTCCTCGTCATCGGCCTCGAAATCGTCGTACTCGGCTTCGGGCTCCTCCTCCGCTTCTACCTCGTCGTCGTCCTCGTACTCGGAATCGGCGTCGGCTTCGGCGTCCTCTTCGTCCTCGTACTCGGAATCGGCATCGGAATCGGCATCGGCTTCGTCCTCGTACTCGGCGTCCTCTTCGAGGTCCTCGGGCTCCTCGCCGTCGTCCTCGGAGGGCTCCTCCGCGGCGGCCTCTCCGGCGTCCCCGCCCTCTTCGGACCCTTCGGCTTCGGACCCTTCGGACCCTTCGGACTCTTCCGCCTCGACGGCCTCGTCGTGGTCGAGGACGACCTCGCCGTCACGGATCTCGCCGCGCCAGCCGTCCGTCGCCTCGCCGCGCATCATGATGAACTTGCGGTACAGCTTCAGGTCCAGCCGGGCACGGCGGCCCTGAGCCCGCCAGATGTTGCCGGTCTTCTCGAAGAGCCCCTTGGGGAAGTACTCGAGGACCAGCAGCACCCGGGTCAGGTCGTCGGTGATGCGGTGGAAGGTCACGACGCCCTTGACGGTGCCCTTGGCACCCTCGGTGGTCCAGGTGATGCGCTCGTCCGGGATCTGCTCGGTGACGTTGGCCTTCCAGCTCCGTGTCGACTTGGCGACCTTCACCTTCCAGTTGCTGCTGACGTCGTCCGCCTTCTCGACGCTGACGACGCCCTTGGCGAAGGTGCTGAACTCCTGGAACTGGGTCCACTGGTCGTACGCCTCGCGGACGGGCACGCCGACGTCGATGTCCTCGACGATGGTCACGCTCTTGGACTTGCCTCCGCCGCTCTTGCGTCCCTTGCCGAACATTCCCTTGACCTTGTTCTTGAGCATGTCCTTGACGTGCGACGATCCGACGGCCATCGCCGCCTGCGCGGGCGACTTCCCCTCGCTGAGGGCCTGGCCGCCCTTCGCCAGGCTCCCCGCCAGTCCGGCTCCCGGGAGGCCCTGGCGCGGGTCGGCGAGCTTGGTCACGCTCTGGCCGAGCTTCGAGCCGAGGTCGGTGACCGCCTTCTGCGCGCGTGCCTGGAGGTACGCCTGAAGCTCCTCCTTCAGACGGTCGGTCGCGGGGTTCTTCGCCACCTCGTCCTTGATCCTGTTCAGGGTGGAGTCAGCCATCGCGTCCTCCCCGGCCCGTGGTCTTGCGCGTCCCGGAAGCGGCCGCCTTGCGCGCGGTCCCGCCCGAGCGGCCGCCGCTGGCCGGCTTCGCGGCCTTCTTCGCCGTGCTCTTCGAACTCCGGCCTGCCGCCGCCGACTTGGCGGCGGGCTTCGCGGACTTCGCCGCCCCGGCGGACTTCCGGCCCGCGGCCGGTGCCTTGCGCTGCGGGCGGGGGCGCTCCTCCGGCTCGTCGCCGCCCGGCTCGTCCTCGGCGTCCGCCGCGTGCTCGTCCTCGGGAGGATCCTCGTCGGGCTCTTCGTCGTCCTCGCCGGCCCGGCGGCGCCGTCCGGCGGGATCGCTGAGGTCCCGCGTGCGCTCGTGCAGGGAGTCGGCGAGGCCGTCGGCGCGCTTGGTCACCGCGGAGGTCAGGGCTGACTTCGTGCCGTCCATAAGGTCCCTGCGGACCTGGTCGCTCAGACCGCCGAGGACGGGCGAGTTCGCCGCCATCTTCAGGAGCTGCTGCGGGCTGAGATCGAACTTCTTGCCGGCCAGGACCATTCCCAGGCCGATGGCCAGTTTGGCCTTCTTCGTGCGCCCGAGCAGGTATCCGCCCACCAGGGCCATGCCTATCTTGCCGTTGTCGTTCATCTCTCCGTCACCTCGGTCTTCCCGTACGCGTCGACGGGATCGGTCTGCGGCAGTTCATGAGCGCACCCCTGTCTGTCGCTGGTACGCCTGTCGCCACTCGAGCTCGTCCAGCAACTCGTCCTCCCGCCGGTCGAACTCCTCGTCCGTGATCAGTCCGTCGAGCAACTCCTGTTCCAGTTCAGCCAGTTGGCGGCGTACGGGCTCGGGGTCGTAGTACTGCTGCTCGGCAGTGAGAACGACCTGGTCCATGACCCAGACCGCTCCCCTCACAGGCGCGAGCGGCAGGGTCAGCAGCTGGGTGATGAGGCCCATTGCCAGGCTCCGATCACAGGTCTCAGACGAAGCTGTACGGGGGCAGCGGGCCGTAGAGGGTGAGCTTGTACTCCTCGCCGCGCCGCTGCGACTCCTCGTCCACCGCCTGGGAGAAGGCCGCGGCCTTCTCCCGCCGCACCAGGAACGAGACGTTCACGAAGTGCTGCTGCGTCGACTCGCCGATGTTGTACTGCTGGGCTCCGCCCGCCAGACGCTCCACCAGGTCCTTGGCGTCCGCCTCGTTCCGGGCCTGGACCTCGTTGGAGACCAGCTCGCCCAGCCGCATCTTCTCGTCCTGGGCCTCGGGGTGCTCCCTGGTGAACTCGCGGAGGCGGCGGATCTCCTCGGACTGGCCGATGATCTCCCGCAGCAGTCCTTCCTCCTCACGGGCGGCCTTGAGGTTGTACTCCAGGCAGCCGTCGAGCTCCGACAGCCGCTCCGTGTACCCGCTCTGGCTCTCCTCCAGCACCGAGACGACCGAGTCGTCGTCGGGCCCGACCAGACCGAAGCGCATCGGCAGGGTCGCCCCCTCGGCCATCAGCGCCTCCAGGACGGCCTGATGCGCGGCCAGGTCACGGCGCTTGGCGCGCAGGTCCTCGGGCGCGTCGCTCACGACGGCGCTCAGGGCCTTCGTCTTCACCGAGCGCAGCTCCCCGCCGGGGTCTCCCACTCCCGTCAGCCCTTCGAGCTTCTGCGGGTGGTCCGCCGCGGTGATGGCGTAGATGTAGGTGGCCACGCTCAGTCCTCCTTGCGGCGAGCGGTACGGCGGCTGGACGAGCCGGACGAGGCCTTGCGCGGCTCGCGCTCTTCCTCTTCGTCGTCGCGGCCCCGCTGGATGGACTCGCTGAACGCCTCGACGGCGCCGGTCAGCGCGCCCTTCGACTTGCCCTTGGCGCCGCTCTCCATCGACTCGCCCACGATGTCGGTGAGCTGCGTCGGCTTCTTGCGGCCCGCCTCGAGGTCGAGCCGGTTGCACGCCTCGGCGAAGCGCAGGTAGGTGTCGACGCTGGCGACGACGACCCGGACGTCGATCTTGAGAAGTTCGATGCCCACGAGGGAGACGCGGACGAACGCGTCGATCACCAGACCGCGGTCCAGGATGAGTTCGAGAATGTCGTACAGGTTGCCGCCACCGGCACCACCGGTCGACTGGGGGGAATTCGTCTGCGGGACTACAGTCACGCTCTTTCTCCTTTCGGGATTGCGCGCGCAGCGGAGAAGTCCGGTGATCGCGGAACAGCGGCCGGATCACCGGCAAATGTCATTTCCGCTGATCGATCTGACCGCGTGCGTAACGGCGGGTCCGCTCGTAGCCGAGCAGGTTGCCCTGGCCGTCCAGCTGCACCCGGTAGGAGCCCATGACGCTGGTCGTCTCCGGAATCCGCTCGACCTCGACCACCTCGACGTCGGCCGTCCAGCCCTCGGAGGTGGCTTTGACGGACGAGACCGAACCCGGTTCGCACTGAAGGAGTTCGGCGAGCTGGCCCGCGGCGAGCCGCATGGCCTCGGCGATCGGGACACGGCTCTTCTGCGAACCGCTGCTGCGGTCGGACCGCTTCTCTTCCTTACGGTTCCGACCGTCTTCGTTGGTTTTCTCACCAGTTGTCGCCATGGTCACACTCCTTTCCGATCGACCGAGTTGCATACGTGTGTTCCGGATCTCACCTTGAAAGGCGAGAGGTCTGGTTGGGTGCCCCCGGTGCGCGGACCTATGCGCAAAGCTTGGCGGCGGATCACGATGCACGGGTTCCGTCTCGTCGTCGTAGACGGACAACCGAGGATCAACACCGGCTGGTGGAAGGCGCGTTGAAAGCACCCGGGATGCGGGCGACATGCATTCCGGATCCCGGTGCGACAGGCGTCCCCGCGGGGACGGGGTCTCAGGTCAGACGGCGCTTTCGCGGACGACCAGGCGGTGCGGGACGGTCACCTGGCGGGCCGGGTGACGGCCGAGCCGCCCGTAGACGCGGTCGGCGAGGCACTGCAGGGCCCGCTCGGCGATCTGCGGCTTGTCGGGCGCGACGGTGGCCAGGGACGGTACGCAGTACCGTCCGTCCTCGATGTCGTCGAAGCCGATCAGCGCGACGTCCGACGGGACGCGCAGACCGTGGTCGTGGCAGACGCGCAGGGCACCGAGCGCGAGTTCGTCGCTGAAGCAGAAGACGGCGTCGGGACGGGGCCCGGCGTCCAGCAGTTCACGCATCGCACGGACACCCTCCGCACGGTGCAGCGAGGCCACGGACTTCACCAGCGACGGTTCGGCGGGCAGCGCCGCGGCGGCCAGCGCCTCCCGGTAGCCCTGCGCGCGCTGCTCGGCCGTGCCGTTGGTCAGCTGCGGCTGCAGGCCGATCGCGGCGATGCGCCGTCGGCCGAGCCCGGCCAGGTGGGCGGTCGCCTCGCGGGCGGCCGCGACGTTGTCGATGGCGACGTGGTCGGCGGTGCCACCCGTCTCCTGCTCGCCGAGGACGACCAGGGGCATCGAGGCACTGTGCCGGCCCAGCTCCTCGGGCGTCAGCGACCACGGGCTCATGATCATGCCGTCCACCGTGTGCCGCTCCGAGCCCTCCAGCAGGCGGCGTTCGCGCTCGGCCGTACCGTCCGTACGGTCGATGAGCACCGTCCAGCCGCGGTGCTGGGCCGCGTCGATGAGCAGTTCCGCGATCTCGCCGAAGTAGGGGGAGCTGACTTCGGGGACGGCGAGGCCGATCAGGCCCGTGCGGCCCTGACGCAGGTTCCGGGCAGCGAGGTTGGGGCGGTACTGCAGCTCCTCTATGGCGAGCAGCACGCGCTCCCGTGTGGCGGGCGCCACAGCCGGCGCGTTGTTGACCACGTTGGAGACGGTGCGCACGGACACCCCGGCGCGGGCCGCCACGTCCTTGAGCTTCGCCGCCACCTGGAACCTTTCCTTCCGCCCTGCCCGTCCCGCGTTCTCCGCGCGGGACGGCACCGATCATCCCACGCCACATTCAGCTCGCGGAAGGTTTGCCTCCTCCTATTGCCACGATGCATGCAACGTTGCAAAGTGGCTGGTCACGTAGACGGCCACCCGAGAGCCGCACCGAGAGAGGAGAGCGCCATGACGACCGTGAGCACCGGCCCGGCCGGCGGGACCAGCGCCGCGCAGACCCCGTCGAGCGCGCAGAGCGACGCCCGGACCGTCGACTTCGCCACCGTCGGCGACGTCGTACGGGACCTCTACACCGACGGCGTCAGCGCCCGTAAGGGAGCCTTCTCCGCGGAGTGGGCGGACCGTATGCGCGAGGACATCGAGCACGCCTTCGAGGAGGCGCGGCACCGCCCCGGCGGCGCCGTGGGACGCGGCCCGCACCGCTACTACGTCGAGATGCACCCCGAGCAGATGCGCGGCTTCGTCGACCTCGTCGACCACCCGTGGGTGCGGGCGGTGTGCGAGGCCGTCCTCGGCCGCGACTACTCGATCGTCGAGCTCGGCTTCGACATCCCCTTCGCCGGGGCGGTCAACCAGCCCTGGCACCGCGACTTCCCCATGCCGGACGTCACCCGCGAGCGGCGCCGTCTGAACTCGCTCGCCTTCAACCTCACCGGCGTCGACACCACGGAGGACATGGGGCCCTTCGAGATCGCCCCCGGCACGCAGTGGGACGTGGACGACGGCTTCGAGCACGCCATGTTCCCGCCGCGGGAGGACTACCCCCGGTACCGGGAGCTGGGCGTGCGGAAGTTCCCGCAGCGCGGTGACATCTCCGTACGATCGGCACTGACCATCCACCGGGGAACCGCGAACCACTCCCAGCTCTCGCGCCCCGTGCTGGTGCTCGGCGTCGACGCCCCCGGGGCCGGCAACGACGGCCACCACGACATGGCCGTCACCCACGAGTACTGGCGGACGCTCCCGGAGCGCGTGCGAGCGCATCTGCACTGCCCTGTCGTCGACGAACTCATGCCGATCACGCAGAAGCACACCATCGAGGGCCTCGTCATGGGCGACGCCGAGCCCGACTCCCCCGGCGCCGGTTCGGGCATGGGCATGGGCGGCGGCATGGCCGGAGCGGCCCCCGAAGAGCCCGAGGACGACGACAGCTGACGGCGTGACGCCGTGTACGACCGCAACACGAAAGAGGGCCGCACGTGACCACGCCCGCACCCCCGCAGACGGCCGGCTCGGCCGCTCCGGTTCAGCAGCCTCCGCTGCTCTACGCCGTCGCCGCGATCTCCGCGCTCGGAGGTCTGCTCTTCGGCTACGACACCGGCATCATCGCCAGCGCCCTCGTGGACCTCGGGCGTGACCTCCATCTCTCCTCACGGGCACAGGAGATCGTGGTCAGCGCCATCCTCGTGGGCGCCATGGTGGGCGCGCCCGTCTCCGGGACGCTCGTCGCCCGCTACGGCCGCAAGCCCGTGGTGACCGGCGTCGCCGTCCTCTTCGCCGTCGGCGCCGTCGCCGCGGCCGTCGCGCCCGGGACGGGCACGCTCATCGCCGCCCGCTTCGTGCTCGGGCTGGCCGTCGGCGCGGCCTCGAACACCGTCCCCGTCTACATAGCAGAGACCGCGCCCGCCGCGACCCGGGGACGGCTCATGGTGCTCTTCCAGCTCATGGTCGCCATCGGCCAGCTCGTCTCCTACCTCGTCGGGTACGCCCTGGCCGGGCCGGGCGGCTGGCGCTGGATGTTCGCGCTGGCCGCGATCCCGGCCGCGGTGCTCGCCGTGGGCATGCTGCCGCTGCCCGAGAGCCCCCGCTGGCTGGTCGGCAAGGGACGTACGGACGAGGCCGCCGCCGTGCTCCGCAGGCTGAGGGTCCCCGGCTCGGACATCGACGGCGAGATCGCCGAGATCGTGGACGTGCGGACCAGGGAGCGCGGCGCGGGCTGGCGTGCCCTGCGCGGAAGCTGGGTGCGTCCGGCGCTGGTCGTGGCGCTGGGCATCGCCGCGTTCTCGCAGCTGACGGGCATCAACGCGATGGTGTACTACGCGCCGAAGCTGCTCACCGACGCGGGCTTCGGGGACAGCACCGCACTGCTCACGGGTGTCGGGATCGGCGTGATGCTCGTCCTCGCCGGGATCGCCGGGACCCTCCTCGTGGACCGGACGGGGCGGCGCCGGCTGCTGCTGTGGCTGCTGCCGGGATCGGGGCTCGCCATGGCCGTGCTCGCGCTGGCCTTCCTCGGCGGCGACGGCACGGCGGGGCAGAAGTGGACGGTGATCCTCTCGCTGTTCGCCTACATCTTCCTGAACGGGGCGAGCATGCAGGCCGTCGTGTGGCTGATCGGCCCGGAGGTGCTGCCGCTGGCGGTGCGGGGCCCGGCCATGAGCCTGGCCACGACCGCCGTGTGGGGCTTCGACCTGGTCATCGCGCTGACCGCGCTGACCGCCGTGGACACCTTCGGGCGCACGGCGACCTTCATGGTCTACGCGCTGATGAACGCCGCGTGCTGGATCTTCGTGCTGCGGCGGGTGCCCGAGACGCGGGGCCGGACGCTCGAAGAGATCGAGAAGGCGCTGCGCAGGCCCTCGGCCAGGGCCGAAGAGCCGGTGAACGCCTGAGGGTGCCGTTCCCGTCTCCGTGGCGCAGACCGCGGAGACCGGGGCGGCCGGGGCGGCGGCGCCCGGAGCCGCCCGCGGGTACCGGTGCGGGCCGGCGGGCTCGCGGCGGCCGGGCCGCACCGGGGTGCGGCCCGGCGGTCCGCGTCACTCCTTGACCGCGCCGGTGAGCATGCCCTCGATGAACCGCCGCTGCAGCACCACGTAGACGATCACGACGGGCAGCGCGATCAGCACGGACGCCGCAGCGAGCAGCGCCGTCTCCGAGCTGTGCTGCCCCTGGAAGAAGGCGAGCCCGAGCGGGACGGTGCGGTGTGCCTCGTCGCTGACCATCACCAGCGCCATCAGGAACTCGTTCCACGTCCACATGAAGACGATGACGACCAGGGTGGAGACGGCCGGACGGCCCATCGGGACGAGGACGCGCCACAGCGTGCCCCAGCTGGACGCGCCGTCGAGCCTGGCCGCCTCGATGACGGAGGCGGGCACGCTGCGGAAGTAGCTGCGCATCCAGAAGACGCCGAAGGCGAGGGACTGCGCGGTCTGCGGCAGGATCAACGCCCAGTAGGTGTCGGTCAGTTGCCAGTACCGCAGGTCGAAGTAGAGCGGTACGACGAGGGCTTCCTGCGGGAGCGTGAGGCCGAGCACGAAGGTGTAGAAGAGCAGGCCGGAGCCCGGGAAGCGCATCACGCCGCAGGCGTAGGCGGCCGGCAGGGACAGCAGGGACGTGACGAGGACGACCGCCACGGCGACCAGCACCGAGTTGGAGAGGTAGGTGCCGAAGTGCCCTCGGGTCCAGGCGTCCGCGAAATTGGCCCAGTTGAGGCCGTCGGGCAGCGAGAAGCCGGTGTCCAGGGACGACTGCCTGCCGAACGCGGTGGAGAGGATCCCGGCGACGGGCGTGAGGCTCAGTGCGGCGAAGAGCAGCAGGATGCCGTAGGTGACGGTGCGTTCGAGGCGTCCGGTCATCGGTTCCGTCCTTCCACGAGGCGGGACACGGTGACGGTCAGCGCGAAGATCAGCACGGTGAGCCCCATCCCCATCGCGGCGGCCGCCCCGACCTCGTTGGTCTCGAACGCCCGGTGGTAGACCTCGTACGCGGGCACCGACGTGGCGTTGCCCGGGCCGCCGCTCGTGGTGATGTAGATCAGGTCGAAGTTGCGCAGTCCGGCGACGATGGTCAGCGTGAGCGCGACGGCGATCTCGGCGCGCAGCCCGGGCAGCGTGACGGCGAAGAACTCCCGCAGCGGGCCCGCCCCGTCCACGCGCGCCGCCTCGTACAGCTCGCGTGGGATGCGCTGGGCGCCCGCCAGGAAGAGCACCACGCACAGTCCCGTCTCCACCCAGGTGCCCACCGCGCCGACCGACGGCAGTGCCCACGTGTAGTCGCCGAGCCAGGACCGCGTCAGGGAGTCCAGACCGACGGCGCGCAGCGCGTCGTTGAGCAGCCCGTCCGGTGCGAGGATCGAGCGCCAGGCCACGCCGACGACGACCATCGCCAGCACCTGCGGCAGGAAGAGCACCGTCCGGAAGAAGGCGGCTCCCCTGACGCGGAACCGGGAGAGCGCCGAGGCCAGCAGCAGGCCGAGGGCGACGGGCAGTGCGGAGTAGAAGAGCAGCAGGACGATCGCGTGCAGGAACGGCCCGCGCAGCGACGGATCCGTCAGCAGCGCGGTGTAGTTGTCCGCTCCGGCCCAGGTGGCCGCCGTCAGCCCGTCCCAGTGCAGCAGCGACAGCCAGGCCGTCTGGCCGAGGGGGACGAGCAGGAAGAGGGCGTAGAGGACGAGCGCGGGCAGCACGTACAGGTAGCCGACGGCACGCGGCTGCCCCGGCGCCCGGCCGCTGTGGCGCCCGGCAGCACGGGACGGGGGCCGGATGCGCCGGGACGCCCGCGTGCCGGGGCGTTCCCCGGTGGAGGCGGCGCTCACGGCTTCGGCTTCCGGCCGGCCTGCTTGTCCTGGAAGGACGTGTACGAGCGGTCCATCCGGGTGGAGAGCTCCTCGGGTGTGAGCTTTCCGTCGATGACGCCCTGGAGGTCGGCGGAGAGGGAGTCGTAGAACGTGGGCGTGGTGTAGTCGAGATACGGGACGAGGCCGTCGCTGTCGTTCAACTTCCGCCATCCGTCGACCATTTGCGCGTCGACGCTGCCCTCGGGGAGGCGGCGTGCGGCCTTGCCCGGCAGGGCGGGCAGCACGCCCTCCTCGGTCATCACGTCGGCGGCGTGCGCGCTGGTGATGAAGTCGAGGTAGGCGGCGGCGACTTGGGGGTGCCGTGCGCGCGAGGTGACCGACCAGGCGAGCCCCTGCCCGCCGGTGGTGACCGGTGGTGCTCCCGCGTCGGCCGGCGGTGGCGGCATGAACCCCAGCTTGCCGCCCATGGACTTCTTCAGATCCGCGAGCTGCCAGGTGCCGGTGATGAGGAAGGCGCCCTCGCCGTCGGCGAACTTCTTCGCGGCGTCGTCGTATCCGGTGCCGTTGGCGCCTTCGGGGACGTAGCCGCGCTCCTTCCAGTCGGCGAGCGTCCTGGCGGCCTCGCGCGTCGGGTCGTTGTCGAAGCCCTCGCCCCGGCCGAAGACGCTCTCGCGTGTCTCATCGGCTCCCCCTGCCTGGTTCTGCAGCACGCCGAACGTGTGGATCGCCGGGTACTTGTCCAAGTTGCCGAACTGGACGGGCAGTTCGCCCTCGTCCTTGAGCTCGGGCAGGGCGTCCGTCAGGTCCTTCCAGGTCTCGGGCGGTTCGATGCCGGCGTCGTCGAGGACGTCCTTGTTGTAGTAGACGCCGATGTACTCGCCCGTCTGGGAGATGCCGTAGAGCCGCCCGGTGCCGAAGTTGCGGGCGTCGGCGGAGACCCGGTTGAGGTTGAGCAGGGTGGCCGGGTAGCGGGTGTTCCAGGCGTAGATCCCTGCGTAGTCGTCGAGCGGGCGCAGCAGGCCGGCCTTCACGAAGGCGACCATGTCGGGATAGCCCTGGTTGGCCTGGATGACGTCCGGCGGCTTGTTGCCGGATATCGCCAGCTTCAGGGTCGTCTTCAGATCGGAGAAGCTGCGGGCGACGCGCTTGATGCGCACGTTCGGGTACTTCTCCTCGAACTCCCTGTTGAGGCGCTCCAGTTCGGCGTTCTGACCGCCGCGGATCTCCTGGTCCCAGACCGTCAGCGTGGCCTTGCCCGCCTTGGCGGGGTCGGGCACCTCGCTCGCGGCGGCGCCGGAACCGCCGGCACCGGGTGCGGCGGAGCCGTCCGTCCCGGGAACGCAGGCCGCCGCGAGGAGCGCGGCGGTGAGGGCGGCCGTGAGCGCGGCGGCACGCCGGGCGGCGGCACGCCGGGCGGCCCGCGGTGTGCGGCGGTGCGGAGCCGCGGCTCCACGTCCGGGGGCACTCCCGCCGGCCGGCGGGCTCACAGAGCGCATGGGGTCTCCTCTCGGCGTCCCGGACGTTCGGGCCGCGTCCCGCGCGTCGCCGTCAGCGGCCGGACGGAGCGCGCGGGAAGTGTCGGTGGTCGGGGGCGTTCGGGACTGGGCTTCGGGAACGTTCAGGACGGTGTGTCAGGGCGTTCAGGACGGGGCTTCAGGACGGGCGGAAGCCGATCGTGGGGGTGGCCCTGCGCAGCGACGAACCCCTGCCGGCGCCGGGCAGCAGGTCCGACAGGAAGGCGTAGCGGCGCATCACGTCCTCGCTCTGCCCCCCGCAGCGGGTCGCGTACTGCCACCACGCGGCGACCTCGGGCCACCCGGGGGCGGACAGCGAGCCCCCGAAGTGCTGTACGGACAGAGCCGCCGTGAGGTTGGCGAAGGCGAGCCGGTCGGCGAGCGGCCAGCCCGCGAGCGTCCCGCTGATGAACCCGGCGACGAACACGTCGCCCGCGCCGGTCGGGTCGAGGGCCTGCACGGGCAGCGCGGGCACGTCGGCGCTCTCACCGGTGAGCGAGTCGACGGCGACCGCGCCTTCGGAGCCCTTGGTGACCACGGCGATGGGAACGAGTTCGGCCAGCGCCCGCACGGCCTCCTCGGGTGAGCCGGTGCGCGTGTAGTGCTGGGCCTCGACGGAGTTGGGGAGGAACGCGTGGCAGTAGGAGAGGTCGGCGAGCGTGTCGGGGTCCCAGGCGCCGGTGTCGTCCCAGCCGACGTCGGCGAAGATCTTGCTGCCCTCGTCGTACGCGTCACGTGCCCATCCCTCCAGCCGCCCGGGCGCCAGCGCGGTGAAGCAGGCGCGGGAGCGCGGGCGCTGGGCGGCGCTCACGCAGGGCGCCGGTGCCTCGTGGCCGTGCGAGACCATCGTCCGCTCGCCCTCGTAGGCCATCGAGACGGTGACCGGTGAGTGCCAGCCCGGGGCCCGGTGCGAGGGCGCGAGGTCTATGCCCTCGTTGTCGGCCAGGGACTCCCAGCAGTAGTCGCCGTACACGTCGTCGCCGAACGCCGCCGCCAGGGAGGTGCGCAGCCCGAGGCGGCGCAGCGCGGTGGCCATGTTCGCGACGCCGCCGGGGCTGGAGCCCATGCCGCGGGCCCAGGACTCGGTGCCGCGCACCGGGGCGTGGTCGAGCCCGGTGAAGACGATGTCCAGGAAGACGGTGCCGGTGAGGAAGACGTCCTGCTCGGGGCCGCCGTCGTCGCGCAGCGCGGCCAGCGGGTCCAGTGCCGCCGACGTCGGCGCGGGCTGTGCGCTCCCGGTCGTACTCACTGCTCTTCCCGCCCCTCGTGCCGCCTGCTTGCCGCGACGCCCCGTCCATCCGGCAGGGGGTCTCCGCCTTCCCCCGGCGTCACGCGTTGAGCGGTACCCTGCACGTCAGACCCTGAAAGTGCAAGAGGCCGGTCACACTCGCGCAAAGTCGCTCACTCGCGCTAGATTGCCGGGCATGTTGCGCGAGCACCGCCACGAACAGCTGCTCCGGCTCCTCCGCGAGGAGGGCGTGCTGCCCGTCGGGCAGATCGCCGAACGGCTGGACATCAGCGAGGCCACGGCGCGCCGAGACCTCAACGACCTGGGCAGGGCGGGAAGGCTGACCCGGGTCTACGGCGGTGCGGTGGCCCGCCGGCCCGCCGAGCGGCCGTTCGAGGAGGAGGCCGTCGACGACCTCGCGGACAAGGACGCCGTCGCACGCCGGGCCGCCGCCACCGTCGAGGACGGCGAGGTGGTGCTGCTCGACATCGGTACCACGACGCTTCAGCTGGCCCGCCAGCTCCACGGCCGGAAGATCACCGTGGCGACCAGCAACCTGGCCGTGTACGAGGAGCTGCGGGACGACCCCGACGTCTCCCTCGTGCTGCTCGGCGGGCAGGTGCGCCGCAACTACCGCTCCCTCGTGGGCCACTTGACCGAGGCGAGCCTGGAGGGCATCTACGCCGACCGTCTCTTCCTCGGCACCAGCGGAGTGCTGCCGGACGGCCGCGTCCTCGACACCACCGACGTCGAAGTGCCCGTGAAGAAGGCGATGCTGGGCTCCGCCCGGCAGGTGGTGCTGCTCGCCACCGCACGGAAGTTCCCCGGCACGGGGACGGCCCGCATCTGCGGACCGCAGGACATCGACGTACTGATCACGGGTCAGGCGTCCGACCCCGGCACGCTCGCGGTCTTCCGCGAGGCCGGAGTGGAGGTAACTGTGGAGGTGGCACGAGGATGAGGCTGACCGTGCTGGGCGGCGGGGGTTTCCGCGTGCCCCTGGTCCACCGGGCCCTGCTGGAGGACGCCGGGGACCCGGCGGGCCGCATCACCGAACTCGTCCTCCACGACACCGCGCAGGCGCGGCTCGACGCCGTCCGCGCCGTTCTCGCGCACCAGGCGGAGCGGCACGCGGCGCGAGTCGAGGACTCCGGCCGGCCGCCCACCTCGCCCCCGCCGTCGGTACGCGCGACGACCGACCTCGACGAGGCCCTGCGCGGCGCCGACTTCGTCTTCTCCGCCATCAGGGTCGGCGGCCTGGACGGCAGGACGCGCGACGAGCGCGTCCCGCTCGCCGAGGGCGTGCTGGGCCAGGAGACCGTGGGTGCGGGCGGCGTCCTCTACGGTCTGCGCACCCTGCCCGTCGCGGTGCGCATCGCGGAGCGCGTCGCCGAACTCGCCCCGGGCGCCTGGGTCGTCAACTTCACCAACCCGGCCGGGATGGTCACCGAGGCCATGAACAGGACGTTCCGCGAACGGGGCCTGGGCGAGAGGGTGATCGGCATCTGCGACTCCCCCGTCGGGCTGTGCCGGCGCACCGCCCGCGCGGCCGGGGCGGACCCGGACCGGGCCGACTACGACTACGTGGGGCTGAACCATCTCGGATGGCTGCGCCGCGTCGTCGAGGACGGACGCGACAGGCTGCCCGGACTCCTCGCGGACGAGGCCCGGCTGACGTCCTTCGAGGAGGGCAGGCTCTTCGGCGCGGAGTGGCTGCGCACGCTGGGCGCGGTACCCAACGAGTACCTGCACTACTACTACTTCAACCGGGAGGCCCTGGCCGCCGTGCGGGACGCGGAGGCCACCCGCGGGGAGTTCCTGCGGCAGCAGCAGGCCCGCTTCTACGGGGCGTCGCGCTCGTCCTCGCCGGCTGAGGCCTACGCGGCCTGGGAGCACACGCGGCGGGAGCGCGAGGAGACGTACATGGCCGAGAGCCGCGAGGCCACCGGCGGGTGGGAACGCGACACCTGCGACCTGGAGGGGGGCGGATACGACCGTGTCGCACTCGCCCTGATGCGGGCGATCTCGCGCAACGAGCGCACCAAGCTGATCCTCAACGTGCCCAACCGGGGGGCGGTTCCGGGCCTCGGCGAGGACGCCGTGGTGGAGGTGCCGTGCCTGGTCGACGCGGGCGGCGCCCGGCCGCTGTCGGTGGGGTCCGTCGCGGAGGACCAGCTCGGGCTGATGCTCTGCCTCAAGGCCGTGGAGCGGTCGGCCATCGAGGCGGCGGCGGACGGTTCACGCCGCGCGGCGGTGCGTGCCCTCGCCCTGCACCCGCTGGTGGACTCCGTGCGGGTCGCGGAGCGCATCCTCGACGCGGACGGCTTTCCGGCGGGCTTTCCGGCCGGATGACCGTGCCGGCCCGCCGGTTCCGCGCGGGCCCGTGGCCGGGTGCGCACGCGATCCCCGCGTGCCCCGCCGGGGTCCGCGCGGGTGCGGACCGAGCCCGACTGCCGCCCGTTCAGGGGCTGTTGCTGAAGACGAGCAGGTAGCGCCAGAAGAGCAGCCTGCGGATGCGGCAGCCGGGCAGCAGGCCGGCTGCCTCACGCCGGATCTGCGGCAGCGTCACTTCCGGCTGCCTGGTGGGCGCCGAGACGCGTTCCGCGTCCGAGGGGTCTGCCTTCCCGTCCGAGGGGCCTGCCCCGGGTGACCGGAGCCGCTCCCGTACCGCGACGGCGGCCCGGGCGACGGCGTTGACGGGTACGGCGGCCAGGGACCATGCCCAGTCCCGCCAGGTCCTCGCGGGATAGCAGCCCAGGACCACCAGGACGCCGCCGGGCGCGAGGGAGTCGCGAAGGGCTCCTGCCGTCGAGAAGGGCATGTGGTGGATGCTCGCAAGGCACGAGATGAAGTCGTAGTACCGCGAGGGCAGTTCGAGCTCTGTGACATCGGCCTGGCGGTAGCGGGGAGCGGGGGCGCCAGGGTCGCGGGCCGAGAGGGCGCGGGCGCAGTCGACGGTCTCCCCGGACGGGTCGATCGCGTCGACCTCCAGTCCGAGCCCGGCGAGCCGCCTCGCGAACCGTCCCGTGCCGCACCCGACGTCCAGGGCCGTGCGGGCGCCGGGCGGAACCTGCGACAGCAGCAGCCGGTGGTAGTGGTCGTTGTGGTCGAAGGGCATGGCGCCGACCCTCCCACGCGTCCGCCTGACGCCGCCGGGCCGCACGCGTTCCTCCACGTGCGCCCGGCGCACAGCCCCCTGCACCTGAAGTGCGGTGCGGCTTCCGTCCGTTGGCGAGCCCAGCCTCGGAGCCGCCTCGAAGGGGCCCGGGTCCCCCGATGCTGACGGGACGTCAAGACACCGACTGAAAACGCCAGTTCCCGACATGAAGGAACAACACCACCAAGCAGCACAACCAATGACAGATGTCGTCGGTCACATCACCGCCATCCCCCGTTCCGTCGTCGACACACACCGGAGAGACGAATGAAGCTCCGTACTTCCGCCCTCGCGGCCACGGCCGCCGCCCTGGGGATGACCCTCACCCCCTCCGCCGCCGCGGCCCACAGCGGCAGTCACCCGTTCGAGAACTGCGCAGCCGCCTACGCCGCCGGCTACTCCAAGATCGCCGAGGGGGACGAGCACTACGGGAAGCACCTGGACCGCGACGGCGACGGCATCGGCTGCGACCGGCCCCCGGCGGGCTTCGTCCCCGCGAAGGACCGGAGCGGTGACGGTAAGGCCGGCGGCGGCAGCGAGGACGGCAACGGCGGCGAGGACGGGGGCGCGCTCGCAGAGACGGGCGGCACCAGCGCGACGCCGTACCTGGCGACCGGGGGCGGCCTCGTGCTGGCCGCGGGGGCAGGCGTACTCGTCGCGACACGGAGACGCCGCACGGAACGCTGACGGCTCGGGCACACGCGAGCGCCGCATGCGGGGGCCGCTCCCCCGCACGCGGCCTCCGTCAGCGGACCGGTCCGGTCACGGCCGCGGGAACGCGTTGAGCAGCGGCTCACCCGCGGCGTAGCGGCGGACCTGCTCGACGACCAGACGCTCCGCACGGGGACGGAACGCGGCGGAGCCGCCCGCCACATGCGGCGTGATCAGCACTCCGGGGCACCGCCACAGCGGGTGTCCGGCGGGCAGCGGCTCGGGGTCGGTGACGTCGAGCGCGGCACGCAGCCTGCCCGCCCGCAGCTCCGGCAGCAGAGCCTCCGTGTCGAGCGTACGTCCGCGGCCCACGTTGACGACGAGCGCCCCGTCCGGCAGTGCGGCCAGCTCCGCCTCCCCCAACAGCCCTTCCGTGGACGGGGTTTCGGGGAGCACGAGCACCGCGACGTCCACGTCGGGCAGCAGCTCGAGCAGGTCGGCCGCGGCGTGCACGTCCTCCTCCGGCCTGGCCCTGCGTGCGACGCGTACCACCTGCGCCTCGCACGCCAGCAGCCGCCGCTCGAGCGCCGCGCCGATGGAGCCGTAGCCGATGACGGCGACGCGGCAGTCGGCGAGTGAGCGGGTGAAGTGCGGTTCCCAGCGGTCTTCCCGCTGGTTGTGGACCCACCGCGGAAGGTCGCGCTGGGCGGCGAGGATCAGGCCGAGAGCGTGCTCGGCCGTGCTCGCGTCGTGGAGCCCGCGCCCGTTGTGCAGCGCGGCCCCTTCGGGCAGCACCGGGAGGAGCTTCTCGACACCCGCGCTGAGGGACTGCACGGCACGCAGCGCGGGCATGCGCGGCAGCAGGCGCTCGACCCCCGGGACCGCGTAGGGCATCACCCACAGGCCGGTCGACTCCAGTACGTGCGGCGGCAGTTCGTCATCCGGCGTCGTGCCGTCCCAGACGTGGACGCGCACGTTCGACGGCCATGGCCCGTGCCTGTCCTCGAGTCCGTCCCAGGGCAGGAGCACGTCGAGAGCGGGGGCGGAATCGGGGTTCGCGTGGGTCTCGGGCATCGGTGCACGGCCTCTCGGTCGTCGGCGGCTCGCGGGCGGGAGCCGCGGGGTCCACGGTCGGGCAGGCGGACGGCACGAGCGCCTGTGGCCGTGGCCACGCTCTGGCTGTTGACCGGCGAGGGCAGACACTCGTAACGTCCTTCCCGCCCAGTGAAACACTTTCCACCTCACGGAAAAAAGGGGGTCGGGAATGAAAGGGACACCTTCATCCCGCCTCGGCGGCGGGGGCTTCTGGTCCTCGACCCGAGCCCGGTACCTGATGCCGATCGCGTTCGTCACCTACTCGCTCGCCTACCTCGACAGGTCCAACTACGCGATCGCGTCGGCGGGCGGCATGGCCGAGGAGCTGAATCTCTCGGCGGGCACGGACTCGCTCATCGCCGCGTCCTTCTTCCTCGGCTACTTCTTCTTCCAGATCCCGGGCACGATCTACGCCGAACAGCGCAGCATCCGGCGGCTGGTCGCCGGATCGACGATCGCCTGGGGCGTCCTCGCCACGGCGCAGGGCCTGCTCAGCAGCCCGGAGCAGCTCATCCCCGTGCGCTTCGCGCTCGGCGTGGTCGAGGGCGCGGTGCTGCCTTCGCTGGTGGTGCTGCTGAGCCGCTGGTTCACCAAGGGCGAGCGCGGCCGCGCCAACTCCCTGCTGATCCTGGGCAATCCGATCACCGTGATGTGGCTGTCGGTGCTCTCCGGATGGCTGATCGAGGTCTCGGACTGGCGGATGATGTTCATCATCGAGGGTGTCCCCTCGATCGTGTGGGGACTCGTCTGCCTGCGGCTCATCAAGGACCGCCCCGCGGAGGCCCGTTGGCTCCCCCAGGCCGAGCACGACAAGCTCAGGGCGGACCTCGCCGCCGAGCAGCGCGCAGCCGTGGCCGTCCCCGGTTCGGCCCTCACGGCGGCCGACGTCGGCCGGGCCGGCGAGCCCGGTACCGACGGCGCCGGGAGCGGCCCGGAAAGCGGTGCGACCACCGCCGACGCCCCGCGGGCGACCAAGAGCGACTACGCGAGGGTGCTGCGCTCCCGGCCCGTCGCCGTCCTCGCCACGCAGTACTTCTTCTGGTCGTTCGGCATGTACGGCTTCGTCTTCTGGCTGCCCTCCATCGTCAAGCAGGGCTCCGGCGAGGGCATCGGCGCGACCGGGCTGCTCTCGGCGATCCCGTACGCCTTCGCCGTCGTCGCGATGATGCTCAACTCCCGTGTCTCCGACCGCAGCATGCGCCGCCGCGTCGCTGTGTGGCCGTGGCTGGGCGCGGGCGCGGTGGCGCTGTACGCCTCGTACCTGTCCGGTTCGAACTTCCCGCTGGCCATGACGCTCCTCGTGGTCGCCGGCCTGTGCATGTACGCGCCCTACGGCCCGTACTTCGCGCTCGTCTCCGAACTCGCCCCCGCCGGAGTGGCCGGCGCCGCCGTCGCGGCGGTCAACTCCTTCGGCGCGCTGGGCTCGTTCGCCGGCACCTACCTGGTGGGATGGGTTCGCGGCACGGAACTGGGCGACGCCGGGGCCTTCGGGTTCATGGCCGGCTGCACCCTGCTCTCCGCGGCGCTGATGTTCGGCGTGAGGGAGCCGCGGCCCGCCGTCGCGGCCGGTACGGTGAGCGTCGAGCGGACCGCGACCGCCACCGGCGGGAAGCGCGACTGACCTTGCCGCGCACGACCATCGAAGGAGCACCGACGGTGACCGCACCGCCCGGCGACGACATGCTGAGCCGGGGTCTGCGCCTGCTGACCGTACTGGCCGACAACCCGCCGGGGCTCGGCGTCAGCGCGGCCGCGCGCATCGCCGGGCTGCCGGTCAGCAGCGCGCACCGGCTCCTCGGGCGCCTCGCCGCCGAACGGTTCGTCGCCTACGACGAGGACACCCGGCGATACGCGCTCGGCGTACGGGTGCTGGACTTCTCCCGCGGCTTCCAGCGCTCCCCCGCCGGGTACTCGGCCGCCGCCGACCCGCTGCGCCGGCTGGCGGCGCGTACCGGTCTGCCGGCGATCGCGGGCATCCTCGACGGCGACGAGGTGCTGCTGGTGCTGAGCGTGCAGGGCAGCCAGCATCTGCAGCTCCGCAGCGCCGAGGGCACCCGCAACCCGTGGCATGCGACGTCGATGGGCAGGGCGCTCGTATCGACGCTGCCGGCCCCGGAGTTGGAGTCGCTCCTCGCGGGAGACCTGGCCCCCACCACCTCGCGCACCCTCACCGATCCTGAGGCGCTGCGCGAGGAGGTGGCGCGCGTACAGGCACGCGGCTGGGCCGAGGTGGACGAGGAGAACGAGATCGGGGTCCGCTCCGTCGCCGCCGCGGTGCCGTACGCCGACGGCTACCGCAGACCGCGGCTGGCCGTCTCGCTCGGCGCCGCCGTCGTCCTCACCTCGCGGGAGGAACTGCACGCCTGCGTACCGGCGTTGCTGGCCTGCGCGGAGGAGATCGCCTCCCTGCTGGCCTGAGTCCCGCCGCGGCCTCTCCCGGTCCGGGCGAGCACCCCGCCACACCTTCGCGTGATCGTCCGCGGCCCCGGATCGATCACGGCCCGGGAGGGTAGTGAGGGGGTGCGACCGGGAAGCGAGCGGCCGGGGAGGGCCGCAGGGGGAGGAAGAACTGTGCGTACGGGCATCAAGACCCTGACCTTCGTCGTCGGCACGGGACGCAGCGGCTCGACCGCGCTGTCACAGGTGCTCCGGCTGCATCCGGACGTCCTCAGCCTGAACGAGCTGTACGCGTGCGTCGACGGTCCTCCGGCGCTGAGCCACGAGCCGCTGACGGGACGGGAGTTCTGGCGGTGCCTCACGGAGCCGATGGAGGTCTTCGACCGCATGGTCCGCAGCGGTACGCCGCTGCCGGAGTTCCTCTACAACCGCCACCCGGAGTGGCGCTACTCCGCGGAGACCACGGGCATCCCCGCCGTCAGCATGATGGCGCTGCCGCACCTCACCGACGACCCCGACGCGCTCCTCGACGCGCTGGAACCCGAGGTGACGGCCTGGCCCGAACGCCCCGCACCCCAGCAGTGGGAGGCGTTCTTCGGGGCGCTGGCCTCCCGGGCGGGAGGGCGGGAGGCGGCAGTCGAACGCTCCGGCTACTCGCTGCACCGCGTGGAACTGCTGCGCAGCCTCTTCCCCCACGCCCGCTTCGTGCACCTCTTCCGGGACGGCCCCGACTGCGCCCTGTCCATGAGCCGCCACAACGGCTACCGCATGATCGCGCTGCTGCGGGAGATCCACCGCCGTACGGGCGCCGGCCGGGACGCGCCGCTCGGCAAGCTGACGGAGGAGCAGCTCAAGCAACTGCCCGACGACTTGCGGCATCTGCTGGATTCGGAATTCGACCCCGCGCTCGTGCTCGACCGCACGATGCCCGTACCGGAGTTCGGCACGCTCTGGTCGGAGCTGATCCGCGAGGGGCTCGGGCAGCTCGCCGCCGTCCCGCCGGAGCAGCGCACGACCCTCAGCTACGAGAGCCTGCTGGACGCGCCTCGCCAGGAGCTGGCGCGGCTGGCCGGCTTCATCGGCGTGCAGCCGTTCGCGGAATGGCTCCAGGAGGGCGAGGAGCTCTTCGACGGCGCCGGCAGGCGGGGCTCCGCGCTGCGGCTGCCCGCAGGCGAACTGGCCGAGCTGCGCGAGAACTGTGCGCCGGGAGAAGAGGCGTTGGGCGTCCTGCCCCGGCCGGCACCCTGAACTCCAAGCTGTGGCGGGCGCGTTCGCGGAGCGTGCACGCAACTCGGCGTCGCCGAGGGAAGGCGGGCAGACGGGCGGGGAGGGCAGCGCCCCGGACCGTCGTGAACCGCTCCCGCTGCCACGCGTGCACGGAGCGAGGGCGGCAGCGCCCCGGACCGCGCCTACTCCCCCGTGTCCGCCATGGCTCGGGGCCCCGCTCGCGGGGTCCGCAGGTGTGCATCGTCCGCGCCCCCTGGCGCGGGCCGACGCGCGCGACCGGCGGAGCCCCCAGTTTCCGCGCACCGCGCCCGGGTACCTGCGCCGTGCATTCGCAGTGTGCCCGGGCCCGTCACTCGTACGGGCAGCGGGACGGCCCACCGCCGCCTGAGGAGGAGATCCATGGCTGAGAAGGACCAGTCCGGGAAGAACGACAGCGGGAACGCCCGGGCAACGGACCCCGCGGACCGCGGGCCGGGGGCCCACTCCGGGCGCGAGGAGCAGGCCCGGCCGCACGTGGTTCCCGGAGTCGCCAGCGGCTCGGAGGGCTACTCCACCGGCGGCACCGGCGCGGGCGACCCGCTGCAGGGCGTCCGGGCGGAGGGCGACGGCGAGAAGGAGGCCGAGGACCGGGCACGGGAGGCAGAAGGCGGCGGCGACAGCGGAGCCGGACGGCGCTCGGGCCGCCGGACCGGTTCGGAGGCCGGGGAAGAGGGCTGAGGCCGGTGGGCTGACCCGGGGAGGGCTTGCCCCCGGGCTGACGCACTGACGGGCGGACGCACTGACGGGTGACGGGCCCGTTCGGGCCGGGACCCGTCCCGACGGGGTTCCGGGAGCCCGGAACGCGGGGCCCCGGGACCGCCGGAATCCTGGCGGACGGGCCTCTCCCGGCGCGCGGCGTCACCGCGCGCCCCGTGGCTCCGGGGCGTGGAGCGGCGCCGGGACTGCCGCGTAAGCTGCTGAAGGCGGGCCGGGCCGCGGCGTACCGGCCGCCCGCGTCGCAGGTCACAGCATTGCTGGTCACAGCGTTGCTGGTCACCGCGCCGCAGGCCACCGGCTTGCGGGCCGCGGCTTCGCGAAGCGGCATGCGGTGCGCCGCGTACAGGTCACCAGTTCGTACCGGGGGGTTCGAGGCGGCCGCCCGGGTCCGGCAGGAGCAGAGTGAAAGCACACGACCCGGACTCCGGCCGACAGCGAGGCGCGGGCCGCTACAGACCGCTCGCCGCTGTGCTGGCCGCGATGGGCGTGGCGCTCACCGGCACCCGGATATCGGTCATCGCCCTGCCGTGGTTCGTGCTCGTCACGACCGGAAGCGCCACGCAGACGGGCCTGGTGGCCTTCTGCGAGATGGCTCCGTACGTCGCGGTCAAGGCGTTCGCCGGCCCGCTGGTGGACCGGACGGGCCCCCGCGTCATCTCCTGGACGACGGACGTGGTCAGCGCCGCGGCGGCCGTCGCGATCCCGCTCCTCCACAGCCTCGACAGGCTCGGCTTCTGGCTGCTGCTGCCCCTCGTCGCCCTGATCGGGGCGGCAAGGGGGCCCGGCGATCTCGCGAAGGAGATCCTGATCCCGGAGGCGGCCGAGCGGGCACACGTGCCGCTGGAGCGGGCGACGGGGCTCTCCGGCGTCACCGAACGGCTGGCCTCGACGGTCGGCCCGGCGGCAGGGGGCTCCCTCGTGGCGCTGCTGGGTCCCATGGCGGGGCTCGTCGTCATCGGGGCGTGCTTCGCGACGGGGTCGGCCGTCATCGCCCTGGCGCTCCCCCGCGGCATGGGGGTGGCGTCCGGAGCGCGCGAGGACGGCCGGGAGCCCGGCTACTGGACGCGCTTCGGGCAGGGCTTCCGCTTCCTGCGCGGGGAACCCCTGCTGCTCACCGTCATCGTCATGGTCAGCGTCACCAACCTGCTGGACGCGGCGTTCGCGACCGTGCTGATGCCGGTCTGGGCGAAGGAGTCGGGGCAGGGGCCGAGCGCGATCGGGCTCAGCAGCAGCGTCATGGGCATCGCAGCGGTCGGCGGAAGCCTGATCGCGGCGGCTGTCGCCCACCGCCTTCGGCGCCGTCCGGTCTTCTTCGCCGGGTTCCTGCTCGCGGGTGCGCCGAGGTTCCTCGTCCTCGCGGCGGACGTGCCGATGTGGACGGTGCTGACGGTGTTCGCCGTGGCGGGGTTCGGCGCCGGCTTCCTCAACCCGATCCTCGCGGCGCTCACCTTCGAGCGGGTGCCGCGCCGGCTGCTCGGCCGCGTCAACGCGCTGGGTGACTCGGTCGCCTGGAGCGGCATACCGCTCGGCGGGATGGCGGCCGGAGCGGCGGTGGCGTCCTTCGGGCTCGTACCCGCCCTGCTGACCGCGGGTGTCGTGTACTTTCTGACCACCAGCCTCGCCGGACTGCGCCCCGAATGGCGGCAGATGGAGCGGTTGCGCGCCAAGTCCGTGCCCCGGCGGCCCACTTCACCGGGTGAGGCAAGACCCACCGCGGCCGCCGGCCCGCCGGGGCGTGGTGTGCCCGGGCCTGCCCACCTGCCCGGCGGGCCCTCCGGTGACGCTCCGCCGGGCTCCGACGACGGCGGCCCGGCCGCGTCATGCGGACGCACGGTCACCTGAACCGGCGATCTCCCCGAACTTGCCGGATCCGGCGCGACGTTGCCACGTGCCACGGAGGAACAGGCGGCGCGGACGCCGTGACGGGCCGTCGCCCGCCGGAACGGCCACTCGGTCAGTCCGAAGCCGAAGTCCCGTATGCCGAACGGGAGTTCAGCCAACGTCCGCCGACGGCCGACGACGGGCCCTGGCCCGCCATACGACGAGCGATCCGAGCGCCAGGGCCGCCGCCCCCGTCGCCACGATCCAGACCGGTACGCCTCCCCAGGCCAGGATGCGGGCGTGATGCACGACGGTGCGGTACTCGGTGTCCGAGTGGGCGCGACGCAGCTCGTGGTCACCGCTGATTCGGGCCGGCACCGGGAAGTGCTGCTCGTACACGGTCAGGAAGGGATCACCATCTGCGGAGCTCCCGCCGCCCGGCCGGGCGAACGAGCGGACCTCGTCCGCCGGCTCCTCGACCCGTCCGGCGAACCGCACGCGCGGTGTCTGACCACCGATCGCGCTGCTCGGGCGCATCCGGTGCGGAGCCAGCACGTACAGCCGGAGGCTCTGCGGCTCTTTCGCCGCGCGGGAGAGCCGCATCGGGTAGACGAACCGCTCGGACTCGAACGTGAGGTGCAGCGGCTGCAGCGTGCCGCCGAGCACGCTCTCCCGCTCGTCGGTTCCCGGAGCCAGGCGGATCGCCACGTACTCCCACCGGCGGTCCACGTACGGCTCCAGCTCGCGGTGCAGACGTCCCGGCAGAGCGAACCCGTTGTCGTCCAGCCAGTCCCCGAGCGCGTCCGGGTCGGTGGCGCTGAGCGTGGCGACGTCGAACGGGCCGAGCCTCTTCCAGCCGACGACGTCCACGCCTTCGCCCCGCGCACCGCCGCCCGGTGCGGCGGCGCCGTCCACGTCGTCGTACGGCCAGTCTCCGGAACGCGGCCAGAAGTAGTGCCGGTCACGGTGCTCGGGCGCGGCCAGCCGTCCCAGCTGCGTGAACAGCCGCGGGCTGCCGAGCCGGACGGCCGCCCTGTTCGGCACCGGCATGATCCAGGCCGCCTCTTCGGCGTCGCCGCTGACGTCGAGGCTCATCAGGATCCGCTCGGTCCGCCCGTCCCAGCTCACGGCCGAGGTCTCCCGGTCGACCGCGATGCGCGAACCGCCGCGTGCGACCATCCCGCCGCATCCGCACGCGTACGCGGGCCAAGCCAGCGCGACGAGTTGTGCCGCCAGCACCATCACGACCACCGCCAGCGCACGGCTGGGCCCGCTCCCCCGGTTTCTCTTCACAGGGACCGGGACGACCCTCCGGGGCGGCCGGTTCCTGTCGATGGCGTCAACTGCCCCTGCTCCGCCGGTTCGTGCCCGACCGCCGGCCGGGACGAGGCATCCCGTCCCCACGGGCGGGAACCGGTGCGCACTGCGGACGGCCGGTATGGGATCATCCGCGCGGGCCCTGACAACTCAGGACGCTTCAGCCCGCCGCCCGCCTTCTCCGCACACGCCGCCGTCAGTCGACGCGTACCGGCCCGACCACGGAGGTCTCGTTGTTCTCAGTACCGCTGGGTGACGGCGGCGCGCGGCTGAGGCCGCTGGAGCCCCGTCACGCCGCCGAGTTCCTGGCGCACATCGACCGCGGGCGCGAGTTCATCGGGCGGTACGTCGGACTCCCCGACGTCATAGAGGACTTGGAGTCCGCCCGTGCCTTCCTGACGTCGTACGCCGAGAAGGCAGCGGCCGACACCGGCCGGATCTACGGCATCTGGACGGACGGGGGGCTCGTCGGCGGCGTCATGTTCCGGACGATGGACGTCGAGCAGGGCACAGCCGAGGCGGGCTGCTGGCTGGAGCCTTCCGCGGTGGGGAGGGGCCTGGTCACCGAAGCGATCGGCGTCATCGTCGACTGGGCCGTCGAGGAGCGGGGCATCCACCGCGTGGAGTGGATGGTCTCGGCGGCGAACGAGGCCAGCATCGCCGTGGCGCGGCGGCTCGGGATGACGAAGGAGGGCGTGCTGCGCGAGAGTTACCTGCGCCGGGGAGAGCGGTACGACATCGAGATCTGGTCGGTGCTCGCGCCCGAGTGGCGGGCGGCCCGGCGCGGACGCGGGTAGGCACCGGGCCGGGCCGGTGGTGCGGGTCGGCCGGCACCACCCCCGGCCGGAGAGTCCGGCTCAGCCGTCCGCCTTGATCTCCGCGAACTTCGGGGCGTCCTTCACGAGTCCGCTGGCCCGGTGGAAGCGGCGCGCCGTCTCGTACGGTCCGCGCTCGACCGACGGCGACTCCGGCATCTCCTTCCGGAGGATCGGCACCAGCGCGTCCAGCGCCTTCGCGTCGGTGTCCTTGAGGTACTTCTCCAGCAGCTCCCGCACCTTGTCCGGATCGCCCTGCACGTCGGCCTGGGCGCGCTTCATCGCGCTCTGGAAGCCTTCGGCCTCCTTGGCCTTCTTCTTCAGCAGCTTCTGCGTGGAGAAGACGACGCCGTGCAACGCGCCCTTCATGTCCGGCACATGGCCGGCGGCCGGGGATATCAGGATGCGGCCGGCACCGTCGGCCTCGGCCTGCTGCCCGATCGGCTGGAAGAACGAGAGCGCGTCCACGCGGCCGGACTTGAGCGCCCCGAGAGCCGAAGTCGCCGCGCTGCCGAGGTTGACGAGCGTGGCGTCGGTCTTCGCCTTCTTGCCTATGCCGTCGAAGAGATGCCCGATCAGGGCCTCCGTGCCGCTGCCCGGCCCGGTGATGCCGATCTTCTTGCCGACGAGCGACCTGGTGCGCTCCTCCAGCGGGGCGCCGGCGTCCGGCCCGTCGAAGGACTTCCCCACCACGATGTCGACGTAGTACTCGGTGACGAGGCTGGAGAGCACCCGGGCGCCAGGATCGTTCTGGGCGAGGTTGAACGCGTCCGTGAGCACCCCCGCCCCCAGGTCGATGGAGCCGGACTTGAGGGCGGCGGCCACCTTCGCCCCGGTGCCCAGCCGCGGCCTGTCGCCGAGCTTGATGCCCTCGTCCTTGAAGTAGCCCTTCTCCTCCGCGATGAACAGCGGGAAGAACGCCACGGAGTTGCTGATCTGGCCGATGCTGAGCGTGCCGGCCTTCGTGGTGGAGCCGTGCTCGGCACAGCCTGCGGCCAGTGGCGAGAGGAGAACGGGGGCCGCCGCGAACGACTTCAGCAGCGCCCTGCGCTCGATGTGAGAGTTCATGTCTGCAGCTCCAGTCGCTGAGTTCGCAGCGGATCTGAGGATCGGGGGCCGACAGCCGGGACGGCGGTCAGCCTTGTGCTTCGACCGGCTTCCACCGGTTGACCCGGCGGCCGATGAGGCCGACGAGGACGTTCAGGACGGCGGCGATGACGCTCAGCACGACCAGCGTCGCGAAGACCCCGGCGGTGTCGAACTGAGCGGCGGCGTCGTTGATGAGGTAGCCCAGGCCCTGGTTGGAGGCGACCAGTTCCCCGATCACCGCACCGATCAGCGCGTAGGGGATCGCCACCTTCAGGCCCGTGAGGACTCCCGTCATCGAGGAGGGGAGCACGACCTTGAGCGCGATGTCCTTGCGGCTCCCGCCCATCAGCCGCACCGCGTCGACGAGCCCGCGGTCCACCTCCCGCACCCCGGCGGCGGTGTTGAGGAAGACGAGGAAGAAGACGGTCGCGGCGGCCAGCAGCACCTTCATGTGCATGCCGATCCCGAACCACACGATGAACAGCGGGGCCAGTGCCACCTTCGGAATCGAGTACAGCGCCATCATGAACGGGTCGATCACCCGGTACGCCAGATGCAGGGACGCCAGCACGAAGCCCACGACGGCGCCCGCCACCGCTCCCAGCAGGAACCCGTAGACGATCTCCTGGATGGTCACCAGGCTGTGCGTCCACAGAGTGCCGTCCGCGGACCACTCCCCGAGACGTCCGGCGATGGCGCTGGGTTTGCTGGTGAACGTGATGTCGAAGAGGCTGCCCGCCGTCATCTGCCAGCCGGCCAGCAGCACCGAGACGAGCAGCAGGCGCAGCGCCCACACCGTCGTCGTGCGTCCGTGCCGCTGCCACCAGGTCCGCTCGACGGGGATGCGGACGGGGCCGCCCGCGGAGCTCTGCCGCCCCGGGCTCACGAGCTGTTCCGTCATGACGAGCCCTCCTTGAGCGCGGCGGCCATCGCCGTGTGCAGTTCGACGAAGGCGGGGTCGACGCGCAGCGTGTCCAGGGTGCGGGGCCGCTCCAGGCCGACCTCGCGGTCGGCGACGATGCGTCCCAGCTGCCCGAGCACCACGATGCGGTCGCCCAGCAGCAGGGCCTCCTCGATGTCGTGCGTCACGAACACCACCGTCTGGCCGCTGCCCTGCCACAGCCGCAGCAGTTCCTCCTGCAGTTCGGTGCGCAGCTGCGCGTCGAGCGCGCCGAACGGTTCGTCCATCAGGAGCGTGCGCGGTGTACCGGCGAGCATGCGGGCCAGGCTGGCGCGGCGCCGCATACCGCCGGAGAGTTCACGCGGATAGTGCTTCTCGAATCCCTTGAGGCCGACGCGTTCCAGCAGTTCCGCAGCCGTGCCGCGGCGCTCCTCCGCCCGCACGCCGCGGATCTCCAGCGGCATCTCGACGTTGCGCTGCACGTCCCGCCACGGCATGAGCGTGTCGGACTGGGTGAGGTAGCCGATGTCGACGTCCGGGCCGCTGAGCTTTTTGCCGCGGTACGTCACCACGCCGTCGGACGGCTCGGTGAGCCCGGCGAGAAGGTTGAGCATCGTCGACTTGCCGCAGCCGCTGCGTCCGAGGACGGTGACGAAGCTGCCCTCCTCGACGGTCAGGGAGAACTCCCGCAGGGCGACGATCGCCTGGTCGTCCTTGGCGAACTGCTTCGTGAGCCTCTCCGCCGCGAGCACGCCCGTCATGAGGGCCCTCCCTCGTCGGCCGCCCGCAGCCCGTAGGCGTCGTAGCTGAACTCGCCGGCCGCCCAGCGCTCGCGCAGGCCGTCCTCCTTGACGATGCGCCGCCGCACTGCCAGCACGGTCTCCTCCACGTCGGAGGCCGCGACCGCGGTGACGCCGTCGTCGTCGAGCACCACGACGTCTCCCGGCGCGACGGTCGTGCCGCCTATCTCCACCGGCACGTTCACGCTTCCCCGCTCGCTCTTCGTGGCGCCACGGGCCCGGCGCCAGCGCGTCCACGTCCCGTAGCCGAGCCCTGCCAGGTCGGCGCTGTCCCGCACCGCCGCGTTCACCAGCACGGCAGCGGCTCCGCAGGCGGCGGCCTGGGTGGCGAGGAGGTCGCCGAAGAGGGCCACCGGTTCCGGCTCGGGCATCGTCAGCACCAGCACCTCGCCGGGCCGTACGTGCGGCATCAGCTCGTGGACCGCGCGGTTGTCGCCCTGACCGCAGTAGGCGATGCGGGCGGGACCGGCCGTGCGCCGTCCCGGGGTGAGAGGCGTCCAGTCGGCGTCGAGCAGGCCGCGGCGCCCGTACGCCTCGTAGACCGTCGCCACTCCGGCGTCGGCGAGTTCGGCGAGCGCGGCCTCGGAGCACGGCGTGCCCGTGCACGGGGCGCTCACAGCCCACCGACCACGTGGGGCAGCAGCCGCTGGAAGGCCTCCGCCTGGCGGATCTCCTGGGCGCCGGTCACCTTGCGCGCGTGGTTGCCGCGCTGGTCGGCCCGTTGCGCGTAGTACTCCTGGAGGTACTGCTGAGCAGCCATGCAGCTCATGGCGTCGACCTTACGTTTGAATACGGGCGTTATGTCCACGTAGACGGTGGGTGTGAAACCGCACAGCTCGGGCTGGTGCGGCTCGAAGACCAGGAACTCCGAGGGCGGCGCCGTACGGAAGCCGCTGGCGACCCCCGCCCCCGAGGTCAGCAGCCGGGCCCGGGCGACGGCCTGGTGCGCCACCGGGTGGTCGGGGTTGAAGGGGTCCTTCTCCGGGTGGGTGAGCACGACGTGCGGGGCGAAGTCGCGCATCAGCTCCGCCAGCCGCTCGACGTCCTCCGCGGTGACGTGCAGCGGGTAGTCGCCGAGATCGAAGGCGCGGAAGCCCGCCCCGACGGAGGTGGCGGCCTTGGACGCCTCCTCGTGCCGGATGCGCTTGACGTTCTCCTCGGTCTGGCCCTCCTGCTTCCAGAGCACTCCGGACTCGCCGCGCTCCCCGTAGGAGAGGGCGACGACCAGGGCCTCGCCGCCCGCCGCGGTGTGGGCGGCGACGGCGCCCGCGGCCCGCCAGACGAAGTCGGCGCTGTGCGCGCCGACGACAAGCATGCGTCGCTCAGTCATACGGCGTCGGCCTTCCGGTGTGCGGCGGGGGCGTCGGACAGCGGCTCGGCGCCGACGAGCCAGCGGCTGTTGTGCACCGTCATGGTGCGCACTTCGCCCTCGTCGAAGCCCTCGGCGAGCAGGCGGTCCGCGCACAGGGCGAGACCGTCCTCGACCGGCGGGTTGAAGGGCTGCCCGAGGTCGCTGGAGATCACGGAGTTCTCGGGACCCGCCTCACGGACGGCCCGGAACCACACGTCCCACTCGACCTTGCCGGTGTAGGGCGTGGTGAAGCACCGCTCCAGCAGTGCGCCGCGTGCGGCGAGCTGCTGCTGGCGCTCGACGGCGACCCGCTGCGAGGTGAACTCCGGGTGCGTGACGACGATCCGCTCGACACCCTCGTCCGCGGCGGCGTCGACGACCGCCGCGATCTCGTCCGCGTGCAGATGGCCTGTGGCCAGCACCATGCCGTGCCGTGCGATCAGGCGGAAGACCTGCCGGGCGGCCTCGACGACCATGCCGTCCTCGGCCACGACCTCGACGGGCTCGGCCGCCATGCCGTCCGCGCGCAGATCGTCCTGGAGCTTCGCCCACATGGGAGGCGTCGCGCCCTCGGGCTCGGAGGCCCGGCACTGGCGCTGGTTGGCACTGTCGACCGTGGGGAGCCACACGAACTTCGCTCCCCCGCGCCCGGCGATCTCGACAGCGACGGGGTTGAGCCCTCCGACCGAGGCGTTGAGCGTGATCGCGCCCAGCGCGGAGGCACCCGGCGCGGCTCTGCGGACGACCTCCGCGCGCTCCGCGGTCGGGGCGTAGTGCGACTTGAGGACGAAGCCGGCCAGACCGACTGCCGCGAACCGCTCGGCGAGCGTGACGTCGTCGATGCGCCGGCGCATCACGTCCGGTGCCACGTGGATGTGCACGTCGTACGCGCCCTCGACGAGCTCCCTCGCATGGTTCGACGGCTGGGGGTGATCGGCCATGTCTCTCCTTAGCGATCCTTTGCAGCCATAATCTCCGTGCAGATTGTCAACAATCTTGGCTACAGCAGTCAAGGGGTCGGTGGCGGCGGGTCCGTGCCGCTGCTCCCCGGACCGAGGCGAACGGACCGGACCGGAGGGTGACCGGCCGCAGGCCGACGAACCGCCGGTGCGGCCCTCCGTGGCAGCACCACCGGCCCGCAGACGGAAGCGCCGAGCCCCGGCGCATCCGATCGCGGGGAGCGGATGCGCCGGGGCTCGGCAGCGGTCCGTACGGGACGGGCGCATGTCAGACGGGCGCATGCCCGGCACCCGAGTGGGGCGCCGGCGGTGCGAGTTGCGTCAGGGTCTGTGCCCGGGCTGGGCGTCGACCTCGCGAAGTGCCTCGATGACGCTGCGCAGATGGGCACGGGCCGCACTCTCGGCGGCCTCCGGGTCGTGCGTGCAGATGCCGTCGATGATCGCCAGATGCTCGGGCAGCGAGACCGAGGGCCGCCCGGGGTGCATCGCGAGCCGGAACTGGTGCCGGACGTTCTGACCGCGCAGCCGCTCCAGCACCCGCGAGGCGGTCCGCTGACCGCCGATCTCGCGCACGCGGCGGTGCAGTTCCTGGTTGAGCGCGGAGTATCCGAGCAGGTCCCCGCCGGCCACCGCTTCGCGCATGGACTTGCCGATGCCCTGGAGTTCGCGGACCTCCTCGCCCGTGACGGCCTCGGCGGCCTTGGCGGCGCAGAGCCCCTCCAGCACCATCCGGACCTCGGAGATCTCGATGGCCTCGTCGAGCGGGACGGCGCGCACCCGGGCACCGCGGTTCTGTATGCGCTCGACCAGCCCTTCGTTCGTCAGCTCCAGCAGCGCGGAGCGGACGCCGGCGCGGCTGGCGCCGAACTGCGAGGAGAGATCGGCTTCCACGAGCCGCTGGTTGGGCACGAACTCGCCCCTGATGATCGCCTCGCGGATGGCCTCCACCAGTGGCACCCCGGCCCCGTTGCGTGCCCCGTCCTCAGCCACGATCTCCCCGGTTCCTCTCCGCCGCACAAATACGCACCGATATTGTCAACAATTTTGTCCGAGCCTAGTGTAGCGGCATGCCCTCGGACACCTCATCGGAAGAAGACCGGACCGTGGTGGCAGTCCTCGGTCTCGGCGAAGCAGGCGGTTCCCTCGCGGGGGACCTGGCGAGCGCCGGTGCCGCCGTACGCGGCTACGACCCGGCCGCCGTACCGGTGCCGGAAGGCGTCACCCGCGCGGGCAGCGAGGCCGAAGCGGCGGCGGGCGCGCACGTCGTGCTCAGCGTCAACAGCGCCTCGGCAGCTCAGGGCGCGCTTCTCGCGGGCATCGGGTCGGTGGGCCCCGGCGCGGTGTGGGCGGACCTCAACACCGCGTCACCGGGCGCGAAACGCGAGTTGGCCCAGGCCGCCGCCGAACACGCGGTGGACTTCGCCGACTTCGCCATCATGGCCCCTGTCCCCCGGCGCGGCCTGCGCGTGCCCATGCTCGCCAGCGGGCCCGGCGCGGCCGCGGCCGCGCGGCTGCTGTCGGATCTGGGCGCGCAAGTCGCGCTGATCGAGGGGCCGCCCGGCCGCGCAGCCGAACGGAAGCTGCTGCGCAGCGTCTTCTTCAAGGGACTGGCGGCCGCCGTGGTGGAGGCCCTCGAAGCGGGGCGTGCGGCGGGCTGCGAGGAGTGGGTCAGGGAGAACATCGTCAGCGAGTTGAGCCAGGCGGACGCCGGCACAGTCGACCGGCTCGTACAGGGCACGCACCGCCACGCCGTGCGCCGCACAGCCGAGATGTCGGCGGCCGCGGACATGCTCGGCGAGCTGGGCGTCCAGCCGCGCGTGGCGGCGGCCGCCCGCGATCTGCTGGCCGAACTGGCCGCGGCGAAGTCCGCGCAGCGGGACGAGTAGCGGAACGGAAGCGGGACGGACAGCCGAACGGATAGCGGGACGGACGACCTCGGCGAGCAGCCCGAGGTGTGCCGGAGGGCGAAGCGACGCACCGGAGGACGACGACGCAAGCCGAGCAGACCGTCGACCCCCGCAGCGGTCCATGCCGCGGTGCGGGCACCGGACCCGCCCCGGCTCGGACCACCCGACAGGCGCGGTCAGCCGACCGCCTTCGCCGCGGCCCGCCCCGCCGTACGTCCCGAGAAGAGGCACCCGCCGAGGAACGTCCCCTCCAGGGACCGGTATCCGTGCACGCCGCCTCCCCCGAAGCCCGCGGCCTCCCCTGCCGCGTACACGCCCGGCAGGGGCTCGCCGCCCTCGGTGAGGACCCGCGCGTCGAGGTCGGTCTCGAGACCGCCGAGCGACTTGCGGGTGAGGATGTTGAGCCGTACGGCGATGAGCGGCCCCGCCTTCGGGTCGAGGAGGCGGTGGGGGGCGGCGACCCGGATCAGCTTGTCGCCGATGTACTTCCGCGCGCCGCGGAGGGCGGTCACCTGAAGGTCCTTCGTGAAGGGGTTGAGGATCTCCCGGTCGCGGGCCTCGATCTCCCGGCGCAGGTCGGCCTCGTCGATGAGGGCGTCGCCGGTCAGCTCGTTCATCCGCCGTACGAGCGGGCCCAGTTCACGCTCGATGACGAAGTCCGCGCCGTTGTCCATGAACGCCTGTACCGGCCCCGGCGCGCCGCCGCCGGCCCGGTTCAGCACGCCCCGCACGTCCTTGCCCGTCAGGTCGGGGTTCTGCTCGGAGCCGGAGAGCGTGAACTCCTTCTCGATGATCTTCTGGCTGAGGACGAACCAGGTGTAGTCGTGCCCGGTGTGCATGATGTGGTCGAGGGTGCCGAGGGTGTCGAACCCCGGGTAGAGCGGTACGGGCAGCCGCTTGCCCGTCGCGTCGAGCCAGAGCGAGGACGGGCCGGGCAGGATGCGGATGCCGTGGAGGTTCCAGATCGGGTTCCAGTTCTCGATGCCCTCCGTGTAGTGCCACATCCGGTCGCGGTTGACGACGCGCCCGCCGGCCTTCTCCGTGACGCCGAGCATCAGCCCGTCGACATGGGCGGGCACCCCGGAGAGCATGCGCGCGGGCGGAGTGCCCAGCCGCTGCGGCCAGTTGGCGCGCACGAGGTCGTGGTTGCCGCCGATGCCCCCCGAGGTGACGACGACGGCCTGTGCCCGCAGCTCGAAGTGGCCGGCGACGTCGCGGCTGCTGGCCTCTCCCCGCTCCACGTCGCTGGGTTCGAGGATCTCGCCGCTGACCGTGTCGACGGTCCCGGCGCTGCGCCCGAGCCCGGTGACGCGGTGCCGGAAGCGCAGTTCGACGTTCCCCCGCTCGGCACCCGCGCGCACGCGCCGCTCGAAGGGCTCGACGATGCCCGGTCCGGTGCCCCACGTGATGTGGAAGCGCGGCACCGAGTTGCCGTGGCCGCTCGCGCCGTAGCCGCCGCGCTCCGCCCACCCGACGACGGGGAAGATCTTCAGGCCCTGCTGCCGCAGCCACGCTCTCTTCTCCCCCGCGGCGAAGTCGACGTACGCCTCCGCCCACCGGCGCGGCCAGTGGTCCTCCTCGCGGTCGAAGCCCGCGGTGCCCTGCCAGTCCTGCCAGGCGAGTTCGCGGCTGTCGCGGATGCGCAGGCGGCGCTGCTCCGGCGAGTCGACGAGGAAGAGACCCCCGAAGGACCAGTGGGCCTGGCCTCCCAGTGACTGCTCCGGTTCCTGGTCGAGGAGGATCACCTTGCGGCCGGCGTCGGCCAGTTCGGCCGTCGCCGCGAGCCCGGCGAGGCCTGCCCCGATCACGATGACATCGGCGTCGTACGCCATTGCGTCCCACCTGTTCCACACCCGGCTGTGCGCGCGGACGTTCACCCGGAAGATCTCGTGACCGGAGAGTAACCCCCTGCGGAAGCGGGCGGCACCCCACCGCCGGTGATGGAATGTGCACCATGGCAGACACCACCGGCCGGCAGCCGGCGCCCGAGGACGAGCTGCTCGACATCGTCGACGCCGACGACCGGGTGACGGGACAGGCCCCGCGCGGCGAGGCGACAGTCCGGCGGCTGCGGCACCGCTGCACGGCGATCCAGGTGCGCGATCCGCGGGGCCGGATCTTCGTCCACCGCCGCACTCCCGGCAAGCTGGTCTTCCCCTCCATGTACGACGTGGTGGTCGGCGGTGTCGTCGGCGCGGGAGAGAGCTACGACGACGGCGCGCTGCGGGAGGCCGAGGAGGAGCTGGGCGTGACGGGGCTGCCGCGGCCGGAGCACCGGTTCACGTTCCTCTACGAGTCGCCGCTGCACCAGTGGTTCATGGGTGTGTACGAGGTGGTGTGCGCGCTGCCCGTGCGGCCGCAGACCGAAGAAGTCGACTGGTGGGACTTCGTCGCGGAGGACGAACTGGAGGGCCTGCTGCCCGGATGGGACGTCGTCCCGGACGGGCTGGAGTCCCACCGGCGGCTCCAGGCCTGGCGGGCGTCGAAGCAGCCGATGGATCCTGCCTCCGGCTGAACGGCGCGCGCGGCGTTCAGCCGGAGGCAGGATCCGTTCCGGTACGCCGGGCGGGTTCGGCCCGTGTCCCCGGTCCGGCGCCCAGCCCTGTTTGAGCGGTTGCGCGGAGCGAGTGGCCGCACCGGCTCGGGCGCAGCGCGAGGCGGAGGGGGCCGGCCGCGGGGACAGATCGCCCGGCACCGCGGGGGCCGTAGGCTCGTCGCCATGATCGACCGGCTCCTTGCGACGCTCCGGCTGTGGTTCGCCCCGCAGCGACTGCGGGCTGAGGGTTCCACCCCCGACTACCGCTTCTCACTGGCGAACGAGCGCACGTTCCTCGCGTGGATCCGTACGGCGCTGGCGCTCGTCGCGGGCGGCATCGCCGTGGACCAGTTCCTGACGGGGCTGCGCTGGGCCGTCCGCACGTCCGTCTCGGCGGCCGTCCTGGCGTGCGCCGCAGCCTGCGCGTTCCGTGCCGTCAACCACTGGATGCGCTGCGAGCGCGCCATGCGCCGAGGCGAGGACCTGCCCGTCTCGCGGTTCCCGGTGCTGCTGGCGACGGCGACCGGTGTGGCGGCGCTGCTGGTGCTCGTCGCCGTCGCGCTGGGAGCGGGCAGCTGAGCGGCGGAAGCGGGGGGCGGACCCGCGATCCGGCGGCGCAGCCGGAACGCACCCGCTTCGCCTGGCGGCGCACCACGCTCACCTTCGCCGTGGCCGTCGCACTGGCCGTGCGCGACGTGCTCTACGGCAGCGGCGGTGCGTCCCCGGTGGAGGCGGCCGCCGCGGCGGTGGGGGTGCTGTCCTGGCTGGGGTTCCTGGTGCTCGCCCACCGGCGGATCGCCGCGATGGCCGCCGGCCGTCCGCCCGCCCCGGGCCCGGGGGTGGTGCGAGCGGCGGCGCTGTGCACACTGGCTGTGGCGATGGTGGGAGTGGTGCTGCTGTGGTGAACGAGGAACAGGGACGACGGACGGGGGCCCCGGTGCCGTTGGTCGTGGTGATGGGTGTCGCCGGGTCCGGCAAGTCCACGGTGGGCTCGCTGCTCGCGGAACGTCTCGGTGTGCGGTACGCGGAGGCGGACGACTTCCATCCGCCGGCCAACGTGGCGAAGATGTCGGCCGGTACGCCGCTGGACGACGAGGACCGGCGCCCGTGGCTGGACGCGATCGCGGTGTGGCTGGCCGGACACGCGGACCGGGGAGGGGTCGTGAGCTGCTCCGCTCTCCGCCGCCGCTACCGCGACCGGCTCCGCGAGCAGAGCGGCGCGCGTCTCTTCTTCGTCCATCTCGACGGCTCCGAGGAGCTCGTCTCCGCGCGGATGGCCGGCCGCAAGGGGCACTTCATGCCGCCGGCGCTGCTGCGTTCGCAGTTCGAGACGCTCGAACCGCTGGAGGAGGACGAGCGGGGGGCGGCAGTGCCGGTCGGAGGGCGTCCCGAGGAAGTCACCGACGAAGCGCTCGCCGCACTGACGCCGTAGCCGGAACGCCCGGAGACTGACAACCTGTGCGGCACCGGGTCGCGTGGTGTCGCGGCCGCAACACCCGGACGGCCGGGGGAAGTTCCCCGGTCAGGGACGACGAGGGGGGAGAACGGGCGTATGGCGTCTGCGGCAGTGGCGGAAGACGGCGCGAGCGGCCTGCCGGCCGGCGAGCCGTACACCGAGGAAGTGGCGGACGGCGTACACGCCTACATCCAGCCGGACGGCGGCTGGTGCCTCAACAACGCCGGCTGGGTCAGCGACGGCGGCACGACCCTCCTCGTGGACACGGCGGCGACGCGTCCGCGGGCGCTGCGGCTGCGCGAGGCGCTGCTGGCGAGCGGGGCGCCGGCACCGTCCACGGTCGTCAACACCCATCACCACGGCGACCACACCTACGGCAACGCCGTCTTCACTCCCGGCGCGACGGTGATCGGGCACGAGTCGTGCCGCGAGGAGACCCTGCGGGCGGGACGCCAACTGCACGCGATCTGGCCGGAGGTGGAGTTCGGCGACATACAGGTCACCGCGCCGTCGCTCACCTTCCGCGACGAACTGACGCTGCACGTCGGCGAAACGGAGGTGCGGTGCCTCCATCCGGGCGTCGCGCACACCACCGGCGACACGGTCGTGTGGCTGCCCGGGCAGAGCGTCGTCTTCACGGGCGACCTCGTCTTCCACAAGGGGACGCCGTTCATCCCGATGGGCTCCCTCAGCGGGTCGCTGCACGCACTGGACCGGCTGCGCGCTCTGGGCGCGCGGACGGTGGTCCCGGGGCACGGGCCGCCGGCGGGGCCGGAGGTCTACGACACCGTGGAGCGCTATCTGCGCTTCGTGGAAGAGCTGTCGCGCGACGCGTACGACCGGGGGCTCACGCCGCTGGAGGCCGCACGCACGGCCGACCTGGGCGAGTTCGCCGAACTGGCCGAGAGCGAGCGGCTGGTGGCGAACGTGCACCGCGCCTACGCGGAGTTCGCGGGACGTCCGCCGGGTGATCCGCTCGACATCCTCGCCGTGTGGGGCGACATGGAGCAGATGAACGGCGGCAGGCCGGTCGCGTGCCACGCCTGAGCGGCGGCGCGTGCGGAGGTACGGCGCGCCGCCCGCGTGCGGTGCACCGTCCGCTCGTCCGTGGATCTCGTCACACCCGGGGCCTCCCGGGCGTCCGGAGACCGTCCACCCCCGGGGCGTGTCTCAAAGTCCCGTCTGGGCCCCGGCCTACGGCCGGACGACGCTACTTTGAGACACGCCCTAGACGTCATACCGACTAGTCGGCATGATCGATGCGACTGCGGTTGCCCGTTGCTCGCCGCCCGTGGAGGGGCAGCTTGTCGGTGTGGGCCGCGTCCCGGCCGGGACGCGGCCGCCCGCACGAGCCCGTCCCGAACGTCCCGTCCGAGCAGTGGCGTCCCCCATCACGCAGAGGAGCGCGCAGGCATGACCAAGGAGAATCCACCCGGTCTCGATCTCGGGCGGCTCGCCGGACATCTAGACCGGGAACGCCCCGGCCTGGTGCGGGGGCCGCTGAGAGCCGAGGTCGTCCAGGGCGGCAGATCCAATCTGACGTACAGGGTGACCGACGGGGTGAGCCGCTGGGTCGTACGGCGCCCCCCGCTCGGCCACGTGCTCGCCACCGCCCACGACATGGCCCGCGAGTACCGTGTGATCACGGCGCTGCGCGGGACGGACGTACCGGTGCCGGGCACGGTGCTGCTGTGCGAGGACCCCGACGTGCTCGGGGCGCCGTTCTACGTGATGGAGCACGTCGAGGGCACGCCGTACCGTACGGCCGACGAGCTGGCCGCCCTCGGACCGGAACGCACGCGGGCCCTCGCGCTCGCGCTGCCCGACACCCTCGTGTCTCTGCACGCCGTCGACCCGGAGAGCGTCGGCCTCGGCGACTTCGGACGCCCCGAGGGTTTCCTGGAGCGGCAGTTGCGCCGCTGGGGCAAGCAGCTGGAGGCGTCCCGCAGCCGGGAGCTCAGCGGTATCGACGAACTGCGCGACTCGCTGGCCGGGCAGCTCCCGGACTCGCCCCCGCCGGCCGTCGTGCACGGTGACTTCCGGCTCGACAACGTGCTGGCGACCGCCGACGACCGGATCGCCGCCGTACTCGACTGGGAGATGTCCACTCTCGGCGATCCGCTGACGGACCTCGGGCTCCTCGTGATGTACAGCGAGCGCCTCGACATCCCCGACGCCCCGATCAGCACGACGGCCGAGGCCCCCGGCCACCCCGCGGCGGAGGAGCTCGTCGAGCGCTACGCGGCGGCCTCCGGACGGGACGTCTCACGCGTCAACTGGTACACGGCGTTCGCCTGGTTCAAGCTCGCGGTGATCCTGGAGGGCATCCACTACCGCTTCACGCTCGGGCAGACGGTCGGCCCGGGCTTCGACCGGATCGGCGACCTCGTCCCGGTCTTCATCGACAACGGACTCACCACGCTGCGGAAGGGATGAGGTCAGATGGACTTCGCATTCGACGGACGCACGGAAGAGCTGCGCCGGCGGCTGACCTCGTTCATGGACGAGCACGTCTACCCGGCCGAAGCGGTCGCCGACGCGCAGCGCGCGGAACAGGACTCGCCCTGGGAGACGGTGCCGGTGGTGGAGGAGCTGAAGGCCAAGGCGCGCAAGCACGGCCTGTGGAACCTCTTCCTGCCCGACCGCACCTACGGCGCCGGGCTGACGAACCTCCAGTACGCCCCTCTCGCCGAGATCCTCGGCCGCAGTCCCCGCCTGGCACCCACCGCGGTCAACTGCGCCGCTCCGGACACGGGGAACATGGAGGTGCTCACGGAGTTCGGCAATCCGGAGCAGCGCAGGCAGTGGCTGGAGCCGCTGCTGAGCGGCGAGATCCGCTCCGCGTTCGCGATGACCGAGCCCGACGTCGCCTCGTCCGACGCGACGAACATCGAGACGCGCGTCCGGCGGGACGGCGACGACTACGTCATCACCGGCCGCAAGTGGTACATCTCCGGCGCGATGAACCCGGACTGCAAGATCTTCATCGTGATGGGCAAGACCGACCCGGACGGCCCCGACATCCGCCGCCAGCAGTCGATGGTGCTCGTGCCGCGCGACACCCCCGGTCTGGAGATCCGGCGGGCGATGCACGTCTACGGGTACGAGGACCACTACCACGGCGGGCACGCCGAGGTCGTCTTCGACGGCGTGCGGGTTCCCCGGTCGAATCTGATCGGCGAGGAGGGCGGCGGATTCGCCATCGCCCAGGCCCGGCTGGGGCCCGGTCGGATCCACCACTGCATGCGGCTCATCGGGATGGCCGAGCGCGCGATCGAGCTGATGTGCCGCAGGGCGGTGGAGCGTTCGGCCTTCAGCAAGCCCCTCGCCGAGCAGGGCGTCGTACGGGAGTGGATCGCCGACGCGCGGGTCCAGGTGGAGCAGCTGCGGCTGCTGGTCCTCAAGACCGCCTGGCTCATGGACACCGTCGGGAACAAGGGCGCCCACACCGAGATCCAGGCCATCAAGATCGCCACGCCGCGCGCCGTCGTCGGAATCCTCGACCGTGCCGTCCAGCTGCACGGTGCGGGCGGCGTCAGCCAGGACTTCCCCCTGGCCGAGCTGTGGGCCGCGGCCCGCACGCTCCAGCTTGCGGACGGCCCCGACGAGGTCCACCAACGGTCGCTGGCACGCCGGGAGTTGAAGCCGTACATCGCCGCAGCCGAGTGAGACGCCCCGCGAGCTGAACGGCTGCGCACCGAGCGGACGTGCGGGCCGCCGACGCCCTCCGGGGAGCGTCGGCGGCCCGCAGTCGCGTCCTTCCGCGATGCCGAGCCGGACGACTCGGGTCCGAAAGAGGGCTCTCCCCGGATCAGCACGCCGCCGCCGGGGCCGCGCCGTGGACGTCCAGCACCTTCAACAGGGCGCGGTGGTCCGGGTGTCGGGGGAGTTCAGCCGGCCGGGACAGTGAGCGCCCCCGAACTCCCGCCCCCGGTCCCCCCGTCCGGTTCACCCGCGCGAAGTCGACGCGTTTCCCACTCCCGTCGCACGCGGCCCACTCCCGTTGCCCTCGACCCGCCGCACGCGGTCCGGCCGCGAACCCGTGCAGCGTGCGCGGCGGATGGAACTCCGGGCGCGGCTGCCCGGCCGCTTAGAATCCTGATGCGCTCATGTGGGCGTCCGGCCGGAGCGGTGTACCGAAGGGTGAGGGATGCCGAGGAAACCCGAGAGGGAACCCGACGGCTCAGCAGGGGAGTTCGCGGAGTCCGGGGAGATCCCCGCCACGGGCGGTGGCGGTGAACTCGCCACCATCGGGACGACTGTGCGGTCGACGCGGCGCCTTCTGGGCATGACCGTCGAAGCGCTCGCGTCCCGCGCGGGCGTGAGCACCGGAGCGCTGAGCCAGCTCGAACGCGGTCAGGGGAATCCCTCCCTCCAGACGCTGCAACGGCTGGCCTCCGCGCTCAGCCTTCCGCTGGTGCAGCTGCTTCAGGGCGCGGCGGAGCCCGAGCACCACGTCGTCCGCGCCGGCCACGGGCCCCGGCTGCCCGCGCCGAGCGACGACACGCGCGAACCGCAGGTGCTGCGCGAGCTGCTGACCCCTTCGGGCGGGCGTCTGCAGGTGATCCGGAGCGAGGTGCCTCCCGGCTTCAGCAACGAGGGACGCTCCTACCGCCACCTGGGCCAGGAGTGCGTCGTCGTGCTGTCCGGGCGGCTGAGGGTGAGCATCGGCCAGGAGGTCGTGGACCTGTCGCAGGGCGACACGATCACCTACGACTGCACCGCCGCGCACTGGTGGGCCAATCCCGGGACGGAGACCACCGTGGTGCTCGGAGCGGTCACTCCGCTGGCCTTCTGAACCACCCGCCGCGGGCGGTCCCTTCGGCGCCCGCGCACCGGACCGGCCGAACGGCGGGGTGTGTCCGCGCTCCAGCGACCGGCCCGCGCCGCGGTCGGCACCACCATCAGCGGCCCTGTCCGGACGGGTCCGCGGCGCCGGTGAAGGCTTCGTGCAGCGCGAGGAGCCGCCGCAACTCGCCGACCGGGTCGGGGTGGTCGTCCACCCGCAGGTCGACGCGGGACGCGTTGCGGAGGCCGCCGTCGTCGTCCGGGCCGACGACGCGCAGGGCGGCGCTCTGCCGGCCGCGACTGTCCCCGCCGGCTTCCTCGCCGCTGGCCAGCGCCGCGATCAGACGCCGGGTCAGCGGGCCGGCCGAGGCCAGGAAGGTGTCCCGCAAGGCGTTGAGCACCGGCGTTCCGGCCAGGCAGTTCCCCGTGGCCACGCATCCGGGGCCGAGGAGGTGGCCGGCGGCGCCCGTGCAGTCGGGGCCTGTCCACGCGGCGGCCTCGCCGGCAGGGCCGAGCACCGCGAGTTGCCGCAGCGAACGTCCCGGGTCGGAGGAGATCAGGCGCTCGACCGTCTGCGCCGCGCCACGTCCGCCGCGGAGCTCCGCGATGCCGCGTTCGGCGAACGTCGTGTTGGTGTGAGCCTGCGTCACGAGGGCGCCCGCGCCGGCGGCGACGGCGGGCACGGTGGCGCCCACGGCCAGGGACTTCGACGCGGTGACGACGCCGAAGCTTCCGCCGCCGTCCCGTACCACCAGGGAATAGGTCACAGTCTTCCTCTCTGAACGGCCCGGTGGTTGCCCGAGTCAACTCCGGGTAACGGTTACGGACCGTGTCTTGACCTCACCCGCCGAGGTTCGTAACGTGCCCGCCGTACTTCGTAATAATGACGCTCCTTCATCATAATGAAGAATGGGCGGCGACGACCAGTCGATCGAAGCGGGGGAGGCAGCCATGGGACGGCTGAGCCGTTGGACGTGCGCGGCACTCGCGTCCGCCCTGCTCGGCGCGTGCTCGCCCGGCACGGGCGTGGACCGCGGTCTCAGCAAGGACGGCTCCGGCGTCGTGGCGGCGATCGCGGGCGAGCCCGATCAGCTCGACCCGCACCGTACGTCGGCGTACTTCTCCTTCCAGGTGCTCGAGAACACCTTCGACACCCTGGTCGAGCCGGACCGGAACCTGGACATGAGACCGGCGCTGGCCGAGCGCTGGAAGGTCAGCAAGGACCGGCTCACCTGGACGTTCACGCTCCGAAAGGGCGTCACCTGGCACGACGGCTCCGAGTTCGGCGCCGACGACGTCGTCTACTCGTACAGGCGCATCATCGACGAGAAGCTGGGCAACGCCTGGCGGTTCGACGGCATCGAGGACATCTCGGCCCCCGACGACTCGACGGTCCGGCTCGAGCTCGAGAAGCCCATGTACAACCTGCTCTCCAGGATCGGCGGGCACAAGGGGCTCGCGATCGTGAACAAGAGGAACGTCGAGAGCGGGAGGATCAAGACGCGGCCGGTCGGTACCGGGCCCTTCGCCTTCGACGACCACAACCCCGGCGAGTCGATCCGCCTGAAGGCCAACTCCCGCTGGTGGGGCGGCGCTCCGAAGATCCCGTCGCTCACGTTCCGGTTCATACCCGAGCCCACGACGGCCCTCGCGGACCTGGAGGCCGGCGAGATCAACTGGACGGACAACATCCCGCCGCAGCAGGTCGAGCGCGTCTCGCAGAACGAGGACCTGGAGCTGGACAGGGAAGTGGGCAACGACTACTGGTATCTGGCGGCCAACCAGGACCGCAGACCGTTCGGCGACCCGCGGGTGAGGAAGGCCATCGCCTACGGCATCGACCGCAAGTCCATCGCGCAGGCCACTCAGTACGGCAACGCGAGCGTGAACCAGCTGGCCATACCGAAGACCAACCCCTGGTACACCGCGTACTCGCCCTACTCGCACGACCCGCGCCGCGCGGCCGAGCTCCTCAGGTCGGCGGGCGTCCGCAACCTGAAGATCGACATGCTGGTGACCAAGGAGTACCCGGAGACCGTCATCGCCGGCCAGGTCATCGCGTCCCAGCTGGAGAAGATCGGAATCACGGTCAAGCCGCGCGAAGTCGACTTCGCCACCTGGCTGGACAAGCAGGGCAAGGGCGAATACGACATGCTGATGCTCGGCTGGCTGGGCAACCTCGACGCCGAGGACTTCTACTACGCCCAGCACCACTCCAAGGGGAACTTCAACTTCCAGAAGTACTCGAGCCGCAAGGTCGACAGGCTCCTGGAGGCGGGACAGAAGGAGGCCGGCCGGAAGGCCCGCAAGGAGCGCTACGCGCAGGCCGCCCGGCAGATCGCCGACGACGCCAGCTACATCTACCTCTACAACCCCGACGTCGTGCAGGTGTGGGCACCGCAGTTGCGGGGATACGAGGTCCGCAGCGACGGCGCCATCCGATTCCGGGACGCGAGGCTGGCCGACTGATGCTGCGCTTCACTCTGACCCGCGCCGGGCACGCCGCCGTCGTCCTGCTGGGCGTGACGGTCGTCGTCTTCGCCCTGATGCACCTCGTGCCCGGCGACCCCGTACGGGTCGCTCTGGGCACGCAGTACACGCCCGAGTCCTACCAGGCGCTGCGTTCCGCGTCGGGACTCGACCGGCCCCTGATCAGCCAGTACTTCCACTACGTGGGCAGTGCGCTCACCGGCGACCTGGGCGTGAGCTTCCGCACCGGGGAGCCCGTCACGCTCGTGCTGCTCGAACGCCTCCCGGCGACGCTGTCCCTGGCGTTCGCGGCGATGGTCATCGCCGTAGGCCTCGCCATCCCCCTCGGCGTCTACGCGGCGACGCACCAGGGCAGGATCAGCGACACGATCGTGCGCGTCGTGAGCCAGTTCGGGGTCTCCGTACCGGACTTCTGGCTGGGCATCCTGTTCATCCTGCTCTTCTCCAGCACGCTGGGGTGGCTGCCGCCGTCCGGCTACGTGCCACTGACGGAGGACCCGCTCGGCTGGCTGTCCAGGGTGATCATGCCCGCGACGGCGGTGGGGCTGGTCTCCGGAGCGATCATCACCAGGTTCGTCCGCAGCGCCGTCCTCGAGTCGCTCGGCTCCGAACACGCGCGCACCGCCAGCGCCAAGGGCCTGCGGCGGCGCATCGTGAGGAGCCGGCACGTGGTCCGCAACGCGATGGTTCCCGTCGTCACCGTCATCGGCGTGCAGGCGGCGATCCTGATGGGCGGAGTCATCGTCATCGAAGTGGTCTTCGCATGGCCCGGGTTGGGGCGGCTGACGTTCGACGCCGTCTCGGCACGGGACTACCCCGTGGTGCAGGGGGCGGTGCTGCTGGTCGCGGCGCTGTTCCTGCTCGTCAGCATGGCCGTCGACCTGCTGTACGCGCGAATCGACCCGAGGATATCGATCCGATGAGCGCACGTCCTTTCTCCGCGTGGAGTCACCTGCTGCGGCGCCCCGTCTCGGCGGCCGGACTCGGCGTCGTCGCCCTGCTCGTCGTCCTCGCCGTCCTGGGCCCGCACCTCGCCCCCTACGGCCCGAACGCCGTCGACGTCACCCGGGCCCTGCGGCCACCGAGCGCGGAACACTGGTTCGGCACCGACGACTTGGGGCGCGACATCCTGAGCCGCGTCGTCCTCGCCGCCCGGATCTCACTCCAGGTCAGCCTGGTCAGCGTGGGCATCGCACTGGTCGCGGGGGTGCTCCTCGGCCTGCTCGCGGGCTACTTCCGGGGATGGGCCGACACCGTGATCATGCGGGTCGTCGACGTGGTCTTCGCGTTCCCCATCATGCTGCTGGCCATCGCCATCGTCGCCGTGCTCGGGCCCGGCGTGACGACCGCGACCGTCGCCATCGGCGTGGTGTACGTACCGGTCTTCGCCCGCGTCACCCGCGCGAGCGCGCTGGCGCTGCGCGAGGAGCCGTACGTGAAGGCCGCCGCCGCCATCGGCGCCGGGCCGCTGCGCATCGTCCGCACCCACATACTGCCCAACGTCTCGGCGCCGGTCATCGTCCAGACCTCGCTCAGCCTGGCCTTCGCGATCCTCTCGGAGGCGGCGCTGTCCTTCCTCGGCCTCGGCGTGCAGCCGCCCCAGCCGTCCTGGGGGCGGATGCTCTTCGACGGCAAGGGCTTCACCGACGCCTGGTGGATGAGCGTCTTCCCAGGACTGGCCATCTTCGTCACGGTGCTCGCGTTCAACCTCGTGGGCGACGGGCTGCGCGACGTCCTCGACCCCCGCCAGCGTTCCGCCATGGAGTCCAGGAGAGGCCGATGAACGCACCGGGTTTCGCCGTACAGGACCTCACGGTCGTACTCGGCCGCGGCACGCGCGCGGCCCGCGTCGTACGGGGCGTCTCGTGGTCCGTCGAAGCCGGACAGACGCTCGGCGTGGTGGGGGAATCCGGATCGGGCAAGTCGATGACGGTGCTCGCCTCGGCGGGGCTCCTTCCTCCGCCCGCCACCGTCACGGGCAGCGCCCTGCTCGGCGGACGGGACCTGCTGAAGCTGTCCCGGCGCGAACTCGAAGGCATACGCGGTCGGCGGCTCGGATTCGTCTTCCAGGACCCGATGACCTCGCTCAACCCGCTTCTCACAGTGGAACGGCAGATCACCGAGGGCATCGAGGAACACCTCGGCGCGACACGGCGGGCCGCCCGCGACCGTGCGCGTGAACTCCTCGAGACCGTCGGCATCGCCGACCCGGACCGCCGCCTCGACGCCTACCCCCACCAGCTGTCCGGCGGGATGCGGCAGCGGGTGATGATCGCGATCGCGCTCTCCTGCGAGCCGGACGTCCTCGTGGCGGACGAGCCCACGACGGCGCTCGACGTCACGACGCAGGCGCAGATCCTGGACCTCGTGCGCGAGAGGCAGGAGCGCATGGGCCTGGCGGTCGTCTGGATCAGCCACGACCTCGCCGTCGTAGGCGGACTCGCCGACGACGTCGTGGTGATGTACGGCGGCCAGGTCGTCGAGCAGGCACCCGTCGAGACCCTGCACGGAGCGCCCGCACACCCCTACACACGGGGCCTGCTGGGAGCGCGTCCGGTCCTCGGCAAGCGACGCGACCGCCTCACCGCCATCCCGGGAACACCCCCCGACCCCCGCGCGCTGCCGCCCGGCTGCGTCTTCTTCGACCGCTGCCCCGTCAAGGGGGACCCGCGGTGCGGGACCGAGGTCCCGGACCTGCTGGAGGTCGGCCGGCGCCACTACACCCGCACGTTCTGCCCGGAGGACCAGTGAGCAGCACAGCAGGTCCGGGCGAGGCCCTGGGCACCCGGTCCGAACCGCTGCTGGACGTGCGGAACCTGTGCGTGCGGTTCCCCGGCCCGCGGGAGGGCCGCCACCGCTCGTGGGTGCACGCGGTCGAGGACGTGTCCTTCACGATCGAACGCGGCCGGACGCTGGGTCTGGTGGGCGAGTCGGGGTCCGGCAAGTCGACGATAGGCAACGCGCTGACCCGCCTCGTCCGGCCCACGTCCGGAACGGTCCACCTCGACGGCCAGGACGTGCTGGCGGCACGCGGTGCCCAGGCGCGCGAGCTTCGCCGGCGCATCGCGATGGTCTTCCAGGACCCGTACGCGTCGCTCGATCCGAGACGCACCATCGGGGCGACCGTGCGCGAACCCCTGGACGTGCACCGGATGCTCTCCGGACGCGCCGCACGCAACAGCAGAGCGGCCGAACTGCTCGATCTCGTGGGGCTGGTGCCGGAGACCGCCGCCCGGTACCCGCACGAACTCTCCGGCGGGCAGCGCCAGCGTGTGAGCATCGCGCGCGCCCTCGCGGCGGACCCGGACCTGGTCATCCTCGACGAGTCGACCGCGTCCCTCGACGTCTCCGTCCAGGCGCAGATCATGAACCTGCTGCGGGAACTGCAGGACGAACTCGGTCTGACCTACCTGTTCGTCTCCCATGACCTCGCCGCTGTGGAGCACATGAGCCACCACGTCGTCGTGATGTACCTCGGTCGCCGCATGGAGACGGGCACGACGGACCACCTCTACAGCCGGCCCGCGCACCCCTACACGCAGGCGCTGATGTCCGCGGTGCCCGACACGGACCCGGCCACGGAGAGGAACCGCGAGCGGATCCTCCTCGGTGGCGACCCGCCCAGCCCGCTCGACCCGCCGTCCGGCTGCGTGTTCCGCACCCGCTGTCCTCTGGCAGCCGGCGAATGCGCGGAACCGGTCCCGAAGACCACAGTCTCCGGCGACCACGACGTCTGGTGCGTACGCACCGAGGAGTCGCTGTCGCCGGAGCGGCTGCGCCGCTTCGTGCACTGAGCGGCAGTCACATCGGTCCCCGTCAGAAGGGAGCACCATTTGAACGGTCCCGGCACCGGGGGCAGTTCGGACAGCCGGTCCCAGCAGCACACCGGGAGCACCCGCGGACGGCTGCTGCTCGCTCTCGCATGTACGCCGCGAGGTGAGGCCCCCCGATGAGAGTCCGAGCACGACGCTTCCGAGGCCCCTCAGGCGCGCGGACGACGCGCCGGAACACCCCGACGCCGAGGCCGCTCACGGCAGTTCGCGCGACACCGTGCGGGCGGCCGGCCGCCTGACCCGGGCCGGAAGGCGCCGCGGCAAGGACGGCCGTCTCCCTTCGTGGAGGCAGCCGCGGGCCGCGGCCCGGGAGCACGCCGGTGCCCGACGTTCTTCGACCAGACCGGCCAAGGGCGGTTCCCGTGTCGCGCCGGTGGGTGCAGGGCTCTTCACACGCAACAAGCGCACAGCAAACCGACAAACCGGCGCTGGACGCCGGCCGAGGAAAGGAAGACGAATGACAGCACGTCAACGTCATCCGTCAGCGGCAGTACGTCGCGGTTTGGCGAGGTACGCCAACAAACGCAGCGGCTTTGTCATAGCAGGTGCCTTCGTCGCGAGTTTCGTTGCCGGAGGGACGGCAGCGGCGGACGACCAGGGCCCCGGGGGACCGAACAACGGGCCCGGCAACGGGCCCAGCGTGAGCGCTCCGGACAACGGTCCGGCTGAGGGACCGGACAACGGGCCTCCCGGCCCTGGACCGAACAACGGGCCCGCGCCCGGCCCGGGACCCGACATGGGACCCGGACCCAACAACGCACCCGCCCCCGGCCCAGGACCCGACATGGGACCCGGACCCAACAACGCACCCGCCCCCGGCCCAGGACCCGACATGGGACCCGGACCCAACAACGCACCCGCCCCCGGCCCAGGACCCGACATGGGACCCGGACCCAACAACGCACCCGCCCCCGGCCCAGGACCCGACATGGGACCCGGACCCAACAACGCACCCGCCCCCGGCCCAGGACCCGACATAGGACCCGGAGGCCCTGACAACGGGCCCGCCCCCGGCCCAGGACCCGACATAGGACCCGGAGGCCCTGACAACGGGCCCGCTCCGGGTCCGGGACCGGACCTCGGCCCACCACCCGCTCCGGACCACGACCCCGCCCCCGCACCGGACCTTGGTCCGCCGCCCGCACCAGCTCCTGGGCCGGACAACGGACCTGCTCCGGGTCCGGGACCGGACAACGGCCCACCACCCGCACCGGACAACCAGCCTGCCCCCGCACCGGACCTTGGTCCGCCGCCCGCACCAGCTCCTGGGCCGGACAACGGACCTGCTCCGGGTCCGGGACCGGACAACGGCCCGCCGCCCGCACCAGCTCCTGGCCCCGACAACGCACCCGCTCCAGCTCCAGGACCGGACCTCGGCCCACCGCCCGCTCCGGACAACCAGCCTGCCCCGGCTCCCCCACCGGCTCCTGTACCGAGCAACGAGCCTGCCCCGGCACCGGGTCCGGACAACGGTCCTGCTCCGGGTCCGGCCCCTGCGCCGCCACCCGCACCCGCGGACGGTCCGGCCCCCGCACCCGCACCCGCACCCGCACCACCTGGAGCACCGCTCCCGCCACCACCCGGAGCACCCGTGCCTCCGCCACCCGCACCCGCGGACGGTCCAGCCCCCGCACCACCTGGAGCACCGCTCCCACCACCGCCCGGAGCACCGCTCCCGCCACCCGCACCCGCGGACGGTCCAGCCCCCGCACCCGGAGCACCCGTGCCTCCGCCGCCGGCTCCCGCTCCCCCGCCTCCCCCGGCGGAGCCCCCGGTACGGAGCGACGACACATGGACGATCGTCGTGGGCGGCGCCGGCGACCAGCAGGGGAGGGTGTTCACGGACGCCAACGCCGCAGCCGTGGACCAGCCCGTCGGCTACTCGGCAGCGCTCTTCGGGCTGAGCACCCGGCAGGGCGTGGACGAGCTGAACCGGCTGGTCCGGGAGCATCGCGCTGCGAACCCGGGCCAGCACATCAAGATCGTCGGCTACTCGCAGGGCGCGGCCGTCGTTCACACCTGGACCACGGAGAACTCGGCGTCGATCGACAACGTCAACTCCGTCCTCATCGCCGACCCCAAGCGCCAGGGTGGTCCCGGCACGGGCACGGACGGCCTGTCCAACGAGTGGTTCGCGCAGATCGCGGGCCCGCCCACGACAGGGGTGGACCAGAACTTCGGCAACATCCCCACCACATCGGTCTGCACCGGCGACGTGATCTGTGACAGCAGCGCGCCGTCCGGCTGGGGCGGGTACATCAACGGCGATCACGGGAACTACTCGTTCAACGTCGACGACTACGCCGACAACGGCAACGGGCAGTGGTTCAACGGCCAGTTCAGGCCGTGGTGATCAGTCCCCACCGCTGAATGAAGCGGCCCGGTCGCGCCACGGCACGACCGGGCCGTACCAGCTCGGTGCCGAACCCCGCCCGCGAGCGGTCCCGGTCACATCCTGCGGGCGCCTTCCACGATGGCTTCCCGGATGCGGTTGTACGTGCCGCAGCGGCAGATGTTGCGGATCTCGTCGAGGTCGTCGTCGCCGATGTCCCGGCCTTCGGCCCGGGCCTGCCTGACCTTCGCGACGGCCGTCATGATCTGTCCGGGCTGGCAGTAGCCGCACTGGGCGACGTCGCGCTCCAGCCATGCCTCCTGCATGGGGTGGAGTTCGGCGTCCGCGGTCGCGGGCAGGCCCTCGACGGTGGTCACCTCGTCGTCGTCCGCGATGTCACCGACGCGCACCGAACAGGGGTTGAACGCCTTGCCGTTGATGTGGCTCGTGCAGGCCCTGCAGACCTCGATGCCGCATCCGTACTTGGGTCCGGTGACGCCGAGCAGATCGCGCAGCACCCACAGGAGCCGCACGTCGTCCTCGGCCTCGACGGTGACCTTCTCGCCGTTGAGAGTGAAGGTGTGGGTAGACACGGGGGCTCCTCAGTGGGCGTGGTCCAGGCCGTCGGTCGGGGACTGCGGTATCGGGGGGACGGTGGGCAGCGGCTCGAAGCCCAGGTCTCCGCCGTGGCTGACGGGGAACTCCGTCGGCATCCTGCCGGTCGCGCGTCCGTAGGCGCAGGCGACCGCCGCCATCGCCGCCGCCACGCCGAGTTCGCCCGCTCCGCCGGGCTTGCCGGTGGTCGGGGGCATCACGATGATGTCCAGCTCCGGCGGCACGTTCCACTGGCGCGTGTAGAAGTAGTTGTCCCAGCTTCCTTCGAGGAAGTGGCCGTCCTTCAGGTGGAGGCTGGACGTCAGGGCGTGGGCGATGCCGTCCATGATTCCGCCCATCATCTGGGCCTCCAGGCCCCTGGGGTTGACGGCGAGTCCCACGTCCACGGCGCAGACGGCCTTCGTCACCCGCGGCCCCGTGCGGGCGTCCGGGAGGTCCCGCCGCGCGGTGCCGGGCCGGCAGTCGATCTCGGCGAGGACGGCGACGACGCCGTGGTACTCGGGGTGGACCGCGATGCCCTGCGCCGTGCCCTCGGGCATGCGGCGGCCCCACTCGCCCTTCTCCGCGACCTTCTCCAGCACGGCCGACGCCCGCTCGTCCTTGAGGAACTCGCGGCGGAACTCGTACGGGTCCTTCTTCATCCTCTTCGCCAGCTCGTCGACGACGAGTTCCTGCGCGCACCTGACGTTCGGCGAGTAGATGTTGCGCATGCTGCCGGTGTTGAAGCCCTTGTCGGCCTCGTTGAGGAGCTGGGTCGTCACGCCGAAGTCGTAGGGCGACTCCTGGGTCAGGGTGAAGATGGTCTCGGAGAACGTCAGATCGCCGACGGGCAGCTTCGCCGCCATCGACGTGAGGATCTCGCCCAGGCCGTGGCCGAAGTCCGTGGCGACGCTCGTGTGCCGCTGCTCGTAGCTGAGCACCTTGCCGGGCACGTAGGCCGCCCTGACCCGGGACGTCGACATGGGATGCGTGCGCCCCTGCCGGAAGTCGTCGGTACGGTGCCACATCAGCTTGACGGCCTTGCCCGTCTTCTGGGAGATCTCGGCGGCTTCGAGGGCCGCGTCGTAGAACAGCTTCCGGCCGAACGAGCCGCCGCCTTCCGTGACGTGCACGGTGACGGCGCTCTGCGGCAGGCCGAGCTTCGCGGCGATCTCCTGCTGGGCGACGACGGGTGACTTCAGTCCGGACCAGATCTCCGCCCTGTCCGAACGGACGTCCGCTACAGCGCAGTTGGGCTCCAGCGCCGAGTTGCTGGCGAACCAGAAGGTGAAGTCGGCGTCGACCGTCTCCGTGAGCGGCCCCAAGTCGGGAACGGCCAGGGGGATTTCGGCCCTGCGGAGCTCGCGGAGCATGTCCGCGTCGGACTTGCCTTCGGCGGTGCCCGGGTCCCACGTCACGCGGAGTGCGCGGACCGCGTCGATGCACTGGCCGAAGGTTCGGCCGCGCACGGCGACTCCCGTCGAGACCACCGCCACGTCGGTGATGCCGGGCATCGCCTCCACGTCCGCCTTGTTGTGCACCGACTTGACCTTGCCGTTGATCGTCGGCGGGCGGCAGACCATCGCCGGAGCCGCCCCCGGCACGTCCAGGTCCATGGCGAACTTCTTGCGTCCCGTGACGGCGTCGAGGGCGTCGAGGCGATTCTGCGGCGTGCCGACGAGCTTGAACTCCGACCGTTCCTTGAGCCGTACGGAGACCTGCTTGCTCTCCACACTCGCGGCCTTCTCCGCCAGCGCCCCGTACGTGACGCGCCGTCCGCCCGGGGACAGCACGGCCCCCGCGCGTGTCGTCAACTCCGAGACCAGCGCCCCGAGTTCGAGAGCGGCGGCTTCGAGCAGCCGGCCTCTGGCGATCGCTGCCGCGACGCGGATCGGCGTGAACGTCGAGATCGTGGTGTTGGAGCCGCCGGTGAGCTGGTTGAACAGCAGCTCCGGGCGTGCGTCGGCCAGGGTGACACGCACCTTCTCCAGCGGGACGTCCATCTCCTCGGCCACGATCATCGCGCTCGACGTCGTGATGCCCTGCCCCACCTCGGCCCGCGGCAGGTCGAAGGAGACGGTGCCGTCCTGGTGCACCTGGACGGTTATGAGGTTCGCCGTGGGTTTCGCGGCCAGGGTCAGCAGGTCGTTGAGGTCCAGCAGTTCAGGCGCCTGCGGAGGGCTCGGCACCGCGGCGGCCGCCTCCGGGGCGGCCACGGTCTGCACGCCGACCTCGGCCGCCGCGACGAGAGTGGGCGCCGCGAGCAGGTACCCCACGAACCGGCGGCGGCTGGTGCCGTCCTCGGGGCGCGTCGCCCGCGCGTCCTCCTGGTCCGGCGCGTGACGGTGCGTGGCCATGGGGTTCCTCTCGACGGACCTGGGCGGTCGAACCGCGGCGAACTCTGCGGGCGCGCGGGCGCGAGCCGGCGTGCGACGCGCCCGCCGACGGGAACCGCACGGACCGGGACGCACGGCCCGGCACGATGCGGCACAGGCCTGCACACACGGCTCGGACCGTGGGACCGCAGTGGTGCGCAGCCATGATCGTCCAGGTCACAGCGCCAGGTCCACGGCTGTGATGTGCAGACTCTGTGCCCACCGGAGGCGCGTCCGGCGAACGCACACGTCGTCCGCGGTTCGCGCCCCCGCCGGTGTCGGCGGGGGCGCGAACCAGGGTCTGTCTTCGGGATCTTCGTGGATCAGGCCGCGGCGTCGAATGCGGTGACGGGGCCTCAGGGCTGGATGACGACCCGGCCCGTCGTGATGCCGTCGAAGACACGCTGCACCGCCGCCGCGCCCTCTTCGAGCGGCACCCGCTCGCTGACGAGCGGCTTGACCGCGCCGTCGGCCGCCAGCGCGCACAGCTCCCTGTGGCAGGCGTCCACCGCGGCCGGGTCCTTGGTGTTGTACAGGCCCCAATGCAGGCCGAGGATCGAGTAGTTCTTGATGAGCGCGTGGTTGAGGCCGGGGGTCGGCACGGCCCCGCTCGCGAAACCGACGACGACGATGCGCCCTTCGAACGCGACGCACTTGGCGGACTTGGCGTACGCGTCCCCGCCGACCGGGTCGTAGACGACGTCGGCACCGCGCCCGCCTGTCTCCTCCTTCACCGCCGCGACGATGTCGTCCTGCCTCCGGTCGACGACCACGTCGCAGCCCAGCTCCCGCGCCGTCTCCGCCTTGGCCGATCCGCCGACGACGCCGATGACGCGCGCGCCCGCGGCCTTGCCGAGCTGGACCGCCGCGCTGCCCACGCCCCCTGCCGCGGCGTGCACGAGCAGCGTCTCCCCGGGCTGCAGCCGGGCCCTGCGGTGCAGTCCGAACCACCCGGTCTGGTAGCCGATGTGCAGGGCCGCCGCCTCCGCGTCGTCCAGCGCCGCGGGCGCCTCGCGGGCGCTCGCCGCCGATACGACGGTGCGCTCCGCGAAACCCCCGGCGGGCAGGACGGGCCGGGTGATGATCCGGGTCCCGGCCGCGGGGGCGTCCTCACCCGCCTCACCCGCTTCCAGTACCTCGCCGCACAGTTCGACCCCGGGCGTGAACGGGAGAGGCGGCTTCACCTGGTACTCGCCCCGGCACAGCAGCGCATCGGGGAAGTTGACGTTGGCGGCGCGCACCTTCACGAGCAGTTCACCCGGCCCGGGCCGGGGATCGGGGACCTCCTCCAGCCGCATCACCTCGCGCGGCTCGCCGTTGCTGTGGACGCGCCATGCCTTCACCGTCGCTACCTCCGGAACGTGGGACGTGGATACCTGTGGTCGCTCGTTGGACGTGCGGGTTCCCTAAGACCTGTCCGACGAATGCGTCGCAGGACGCGCGGACTCCTGAACCGCCGCCCGGTGCAGCGCACGCCGCCTGCGCGGGCCGCGGGTTCGCGTCACGGCCGCAACGCCCGCAGCAGCAGGTCGGCGAGGTGATCCGCGACCTGCTGCGGCGTGAGCTTGCCGTCGGGCCGGTACCAGTGGCTCAGGTGGTGAACCGACCCGAAGTGGTAGTCGACCACCAGGTCGGGGGGCGTGTCCGCGTTGAAGACGCCGCTTCGCTGGCCCTCCTCGACGAGGTCGCGGAACCGCTCGTGGTACAGGCGGCGCTCCGCCCGCACCTGCTTCTGCTTCTCGGGGCTGAGCTGGTGCATGGAGCGGAAGAAGATCTTCGCGTCGTCGAGGTTGTCGATGGTGGTGACCACGACGTCGGCGGCGGCTCTCCGCAGCCGCCGCTCGACGGGCTCGTCGGCGTCCGCGTAGGCGTCGAGCCGCTCCTTCTGGCGCCGCAGCAGCCGCCCGTAGATCTCGTGCAGGAGGTCGTCCTTGGAGCCGAAGTAGTGGTAGAGCGCCCCCTTCGTCACCCCTGCCGCCTCGACGATCTCCTGCACGGACGTGCGGTCGTATCCGCGCTCGGAGAAGAGGCGGGTGGCGGCGGCCATCAGCCGCTGGGGTACGGGCGGAACGCCGCCCGTACCGCCCTTGTCCTTGACGCCGCTCCGGGACGCCGTCCTGGGCGTGGCCATGAGCCCTCACCTGCCTCTCTTCCGTGCGCCGGCGTCCCGGCGTCACGCGCCGCGTACTGCACCGGTCCCGCTCGACTGTCCGCTTCCACCGCGGGAACGCAGTTCCCGCCGGAGGATCTTCCCACTGGTCGTTTTGGGCAGTTCCGCCAGGATCTCGATCTCTCGCGGATACTTGTAGGCCGCCAGCCGCTCCTTGCAGTGCCCGGCGAGTTCGTCCGGCCCTGCCGCCGCGTCCGGCCGGAGACTGACGTACGCCTTGACCGACTCGCCGCGGTAGGAGTCGGGCACTCCGACGACCGCCGCCTCCCGCACCGCCGGATGGCTGTAGAGGACATCCTCCACCTCTCGCGGCCAGACCTTGAAGCCGGAGGCGTTGATCATGTCCTTCTTCCGGTCCACGACGTAGAGCCAGCCGTCCGCGTCCATGAACCCGATGTCCCCGGTGAGCAGTTCGCCGCCGGGGAAGGCCGCGGCGGACTCCTCCGGCCTGCCCCAGTAGCCGGGGACGACCTGCGGGCCGCGGACGGTGATCTCGCCGTGCGTGCCGATCGGCACCGGCCTGCCGTCGTCACCGACGATGCGCACCACCGTGTCCGGCCCGGGCACCCCGACGGCCAGCGTGCCCGAGGCGGGGTCCACGGGCGCCCTGCGGCCGGGCGGGACACTCGCGCAGGGCGCGGTGCACTCGGTCAGTCCGTAGCCGTTGCGCAGGTACTGGCCGAACGCCGCACCCAGCTTGTCGACGAGTGCCGGCGGCAGCGGGGCGCCTCCCGAGGCGAGGATGCGGAACGACGAGAAGTGCTCGGGGGTGGCCTCAGGGCGAGCGGCGAGCGCCATGTAGGCGGTGGAGGGCCCCACGGTGAACGCCGGACGGTGCTCCAGGAACGCGTCCAGCACGACGCCCGCGTCGAACCGGTAGGCGAGGGCGAGGGTGCCGCTTCCGGCGATGCAGGCGGCCAGTTCGCAGACCATGCCGGTGATGTGGAAGAGCGGGGCGAGCACGAACACGCAGGAGCCGTCCGGCAGTTCATGGCCCGTGTGCTGACGTTCCGCGTTGTAGGCGATGTTGGCGTGGGTGTTCATGGCGCCCTTGGGCGTGCCGCTGGTACCCGACGTGTAGCTGATCAACGCCACGTCCGCACCGGCCGGTTCGCGGCCCTGCGGAGCGCTCGCCCCGCTGCGCGCCACCGCCAGGAGATCGTCGGCGTCGTCCGCCGGCGCGCAGCGGCCGAAGTCGAGGACACGCTCGTCGTGGCGGGTCTGGAGGTCGAGTTCGCAGGCCGTCAGGACGATCCGCACGGGCGAGGCGGCCGCCGTCCCGCGCAGGTACGACTCCCACGCACGGTCCGCGCACACCAGTGCCGTCACTCCGGCGTCGGCGAGGACGTGGGCGACCTCGCCGCCCTTGTACATGGGGTTGACGGGCACCACTGCCGCTCCGGCCTTCCACGCCCCCAGCAGCGCGATCACGAAGTGCGGGCTGTTCTGGAGCATCAGCGCGAGCCGGTCGCCCTTGGCGAGGCCGCGTCCGGCGAGGTGGGCGGCGACGCCGTCGGAGAGCGCGTCCGCCTCGGCATAGCTGATCCGTCCGTCGAAGTAGGCCAGGGCCGTCCGGTCGGGGACGGCGCGTACCGCGGCGCGGAACGCGTGCAGGACGGTCTCGGGCGGGTCGACCGGGGCCCGCTGCACCTCGTTGAGCTGCTTCAGCCAGGGCCTGTCCTCGTAGGTGGGGGTCAACTCGCCGCTCCCGTCCGCCCGTCGGCGTCCGCCGCCGCGGATGTCCCGCCGGGCGCGGAGGCGCCGTCCGCCTGCTCCAGCACGGCTTCGAGCTTCCGCTGCATCTTGTTCATGCCGCCCAGCCAGCGGTCCGGGTCCCCGGCGCGCGCCGCGTAGTAGCCGGCGGTCTCGGGGTGCGGCAGCACGAGGAAGCGCCGCTCGTCCATCGCCGTGAAAAGGGCGTCCGCGACGGCCTCCGGTTCGATGGCCGTCTCGGCGAGGACGAGGTCACCCGCCGGGCCCGTGCCGGCCAGCATGTCGGTGCGTACGCCCTGCGGGCACACGGCGTGCACGTCGACGCCGCGGTGGCGGTAGGTGGCCGAGAGCCACTCGGCGAAGGCGAGCGCGGCGTGCTTGGTCACGCTGTACGGCGCGGACCCGAGCATCGTGAGGATCCCGGCGGCCGAGACGGTCGCGACGAAACGGCCGCCGCCGGCGGCGAGCCAGTCGGGCACCAGCTCACGCGCGGCCCGTACGTGCGCCATCACGTTGACGTCCCATGCGCCCTCCCACAGCTCCTCCGCCGCTTCGGGCCCGCCGTGCGGTGCGACGCCCGCGTTCGCGCAGAAGGTGTCGATCCTCCCGCCCAGCGCCTTCCGCGCGGCGGGCACGACGGTGGACGCGTCGCCGGGCACCGCGATCCCGCCTATCTCCGCCGCCACGGCACGGGCCTTGTCCGCGTCGAGGTCGTTGACGACCACGCGGGCCCCTTCGGCGGCGAAGCGCCGCGCGTAGGCGGCACCGATTCCGCCTCCCCCGCCGGTCACGACCACGCCGCTGTCGCGCAAAGACTCCATCCCGGAAACTCCCCTTCGCTGCTCCGCACGGTCTCTCCCCCGCTGCGGCAGACTAACCAGTCGGTATGTCATGGGGGAAGGGGGCCCGGAGCCTCCCGCCGGGAAGACGGCGGCCCGGGATCAGGGCTTGCGGCCCACTCCGCCGTACGTCGTCACCGGCATGACCGGGAACGGGGTGTGGTCGGGACGCCAGTGCGTGACCGGCACCAGCCCCGGCTCCAGCAGCTCCAGTCCGTCGAACAGGTGCCCGAGGCTCTCGGGGCTGCGCAGGTGGTACGGGACCGCGCCGCTGCTGTTGTACTTCTCGTGCGCCTGCTGGCGCGCCGCGCTGATGTCGGTGCCGTCGCTGAGGGTGAGGAAGCTGCCCGACGGCAGGGCGTCGAGGAGCCGGCGCACCAGGGAACGGGCGAGGTCGTCGTCGGGGACGTGGCCCATGATGCCGAGCATCATCAGGCCGACCGGCTCGGTGAAGTCCAGTGTGGCGGCGGCCCGTTCGAGGATCACCTCGGGCTCCCGCAGATCCGCGTCGATGTAGTCCGTGACGCCCTCGGGTGTCGAGGTCAGCAGCGCGTGGGCGTGGACCAGCACCAGCGGGTCGTTGTCCACGTAGACGATGCGGGACTCGGGGGCGAGACGCTGCGCGATCTCGTGCGTGTTGTCGACGGTCGGGAGGCCGGTGCCGACGTCGAGGAACTGCCGGACGCCCTCCCGGGTCGTGAGATGCCGGACCGCCCGCGCGAGGAAGTACCGCGAGCCGCGGGCGGCGTCGACGATCCCGGGGAAGATCTTGGCGAACTCGTCACCCGCCTCGTGGTCGACGGGGTAGTTGTCCTTCCCGCCCAGCCAGTAGTTCCAGATGCGCGCCGAATGCGGAACGGTGGAGTCGATCTTCGCAAGCAGGTCCGGGTCCGGATCGTGCTGCTCGTCCGGCATCGTGATCATCTCCCCGTCACCACTGTGGACCGCGCCGGCGGCGGTGCCGGCGTCCCAGGTCCCAACCCTACGGCGTGCGCGCTGACGGCGAGGGCCCTCTCCGCACTCCTCCCGGATCCGTCCACCACCCCGTCCCCTGTGCCCGACTCGCCCTCGCGGACGGCCGGTTGGGCCGCCGCGGAGGGACGGGGCGCGCGAAGGGCACGTGAGGGAAGGGAGAACGTGTTGGGAGGAGCGGTGTGGGAGACCCGACGCGTCTTGATTTCGGGGACGCGCAACGGAAACGCTCTGGTCCGGGCCGGTCGGGCCTCATGTGACCCGCCGGTACTCGCCGTTGCGAGGTCTTCACGATCGATGAGAGATCTGTGAGAACTCATGAGAGCCCCGTGAGAATCCCGCTTCCCTGGGCGTGGCCCCGGCGGGCGAGGGTAGTTCACCGGACCCGGAGGGCCGGCACGCAGCGGCCCGGCACAACTGGAAAGTCAAGTACTTCGTAACGGGGGGGATCCGATTGCGCGGCAGTTGCGTCACATCGCCGACGAGTCGGGTCCAGTCCGTCGGAGGTGGGACTATTGGCCGGTTTCAGAGCCCTCGCAGAACAGGTGCGCGATCCCTACAGGGCACCTTCCCAGCGCCGCCAGGCGCTGCGTAAGTGCCTGGAGCGCTTCGCTCCGTACGGGCACCGCGCGACATGGCAACACCTTTGCGCCCGGGCGGGATTCAGCCCGGACGACCGCGATCCCGACCCGCAGCTTCTGGTCTCCGCGCTGGAGGAGCTGGAGGAAGCGCGCGAGGTGTGGCTCCGGTACGAGGAACAGGTGGCGTCCCGGCGCAGAGCCGAGAAGCGGCACGGCATCAGACAGCCGGCGCCGCACGACGAATGGCACCGCCTGACGTGGGGCGGCAGGTCACTGCTGCCGTGTGACCCCTCGACTCCGCCCACACCGCGGCTGGCGGACGTGCTGCGCCGCATGATCAGCGCCATGGACAAGGACGTGGGCAAGAACGTCATCCGCCTCGCCAGCAGCCGCGCTCCGCGGCAGGAGCTGGAGCCGATGGCCGCATCGCGGGGCTGACGCCGACGCGGGCCGGACAGCGCCCCGTGCGCCGCCGGCCCCCAGCCGCCCTTTCCCGCCGCCACCGCCGCGACCCACCGCGACCCACCGCCATGCCCCACTGCCACGGCCCGCCCGCGAAGGCGGGCCCGCAGCGAGGGCGTTGACAGGCGCCCAGCACCCCCAGCATGCTGAGCGAGCGCTTAGCACGCGGCGGCGCGAGACGTGCGGGAGGTTGCAGGGATGGCGGAACCACGGGTCTTCTCCTCGACCGCCGAGCTGGCGGCCGCGGTCGGCCAGGAACTCGGCGTGAGCGACTGGCTGGAGATCGACCAGAAGCGGATCGACCTGTTCGCCGAAGCGACGGGCGACCACCAGTGGATCCACGTCGATCCTGCCCGCGCGCAGGACGGCCCCTTCGGCACGACCATCGCGCACGGCTACCTCACGCTCTCCCTGCTGCCCGACCTCGTACCGCGCGTCCTGCGCGTCGAGGGAGCCCGCATGGGCGTCAACTACGGCGTGAACAAGGTCCGTTTCCCCGCGCCCGTGCCCGTCGGATCGCGCCTGCGGGCGCGTGTGGAGCTCGTGGACGTCAGCGAGGCCGGCGAAGGCGTCCAGGTCGCCGCGAAGGTGACGGTCGAGCGCGAGGGCGGGGACAAGCCGGTGTGCGTCGCGGAGACTCTCAGCCGCTACTTCTGGTGAGGGCCCCTCCGGCGACGCTCCCTGCGATGCGCAGCCGGACGCGGACCCGGGCGGGCCGGCGGCTCACTCCGCCGGCGCGGGACCGGCCGGCCCCGTGGACGCGACCATGCGCAGCACGAGGTCGGCATAGAGCGCGCCGATCTCGTCGGGCGTCCTGCGGCCCGCGGGGCTGTACCAGCGCGCGACGTCGATGCACAGCGACATCACGGCGAGCGTCGTCCCGCGGATGTCCGCCACCTCGAACTCGCCCGAGGCGCGGCCGCTCTCCAGGATCCCTCGGAGGATCTCCTCGCTGCGCCGGCGGAGCCCCACGATCTCCTCGTAGTGCTCCGCGCCGAGCGCCGCCAGTTCGTACTGGACGACTCGGGCCGTCGTGTGGTGCTCGGCGTGCCACCGCACGAACGACCGGACCGCCTGCGCCAGCCGGACGGCGTCCCCGCCGCCGCTGCCCGCGGCCTCGGCCAGCACGTTCACCGACCGCTCGTGGCCGACCTTGCTGATCTGGAAGAGCAGCTCTTCCTTCGTCTTGTAGTGGATGTAGAGCGCGGCCGGGCTCATGCCCGCGCGTCCCGCGATGTCGCGGGTGGTGGTGGCATGGAAGCCCCGCTCGGCGAAGGCCTCCACCGCTCCGAGCAGCAGGCGCCGGGCGGCGTCGGGGGTGACGCCCTCGAAGGACTCGTCGGTCCGGACCGGCTCCCCTTCGGCCTTCGCGACCGGGGATCCCGTCTCCGCTGCCATCGCGTCCCGCCCTTCCCTCGACCGGCGAACACCATACAACGGGCCCTGAGCAGATGCTTAGGTCTCGTGCGAGGCGGTCGGAGGCCCGTGGCGGGCACGGCACTAGCGGCGCTAGTTTCCGTTCCGGCTCGCTCTACCATGAGGGCCATGGCCCGACCGCCGAAGCCCCTGCTGAGCCGTGGACGCATCGTCGAGTGCGCCCTCGCCCTCGTGGACGCCGAGGGCCTGCAAGCGGTCTCCACCCGGCGCCTCGCCGCGGAGCTGGGGGTCAGCGGGCCGTCCCTGTACAACCACTTCCGCAACAAGGACGAGATCCTCGACGCCGTCGCGGACACCGTGTGCGCGCAGGTCGACGTGTCGATGTTCTCGGACGGCACCGAGTGGCGTCAGGCGCTCCTCGACTGGGCCCGCTCCTACCGCGCCGCGCTCTCCGCCCACCCCAACATCGTCCCGTTCCTGGCCCAGGGGCCCGGCCGCCGCCCGAGCCAACTGCGCATCGCCGACGCGGTGTTCGGCGGGATGACCGACGCGGGCTGGCCCAAGGCCCAGGCCACCCACATCGGCGCCCTGATGCGCTACTTCGTGGCGGGCTCGGCGCTCGGCTCGTTCGCCCGGGGCTTCATCGACGACGAGGAGATCTACGCCCGCGACTACCCGCACCTCGACCAGGCGCACCTCCTGGCGGAGCACCGGCAGCAGGTGGACGAGGGCGCGTTCGAGACCGGTCTGCGCGCGCTCGTCGACGGCCTGGCCGCACGCCATCCGGGAGGAGCGGCCGCCTCCGCGCCGGGCCCGGCGTGAACCGGGCCCGGCGCGGCCTCTTCAGGCGGTACGGCCTCTTCAGGCGGTGCGGCGGCGGAAGAGGACCGCCGCCAGCACGACGGACACCACGGTGACACCCGCACACCAGGCCGCGGCCGACGCGGCGTCCGCGCCGGCCGGAGCGCCGTGCAGCAGGGCACGCAGCGTCTCGATCACCGGAGTCACCGGCTGGTTCTCGGCGAACCCCCGCACCCAGCCCGGCATCGTCTCGACGGGCACGAAGCCGCTGCTGGCATAGGGCAGGAACATGATGGCGAAGCTGAACCCGCTCGCCCCCTCGGGCGTGCGTGCCAGCAGCCCGAAGACCGCGGCCAGCCAGGACAGGGCCCACACGAACATCACCAGCACGCCCGCCGCCGCGATCCATCCCGCCGCGTCCGCCGCGGGCCGGAACCCGATCAGGAACGCCGTGGCCAGCATGAGCGCCGACGCGCAGCCGCAGCGCACCAGGCTCGAGACGACGTGCCCCGTGAGCAGCGAGCCGCCCGCCACGCCCATGGAGCGGAAGCGGTCGACGATGCCCTCCTTCATGTCCCGGGTGACGCTCGTGGCGGTCAGCGCGGAGACGAAGCCCGTGCACACGAGCAGCACACCGGGGAGCACGAAGTCCACGTACTGCTCCGTCGGCGTCCGGATCGCCCCGCCGAACAGGTAGACGAACATCAGCATGATCAGCACGGGCAGGATGAGCGCGGTCAGCAGCCCGTCGATCTCCCGCATCGTCAGCCTGACGCTGCGCTGCGACATGGTGGCGGTCTCCCGGAGGAGCGCCGGCAGCCGGGCGGTGCGGGGGCGGGCGGGCACGCGCGGTTCCGTCAGCTCAGACACGGGCCGCCTCCCCGCCGGTTCCGCCGGATTCCCTTGCCCGGGCGTCCGCGACGGAGGCGGTGGTGCCGCCCGTCAGCGAGATGAACACGTCGTCCATCGAGGGCTCGTGGACGGCGAAGCGTTCGACGAGGTCGCACGCCGGGTCCAACTGGTGGAGCAGGCGGCGCACTTCGGCGGCCGTGCCGTCCGTCGCGACGCTCAGCCCGAAGTCGCCGGCGTCCGCGTGGAGCGCCCTCGGCCCCAGGGCGGCCCGCAGCCGGCCGAAGGCAGCGGGCCCGGACGCCGTGAGGTCCACCCGGCCTCCGCCCACCCGCTGCTTGAGCTCCGCCGGAGTGCCTTCCGCGACGATCCGCCCCCCGTCGAGCACCGCGACCCTGCCCGCGAGGCGATCGGCCTCCTCCAGGTACTGGGTGGTCAGGAGCACCGTCACGCCGGAACGCGCGAGCTCCGAGATCACGGACCACATCGTCTGCCTGCTGCGCACGTCGAGTCCGGTGGTCGGCTCGTCGAGGAAGACGACGGAAGGATCGCCGACGAGTCCGGCGGCGATGTCGAGCCTGCGGCGCATGCCGCCCGAGTAGGTACCGACCCTCCGCCCGGCGGCCTCGGCCAGGTCGAACTGCCCGAGCAGCTCCGCCGCGCGAACCCTCGCCCCGCGGCTGCTCATGCCCGCGAGCCTCGCCATCATCCGCAGGTTCTCGGCACCGGTCTGAAGGTCGTCGAGCGCCGCGTACTGCCCGGTGAGGCTGATGCTGCGGCGCACTCCGCCGCGTTCCCGTTCCACGTCGTATCCGGCCACCCTCGCGCGCCCGGAGTCCGGCGGACTGAGCGTCGCGAGGATGCGGACCATCGTCGTCTTGCCCGCGCCGTTCGGTCCGAGCAGCGCGGAGACGCTGCCGGTCCGCACCGCGAGGTCCACCCCGTCGAGGACGCGCACCGCTCCGTAGGACTTCGTCACGCCCACCGCGTCGATCGCCGTGTCCAACGAGCCCACCCCCTTTCTGCGTATCGGATACGCATTAACTACTGTGTAGGCTATACGCAGAAAAGGACTTGTCAACGTCCTCCACGGATCGATCGGGGCCATGAGCGAGACCACGAGGACCGGGCTGCCCGCCAGCATCGAGCTGGCGTGGGGCTTCCGGGAGCAGCCGAAGAAGGGGCCCAAGCGCGCGCTGACACTCGGCGAGATCATCGACGCCGGGGTCGCGGTCGCCTCCGCGGAGGGACTCCGGGCCGTCTCGATGAGCAGGGTGGCCCAGGAGCTCGGCGTCGCCACCATGTCGCTCTACCGCTACGTCAAGGCCAAGGACGAGCTCGTCACGCTCATGGCCGACGCGGTGTTCGTTCCGGTTCCGGCGGTGCCCGAGGACGGGGACTGGAGGGCCGGGCTGACCCGCTGGGGCGCGGAGTACATGGCGGCCGCCCGGCGCCATCCGTGGTCCGCGGAGGTGGCCATCAGCGGCCCGCCCATCGCTCCGAACTCGGTCAGGTGGATGGAAGCCGGGCTGAGGTGCCTGCGCGCGGCGGGACTCGGACCGGGCGAGCAGATGGCCTCGCTTCTCCTCGTCAGCCAGTACCTGCGGAGCCAGGCCCTGCTGGAGAGCCAGCTCGACGCGGCCATGCGCGCGAGCGGGCACACGGACGAGACCCTCCTGCACGGCTACAGCCGGCAACTCGCCATGCTCACCGGCCCGTCGGAGTTCCCCGCACTGCGCGGGGTCCTGGATGCCGGAGTCTTCGACGGGGCGGCCGCGGACGCCGACGAGGACTTCCACTTCGGCCTCGGGCGGATCCTGGACGGCATCGAGGTGCTCGTCACGGGGCCGGCGCCCGACGTGAAGGACCGCTGACCGCCGGCGCCGCGCCCCTCACGGAAGCCGGACGTCCGCCCACCCGCCCGGAGGAGGCACCGGTGAGGGGTGAACGGACGTACGCGGCAAGGCCGTTACCCGGTCGGCGGCCGTTGCCCGGTCAATCGAAGACCACCAGGGCGCGTCCGCCGCGTCCCGCCAGCATCGCGTCGAAGGCGGCGGGGATGCCGTCCAGGCCGATGCGTTCGGTGACCAGGGCGCCCAGGTCGAGCCGTCCCTCACGCACGTGGTCCGCCAGCACCGGCACGTCCAGGGCGGGGTCGCAGTTCCCGTAGACGCAGCCCGTGAGCGTACGGGCGAAGTGGAAGATCTCCAACGCGGAGAACTGCACCTGCTGTTCCTTGCCCCCGATGCCGACGACGGTCGTACGGCCGCCGCGCCGCGTCGAGTTCCAGGCCGCGCGAATGGTCTCGCCCCGTCCCACGCATTCGACCGCGACGTCCGCGCCGAATCCCCCGGTGAGCCGCCGTATCTCCTTCGCCGTCGTGTCGGAGGCGATCAGGTACTCGTCCGCGCCCGCCCTGCGCGCCAGCTCCTCCTTCTCCGGCGAGACGTCGACCGCCACGACCGTTCCCGCCCCGGCCAGCTTCGCGGACTGGACGGTGGCGAGGCCGACGCCGCCGACCCCGAAGACCGCCACCGACTCGCCGCCGCGTACGCGCGCGCTGTGGTGCACCGCGCCGTACCCGGTCAGAACCGCGCATCCGAGGAGTGCGGCGTCCGTGAGGGGGACTCCCCCGGGGAGCGGCAGCAGCGCGCCCTCCGGTACGACGGTCTCCTCGGCGAAGACGGCCGCGCCCAGGCCGGGGTACAGGTCCTCGCCGCTGGAGGTGCGGGCGTGGGGCACCGTGGTCCCGGCGTTCGCGTTCATGCACAGCCACGGTTCGGAGAGCCGGGCGCAGAAGTGGCATTCCCCGCACGACGGCGCCCAGTTGAGGATCACGCGGTCGCCCGGCGAGCAGCTCTCCACGCCGTCGCCGACCGCGGCGACCGTGCCGGCCCCCTCGTGTCCGAGGACCGCCGGCACGGGCTGCCGCAGCGTGCCGTTGGACAGGGACAGGTCCGAGTGGCACACGCCGGCTGCGGCGAGGCGGACCCGCACCTGCCCGGGCCCGGGCTCGGGAAGGTCGATCTCGGTGATGTCGAGGGGGGCTCCGACGGCGGGGAGTACGGCGGCGCGGACCATGGGGGAAGCTCCTGGCGTGAGGGTTGGGCTCGGGCTGACGGCGGACGGGCGGCGGGCGGACCGGGCGGCGGAGGACGGAGCGCCGAAGTGCGGGCGGTCTTCCGGGAGTCGGGCGGACGGGCCCCGGCACGCCCGCCCGGCTCCCTCACAGCTGCAGCGACTTGGTCTGCAGGTACTCCCCCAGGCCGTACTTGCCCAGCTCCCGGCCGACCCCGGACTGCTTGTAACCGCCGAAGGGGGCCATCGGGTTGAAGCGTCCGCCGTTGATGTCCACCTGTCCGGTCTCCAAACGGCGGGCGAAGGCCACGGCCTCCTCCTCGTCCTCCGACCAGACGGCGCCGGCCAGTCCGTAGACGGTGCCGTTGGCGATCCGGAGGGCGTCCTCGGTGTCCTCGTACTTCAGGATGGAGAGCACCGGACCGAAGATCTCCTCCTGCGCGATCGCCATGCCCGGCGTCACTCCGGCGAAGACGGTGGGCCGTACGTAGCAGCCCCGCTCGAACCCCTCCGGGGCGTCCGGTCCTCCGGCGACCAGTTCCGCGCCGTCCTCGACGCCCCGCTCGATGTAGCCGCTGACCCGGTCGCGCTGCTTGGCGTTGACGACCGGCCCGACGCGCGTCTTCTCGTCCGCGGGGTCGCCCGGGACGTACTTGGCGACGGCCGCGGCGGCGAGCCGCACGGCCTCGTCGTAGTGGGCGGCGTCGACGAGCATCCGCGTCCAGGCGCTGCACGTCTGGCCCGAGTTGGCCATCACGTTGGCGACTCCCACCTTGACTGCCTTGGCCAGGTCGGCGCCGGGGAGGATGACGTTGGCCGACTTGCCGCCCAGTTCGAGCGCCACGTTCTTGACCGCCCCGCCCGCGGCGGCGCCGATGCGCCGGCCCACGGCGGTGGACCCGGTGAACGACACGAGATCGACGTCCTCGTGCTCTGCCAGGGCCTGCCCGGCCACGGGGCCGAACCCCGTGACCAGGTTGAACACGCCCGCGGGCACGCCCGCTTCGTGCACGGCCTCGGCGAACAGCTGGGCGACGAGCGGGGTGTCCTCCGCCGGCTTGAGCACCACGGTGCACCCGGCGGCGAGGGCGGGAGCGACCTTGGCGACGACCTGGTGGAGCGGGTAGTTCCACGGCGTGATGGCGCCCACCACGCCGACCGGCTCGTGGAAGACCCTGGAGTTGCCGATCTTCTCCTCGAAGGCGTATCCGGCCGCCAGTTCCGCGTATCCGGCGCAGACGGCGACGGGCACTGCCGCGTGCACGGCGTGCGAGAAGCCGATGGGAGAGCCGAGTTCGGCGGTGACGGTCTCGGCGATCTCCTCCCGGCGCGCCTCCAGCGCGGCGTGGAGTGCGCCGAGACGGGCCGCGCGTTCGGAGGGCGGGGTCGTGGACCATGCGGGGAACGCCGCGCGCGCCGCCGCGACCGCGGCCGCCACGTCGTCCGCGTTTCCGGCGGGGACGGTGGCGATGAGCGAACCGTCGGCGGGATTGGTCACCTCGATCGTGCCGGGCCCTGCCGCGGGCCGCCATGCGCCGTCGATGTACATGCCGTCGTGTGCCTGCATGGACCCAAACTAGCGCCGCTAGTTTGAGGTGTCAGCAGGACGTCACGTGCCGTGGCTCACGTACGGGCGGGCCCCGTCCCGCGGCCGGCCCCTCTGCGGCTGCGGGGCACTCGGCCGGCGCGCGGGCCGCTCACCCGGTGCGCGCCCCGGCGTCCGCGCCGCTCCGCTCGCTCCCGCCCCCGTCCGCCGCGCCGGGCGCCGGCAGCGACGGAGCGGGCGCCCTCGTCGCCGCGGCGGTGACGGCCGCGCCCAGCAGCAGCGCCCCGAGCAGCACGAAGGGCGCCGCCGCACCGGCGGCTCCGGCGAGCAGCCCGGCCCCGGCGGGTGCCCCGACCTGACCCAGCCGGTTGCCCGTCAGCCGCAGCGCCAGCGCCGTGGAGCGCGCCCGGTCGGGAGCGGCCTGCACGACCGTGCTCATGGTCAGCGGCTGGCCCACTCCGAGTCCGAAACCCAGCACCAGCAGCGCGAACGCGAGCGCCCACACGGGCATCGGGACGGCGAGCAGAGCGCACAGCAGACCCGCGGCCACGCAGCTGGCGACCAGCAGCATCTGCCGTCCCAGCCAGGCCGTCATCGACGGCAGGGCGACGCGCGACACGACGGAGGCGGCGGCCCGCAGGCTCAGCAGCACACCGACGACGCCGGGGGCGATGCCCCGCTCCTCGCCCAGCACGGGCAGGTAGGCGGTGAGCACGTCCGTCGTGGAGAGCACGGCGAGTGAAGTGAGGATCCCCGCGGGAACTCCGCGCGCCCGCAGGATGCGCACCACCGGCACCGGGCTGCCGCTCTCCGCGAGCCCGCCGTCCCGCCCGTCGTCGCGGCGGCGCGCCCGCCGGCTCCCGCGGGTGGCCCGCGGCTCCTCGATCCGCCACAGCGTCGCGTACGCGCAGACGCTCGACGCGCCCGCGGCGAACAGCGCCACCGCACTGCTGTGGCCGCTGAGCCAGCCGGAGGCCCCGCCGCCCACCAGCCAGCCCGAGAGGACAGGTCCCGCGAGCTGGCCCATCGAGCCGCCGATGGTGAAGTAGCTGAAGTTGCGGTCGTGTTCGTGCGGTGCGCTCTGCCGTGCCACCAGCGACTGCGCACCGATCACGAACACCAGGTGCCCGAGGCCCAGCAGCGCGCTCCAGGCGGCCAGCAGCGGCAGCGAGGGCGCCGTCCCGGCCAGCGCGCATCCGGCCGCTATCAGCGCGACGCCGGCCGGCAGCAGCGGCCCGCACCGGCCCCGGTCAGTACGCCGGCCCAGCGGTACGGCGACGGCGAGGGGAAGCAGCGCGAAAGCCGCCGTGACGACGCCGACGGCGCCGGCGTCCGCGCCGAGTCCGAGCGCGTGGTACGAGACGGCGGGCCGTCCCATGCACACCGCTCCCTGCGCGAAGGCGAACGAGACGACCAGCCGCAGCAGCCAGCGGCCGGGCGCGGCGCGGGTGCCGGCACCGTCGCTCGTCTCCTGGCTGCTGCCGTCGCCGGTGCCGCTGGCGCCGCCGGTGCCGCTCACGTACTCCCTGCCTCCGGTGGCGGTCCCGGAGCCTGGACCGCCGCGGCGCGGGCCCCTCCCGCGTCCCCGGCCGACCCGGACGCCCCGGCAGCGGCCCCGGCTCCCTTGGCGTCTCCCGCGCCGGCCCCTGTGGCGGCCTCGACCCGCACAGGGAAGCCGTTGAGCACGGCGGTCCCCGACAGCGGGTCCAGCAGCGTCCCGTCGAGGAGCTGGTTGACGTTCACGCCGGGGTCGGCCGCGGCCACCCGCATCCGCGTGCCGGGACGGTCGTGGCCCCAGCCGTGCGGCAGGCTCACGACGCCGGCGCGTACGGCCCCGGTCACCTCGACCGGGACGGTCACCTCTCCCCCGGCGCCGGTGACGCGCGCGGGGGCACCGTCCTCCAGCCCTAGGCGGTCCGCGTCCGCCGGATTGACCTGCAGGAGACACCGGTTGGTGCCGCCGCGCAGCGAACTGACGTTGTGCATCCAGCTGTTGTTCGACCTCAGATGGCGCCGTCCCACCATGACGAGGCTCTCCGGCGACGCCCGCCGCCTCAGCGCCTCGCGCAGCCGGGCGACGTCCTGCGCCAGCGGCGGGGAACACAGCTCGACCGTCCCCGACCGGGTGCGCAGCACCTCGGGGAGGCGCGGGCGGAGCGGTCCGAGGTCGATGCCGTGGGGATGCGCGAGGACCTTCTCCAGCGACAGGCCGCCGGGGCGGGAGCCGAAGCCCTCCCCGTACGGGCCGAGCCGCAGCATCATGTCCAGCCGCCGCTCCACGCCGTCCCGCCCGGTCAACTCGGCGGCGAGCAGCGCGGGTTCGCGGCCGTGGACCGGTGAGCCGGGATCGGCCGCCGCCTTGCGCAGCGTCCGGTCGACGACCGCGGCGTCCACCGACTCCGGTTCCGCGCCGGGCTGTCCGCCGAGGCGGAGCAGGAGCCGCGCCATGATCTCGCTCTCGGTCTTCTCGCCGTCGCCCGGTTCCACGACGGCCCGGGTGTAGCGGACCTGGTTGCGCACGGGCAGCGCGTTGAAGGCGAAGTCGAAGTGCGCGGTACGGCTGGGCCGGGCCGGCGGCAGCACGACGTGCGCGTGGCGGGTGGTCTCGTTCAGGTACGGGTCGAAGCTGACCATGAACTCCAGCTGCCCCAGCGCCTGTTCGAGCCCCTCGCCGTCGGGTGCGGAGAGCACCGGGTTGCCCGCGACGGTGACCAGTGCCCGCACCCGCCCCTCCCCCGGCGTGGTGATCTCCTCCGCGAGCGCCGCGGCGGGCAGCTCGGACTTGGCCTCCGGATGCCCGCTCACCCTGCTGCGCCAGCGCCCCAGCTCGAATCCCTTGCCGCGTCCGGAGGTTCGCGAGGGGCGAGCGGTCGCCGAGAGGGGGAACATGGCGCCGCCCGCCCGGTCGAGGTTGCCGGTGAGCACGTTGACGACGTCCACCAGCCAGTTCGTGAGCGTCCCGAACTCGACGGTGGAGGAGCCGACCCGCCCGTAGACGGCGGCGCTCGGCGCGCGGGCGACCTCCCGCGTGAGGGAGCGGATCTCCCCGGCCGCCACGTCGCACGCGCCCTCCACGGCTTCCGGCGTGAAGTCGGCGGCGAGCGCCCGTACTTCGTCGACGCCGCTGAGGTGCTCGGCGAGCGGGCCGGCGTCCACCAGGTCCTCGTCGAAGAGCACCTGGACCATGGCCATCAGCAGGAACGCGTCGCTTCCGGGGCGGATGGCCAGATGCCGGTCGGCGAGTCGCGCCGTACGCGTGCGCCGCGGGTCGACGACGGTCAGCCGTCCGCCGCGCCGCCGCAGCCTCTTCAGCCTTCCGGGGAAGTCGGGGACGGTGGCGAGCGAGCCGTTGGACTCGACCGGGTTGGCGCCGAGGATCAGCAGATGGTCCGTACGGTCCACGTCGGGCACGGGGATGGCCTGCGGATCGCCGAAGAGCAGCCCGCAGGAGACGTGCTTCGGCATCTGGTCGAGGGTGCTGGCCGTGTAGAAGTTGCGGGTGCGCAGCGCGGCGAGGAGCAGGGGCGGGTAGAGCGCTCCGGCCATGGTGTGGACGTTGGGGTTCCCCAGGTAGAGGGCCACGGCGTCCGGGTTCCCGCCGGCGAGCACGGCGCCGAGTCCGTCGGCCGCGGCTGCGAACGCCTCCTCCCAGCTCGCCTCGGCGAGGACGCCGTTCGCGTCGCGTACGAGCGGCCTCGTCAACCGGTCCGGGTCCGCGTCGAGTTCACCGAAGGTGGCGCCCTTGGGGCAGACGAATCCCTGGCTGAAGACGTCCTCGCGGTCTCCCCGCGCACCGGTGATCCGCCCTCGGCTGACCGTGACGGACAGGCCGCAGGTCGCCTCGCACAGGGGGCAGATGCGCAGGGCCGAGACCGTCCCGGCGGGGTCGTGGCCCGCCTCGGCGTCCCGATCGGACGGGGTGTTCGACGGGACGCTCACCCCGGGTGTGCCGGTCGCGGACATCGCACTCCCTCTGACGGTGGTGTCACTCCGTGCCACGCACTGTAGGGCCTGCCCCGGTGCACTTCACAGACCCTTCGGAGAACGTGACGGGGGTTGTCGCTGCCGCAACATGCCGGTACGCGCGGACGTCGGCAGGGCGAACCCGCCGTAGCGAGGCGTGATTGACGCGACGGGCGGGCATTCCTATGGTCATACGCAGGAATACAGGGGGATCGATGAGCGGCGGGAGCGTGTGATGGGCCTCGACACCGGTCTGAGCAGCGGAACCAGCGACCAGGACGGCCGGCACGGACAGGAGGGCGCCGATCCCGGGCACGGCCGGGACCGTGAACGGGCACGCAAGACCGCGGAGGGCCTGACGTACCTGTCCGGCTTCGGCAACGAGCACAGCAGCGAGTCCGTGCCCGGGGCGCTCCCCGTGGGTCGCAACTCACCGCAGCGCGCGCCGCTCGGCCTCTACGCGGAGCAGCTGAGCGGTACGGCGTTCACCGAGCCCCGCGCCAGCAACCGCCGCTCGTGGCTCTACCGCATCCGGCCCTCCGCGGCTCACCCCCGGTTCGAGCGCGTCGGCAACGGAAGCTGGCGCAGCGGGCCCTTCACCGAGACGGCGGCCGACCCCAACCGGCTGCGCTGGAACCCGCTTCCGGACCCGCCGCAGGGCACCGACTTCGTCGACGGCGTGTGGACCCTGGGCGGCAACGGCGACGTGGCGCAGCGCTCCGGCATGGCGGTCCACCTCTACGCCGCGAACGCCCCGATGACGGACCGGGTGCTGTGCGACTCCGACGGCGAGCTGCTGATCGTCCCGGAACGCGGGGGCCTGCTGCTGCGCACGGAGTTCGGGCTGCTCAGCGCGGAACCCGGCCACGTCGCACTGATCCCGCGCGGGGTGCGCTTCCGCGTGGAGCCGCTGGAGGAGTCCGCCCGCGGGTACGTGTGCGAGAACTACGGGCAGCCCTTCGTCCTTCCGGAACTCGGCCCCATCGGCGCCAACGGCCTCGCCAACCCGAGGGACTTCATGGCACCCGTCGCCGCCTTCGACGAGCAGGAGGCGGACCGCCCCGTCCAGGTGATCAACAAGTTCTGCGGCAACCTCTGGGCCGCCGACTACGGCCACTCGCCGCTGGACGTCGTCGCCTGGCACGGAAACCACGTCCCGTACGTCTACGACCTGCGGCGCTTCAACGTGCTGGGCACCATCAGCTACGACCACCCGGACCCGTCCATCTTCACGGTGCTCACGTCGCCGTCGGACACCCCGGGCCTCGCCGGCGTCGACTTCGTGGTCTTCGCGCCGCGCTGGCTGGTGGGCGAGGACACCTTCCGTCCGCCCTACTTCCACCGGAACGTGATGAGCGAGTACATGGGCCTCATCGAAGGCGCCTACGACGCGAAGGCCGAGGGGTTCGTGCCGGGAGGCGGCTCGCTGCACAACATGATGTCCGCGCACGGACCGGACCGCGAGACGTTCGAGCGGGCCAGCGCCGCCGAGTTGAAGCCGCAGAAGATCGACGACGGCCTGGCGTTCATGTTCGAGACCCGCTGGCCGGTCCTCCCCACCGCGCAGGCCCTCGAAGCAGGCCACCGGCAGTCCCGTTACGACGAGGTGTGGCAGGGTCTTCAGCGCAACTTCCGTCCTTGATCCGCACCGAGGCGGGGACCGGTCCGCGGCCGCGGCCGGAGCACCGGCCCCCGCCCGCGGCCGGAGCACCCCGGAGGGCACCGTGACCGTCTTCGCTCCCGACTCGCTGGAACTGAACCGCAAGTTGCCGCTGTGGTACCAGGTTTCGCAGTCGCTGCGTGCCTCCATACTCGGCCGCCCCCCGGAGGCTCCGCTGCGCCTGCCGACCGAGGAACGCCTCGCCCAGCACTACGGAGTCAGCGTGCTGACGATGCGTCAGGCACTGAAGGAGCTGGAGAACGAGGGGCTGATCTCCCGGCACAGGAGACGCGGCACGTTCATCGAGCCCGACGCCCGCAGGTCCCGGCCGGTCCGGCTGCTGGGCTCGGTGGACACCATCGTGGCCCAGCAGTCCGGGGAGCGTACGACGCTGCTCGGCCACGGTCCGGAGGCCGTGCCGTCCGAACTGGCCGAGTACTTCCCGCAGATCGCGCGGACGACCGCCTACCGCAGGCTCCGGCACGACCCGGACACCGGTGAGGCGACGAACTGGGCCCAGAACTTCATCCACCCGGGGACGGCTCCGCGCGTCGATCCCGCGGACCTCGAACGCGGCTGGCCCATGACGAAGGTCCTCCGCGACCGTGCCGGCGTACGGATCAGCCGGATCACCGACACCGTCGAGGCGCGCCTCGCGGACCCCGAGACGGCGCGGCTACTCGAAGTGCCCCTGCTCAGCCCGATCATGCACTACACGGGGGTCACCTACGACCAGGACGGCGTGGTCGTGGACGTCGCACTGATCCACTACCGCGGAGACCGCTTCTCCTTCTCGGTGACCGTGGAAGCCCAGCTCGGCAACTGAACGCCCCCGCAAGGGCGTCGGCACCCCTACGGGCGACGGGCGCGGGCCACCCATGACGGCTGTCAGCCCGCGCTCGTAGCATCGAGCGGTGAGCGCAGACCGGCCGGACTCCGAGGACGCACCTCTCGACGCACCCCTGCTCGACGAGGTGATGCCCTGGTCCGTGCCGCCGCTGCGGCTGGGGAGGACCTGGGTCCGCGCACCCGATCCGGCCTGGCTGAAGGCCCGCTGGACGGCGCTGACGCGCACCGAGGACGAGGACGAGCGCGCGGCGCTCTTCGAGGCGAGCCGGTCGCGCACGCCGCGCAGCGCCGTCGCGCCGCTGCCCGGCCGTCCCGCGCCGGAACACCTCCTCGCACACGAGCGCGGGGGCTGCCCGGCGCCGGTGCGGGTGCTCCACGGCCCGTACGACCAGCAGTGGCTGATCCCGGACAACCGCCTCATCGACGGCGCACGCGCCCAGTTGTGGCGGGTGAGCGACGCGCATCAGACGCACCTCGTCGAGACCGGTCACGATCCGGGCCGGTCCGGGCCTCTGCTCGCCTTCACGGCCCTGCTGCCCGACGGCCACTCCCCCGCGGGCCGGTCCGGCCGCATCCGGCCCCTCCACCGGCGCCCCGGCGGCCTCGAACCCAACGTCCTGCCCGGGCTGCTGGACCACCTCGCGAGCCGGCTCGGCGTCGCGGTGGAGGCGGAGGACCTGCTGGCGTGGATCGCCTCCGCCGTACGCGCGGGGCCGGAGGGCCGGGCCGTTCCTCTGACGTCGGACGCCGCCCTGTGGGAGCGGGGCGTGTCCCTGGGCCGGCGGGCGCTGTGGATCCACACCCGGGGAGCACGCTGCGGGCCGGGCCCCGGCGGAGCGGCCGGGCCCAGGCTGCCGGGGGGCCAACGTCCGTACGTCCGCGCCCCGTTGCCGGCCGTCTGCGAGCCGCAGGACGTGGCCTACGACGCCGCGGAACGTGTCCTGCGGGTGGGCGAGGGGCGGGTGGGCCCCGTGGACCCGGCGGCGTGGGAGTTCGAGACGGGCGGGGTGAGGGTGGTCGAGGAGTGGTTCTCGCAGCGCGCCCGGCCCTCGGCCCCGGGGACTCTGGAGGCGCTGCGGCCACGAGGACGGCCTCAGGAGTGGGCGTCGGAACTGCTGGAGCTGATCACGGTGCTGACGATGCTGGCCCGGCTGCGGGCCGGGCAACGGGACCTGGCTCAGCGGCTGGAGGAGGAGCGGGCGCGCAGGAGCGCGAAGAAGCCCGTGGAGGGAGCCGGTTCGGGCATCGGGCGGGCGGAGCTGGAGGAGGCGGGGCTGTTGCCGCCGCCGGCGGCGGCCCGCCGCCCTGCCTCCGTGCTCGATCTCACCGAAGAAGGGCCCGGGGGCCAACTCGCACTGCTGTGAAGGCAGTTGCGTGAAGCAGTTGCGGCCGGGCGCGGGAAGCGCCCTCTGCGGGGCGCACCGGATGAGGGCCGGGCGAACGAACTGGGACGGCAGCCGTACGACGGCCACCGTCCCGGAGCGCAGGGGAGGTCTGGGAAAGCTCTCTCAGCCGCGCCCACCGAACAACGTGCGGCGCAGCTTGCGCAGTGGTGCGAACAGCGAGACGCGCGCACTCCGGCTCGTGGTCCGGTGCCGCGCGGCGTCACGTCGCGTGATCTCACGCATCAGCGTCGTCGCCTCTTCCGTCTGGCGCTGCGGCACGGCGGGACCCGCGAGCACAGACAGATGCCGGTCGAGACGCGAACTCGTCGCGCCCGTACCGCATTTGATCGCAGGCACTCGCGCCCTGCCGCTCACTGTTATCTGTTCCATGACACTCCCCACCCGTACGAGGGCACTCGGCCCGGGCAGAGTAACCCTATCGCCCGACCGCTACTCGCGTGTATCCCGGTCACAGGATTCACCTGCCCCACAACGGCGTTGACGAACACCGCACGCGCCACCCGAGTCCGATCGGTCCCGCTCCGGCAGCGTTCGTCACAGCCGCGGGGGCGGCGCCGAACCGCCCCGAAACCTGCGTGCGCATGCGCCGGTCTTGCCGGATCATGGCGTCCATGTCAGTCGACCGCCGCCCGGCGCACCTCAGCACCGACAGTAGCGAGGCGACCGCCGTACCGGCCTCTCCCGAGGCCGCCCTTCCGGTACGGCTCAACTTCGGCCACACGGATTCACCGTCCGACGTCATCGACGCGTTGCTCCTCGGCCGCTTCACCAGCGGCGAGCAGCCGTTCTCGCGCAGCCACTCCGTCAGCCGCGTCAAGAAGGGCCGGACACTGCTGCCCCCGGGGGCGACCGTGCTGCGCGAGGCACGGGCCGACGGGCAGCACGCGGTCCTCGCCGAGGGCGAGGGCTGGACGGCCGCGGTCTCCCGCTGGAACCAGGGCGCGGACGTCACGTTGACCGCCGTGAGCGACGAACTGGCGGAGAAGCGCCTCAAGGAGGCCGTCGACGGAGCGGAGGACGAACCGGAGCCGCAGTCGGACAAGGTGTCGATGGGGTTCTGGTACCACTCCCCGATGCGCGGTCCCCGCCGCTCCACCCGGTCGATCACGGCGGCGACATGGAAGGAGGTCCGCCCCAACTACACGGCACGGGTGGCGGACGCCATGGACTCCCTGATGGAGATCACGCCCGACGAGATCTCCGGACGCCTGCTCCTCCTGCACGGCCCGCCGGGCACCGGCAAGACCTCCGCGCTGCGCACGCTCGCCCGCGCGTGGCGGGAATGGTGCCAGGTGGACTGCGTCCTGGACCCGGAGCACCTGTTCAACAACATCGGCTACCTGATGGACATCGCCATCGGCGCGGACGACTCGGAGGCGGAGCAGCAGCGCTGGCGGCTCCTACTGCTGGAGGACTGCGACGAGTTGATCCGCGGCGAGGCCAAGCACGCGGCCGGCCAGGCCCTCTCGCGGCTGCTCAACCTGACGGACGGGCTGCTCGGCCAGGGCCGCAACGTCCTCGTGGGCGTCACGACCAACGAGGACCTGGAGCGCCTGCATCCCGCGGTGGTGCGCCCCGGACGCTGCCTCGCCCGCATCGAGGTCGGCGCCCTGGAGCGCGAGGAGGCCGTCGAATGGCTCGGCACCCCGGAGGGCGTGGGCCGCGAAGGGGCGACCCTCGCGGAGCTGTTCGCGCTGCGCAACGGCGTCTCCCCCGCGTCCGTGCAGCCCACCGACGCGGCAGGCCCCGGCCTCTACCTCTGACAGGTATCCGTGACCGGAATCCGTGACAGGCGCCCGCACACGCCGGGTATCGACATGCGGACATGTCGTCGGCGTCGTCGGCGGCGCGCGTGGGCAGAAGCAGCGTCTGCCGATCCGCGCGAAACCACCACGCAGGTCGGACGGCACGGGAGCCCGGGCAGCGCGCCGTGCGTGCCGTACGTGCCGGCGATAACGAGTCGTGCGATGTCGGTGGCCGCTGCCAGAATCTCCGCATGGTCGATAACGTCGCGGAACTCGTGGAGCGCTCGGCGCGGGGTGAGCGCTTCAAGTACCTCTACTTCTGGGGACATCAGCCCCTCCGGGACGGTGGTGCCGGCAAGGGCTGCCTGAGCCAGTGGTGGCCGGCTCCTTTCACGGCCGAGGGCGTCGAGTACGCCACGGCAGAGCACTGGATGATGGCCCGGAAGGCCCGCCTCTTCGGAGACGCGGAGGCGGAACGCCGCGCGGTCGCGGCCCCCGGCCCTCGGCAGGCCAAGGCGGTGGGGCGCAAGGTGAAGGGCTTCGACCAGGAGGTGTGGGAGCGCGAGCGCTACGGCATCGTCGTCGAGGGCAACGCGCGGAAGTTCGAGCACCACGCCGAACTGCGCGAGTACCTGCTGGGCACCAACAGCCGCGTCCTGGTGGAGGCGAGCCCGCTGGACCGGGTGTGGGGCGTGGGTCTGCCGGCCGACGACGAGCGGGTCCGTGACCCCGCGCAGTGGCGGGGGCTCAACCTGCTGGGCTTCGCGCTGATGGAGGCCCGCACGAGGCTCCTCACGCGGACGACGCCGCAGTCCTCACCTTCCTGACCCCCGGACGGGCGGGATCGCGAACCGGCGGGACCGGCAGGCAGGCAGACACGTGTGATCTGCGCGGTCCGCCTGCTCCACGGGACACGACGCGCGGCCCGGGCGGTGGACCTGTTCAGGCGGCGCGGTGCCCGACCGGGCGTGAGCGCTGGGCAGTTGAGCAGCACTTCGCCCCCTTTTCACCTTCCGTGGCGGTACAACCCTTCAGCGGCTTCGCATGTCTGATGGGGCGACAGTACATATACGGGGGAAAGGTCCTGAACATGCGCATGCAGTCATCCCGTCCGGCCCTGGCCGGCACGCTCGCGGCCGTGGCGGCCCTCGGCCTCACGCTGGCGGCGAGCGGCCCGGGAGCCGCCGCGGAGCCGGCGAAGAAGACCCGGGCGCCCGGCTTCCTCGCACCCGGAGACCTGCCTCCGCACTCCTCCTCGGCCTGGTTCGCGGGGAAGGTCACGTCGGGCCTGCCCGAGCAGCCGTTCTGCGTCGACGGCGCACTGCCCTCGGCAGGCAGCCACCACCGCGAGTACCACACGGAGTTGGACACCAACGCGACGCAGATCAGCGTCGTCTCCCGGAACGCGGCGGCCGCGGCGAAGCTGGCCCGCTCCCTGGAGAAGAGGGTCGCCGCCTGCGCCGCGGACTGGCTCCGGGAGACACCGGGCGGCACGGCGTCCTGGCAGAAGTACGGCAAGGTGGCGGCCGGCGACGGCGCCCGCGTCTACGGGGTGCATGTCTCGGTGCCCGAGTCCGAGCCGAGCGTGCACCTCTTCGGCGTCGGCCGCAGCGGGAGGACCGTGACCGTCGTCCGCTGGGGCGAGATGGGCGACCTCGGACAGGCCCCCGTCCCCGCTTTCAAGCAGACGACGAGGACCGCCGTCGACAAGCTCGACTGATCCTCGGCAGACGGGAGTTCGGAACTCCGGCCGCCCTGCGAACCGCGCCGCCGGGTATCCCCCGGCCCGACTCCGCCCGTCCCGGACCGGGCTCCGGCTCCGGATCCGATCAGTCGTACGTCGCGCGCAGGGCGTCCTCGACGGCGGCGAGTGCGGCTCCACGGTCCAGGCCGAGGCGCCGCACTCGCCGTACGTACGACTCCGCCGCCTCCGCCGCCTCCCTGGCCGCCGCGTCCCCGGCTGCCGCGACGAACGTGCCGTGCCGTCCGCGCGTCTCGATGACGCCGTCGGACTCCAGCGCGCGGTAGGCCTTGGCGACGGTGTTCGCTGCGAGACCCAGCTCCTCGGCGAGGCCGCGCACCGTCGGAAGCTTGTAGCCCGTGGGCAGCTTGCCGCTGCGCGCCTGGTCGGAGATCTGGGAGCGGAGCTGCTCGTAGGGGGCGTCCGGCACCCCGGGGTCGATGGCGATCTGCAACGGCACGTGGTCTCCGGATCTGTCGGGGCGGGCACGGAAGCGCGGTGCCGATTCTCCCCCAGGCGTCCGGGGCCCCGGACGCGGCCGCCCCCGGCGCGGTCTCCGTGCCGTACGGAGCGGTGCCGTACGGAGCGGTGTTGTGCGGAGAGCCGTGCTGCGGCTCCGGTCTCAGAGCGCAGCGCGGTTGCCGGTGTCCACCGGCTGGTTGTTGTGAATGCCTCTCTGGGCGTGCCCCTTGACCTGGTCGGCCGTGAGGGCGTATCCGGTCCCCGCGTCGCTGGTGGAGCGGGCGAAGATGACGCCGAGCACCTTGCCGTCCTTGCTCAGCAACGGGCCCCCGGAGTTGCCCGGACGGACGGTGGAGCGGATCGCGTAGATGTCGCGCGTACTGAGGTTGTCGCCGTAGATGTCCTGGCCCTGCGCCGTCACCCGCTGCGCCACGGCGGCGGCCCGCAGGTCGAGGCTGCCGTTCTGCGGATAGCCCGCGACGACGCCCGGAGCTCCGCGGGAGGCGTCGCCCGCGAACTCCAGCGCGGGTGCCTGCAACCCTGGTACGGCGAGGACGGCCACGTCGGTCGCGGAGTCGAAGACCACGACCCGCGCCTCGTACCGTGTGCCGACGCCGCCGACGCGCACTGTCGGTTCGTCGACACCGGCGACGACGTGCGCGTTGGTCATCACGTGCTGGCTCCTGTAGACGAAGCCGCTGCCCTCCTGCCCGCGCGCCCCTCCTTCGACGTCGGCCACGCCCTCGACCTTGACGGTGCTGCGCTTTGCCGCCTCGGTGGCCGCTCGCGTGACGGAGTCACCAGAGGGTTTCGCGACCGTGGCTCCCGGTTCGTTCTCGAAGGGGTTGAAGACAGGGGGGAACCCGGCGGTGGCCAGCGCTCCCGCGGCGTCGTTGAACCATGTGGATGCCTGGTCCGGCATGCGGTCCTGCACCATGCCGAGGATCTGGGAGCTGCGGATCTCCTGGTTGAGCACGGGCGAGGGCGAGACGGCGAGGGCGCTCGCGGCGACCCAGCCGACGACGAGGACCGCGGCCGTGTTGACGGCCACTCCCCCGGCCCCGTCGGCCCAGCGCACCGGCGTCCAGCTCATGGAGCTGCGCAGGCGCCACCCCAGCGGGGAGGCGACGGCTTGGCCCACGGCGGCCGGCACGAGCACGGTCAGCAGCGCCACGACCGTCGCCTCGGTGGTGCCGGGCGCCACCTTCTTCAGGACGAACGGCAGGAGCCACACGCCGACCACGGCCCCGCCCACGAATCCGGCGAGCGAGACGCAACCGGCGACGAGTCCGCGCTGGTAGCCGGAGACGGAGAAGACCACTACCGCGAGCAGCAGCAACACATCCAGCAGGTTCACCGTGCACCCCTTCCGCCTACTCGCCCGGTCTGCTCGCGTCCGCTCCCTTCCCGCGCACGCGCCTGCGATTGTGCCCTGACCGCCCTTGCGCTTTCCCTATGTTGTTGAACACAACGCCGATCAGCGCGCGGTTGGTTCCAGAACCGGACAGGTTCGGGACGTTTCGCGGCGGATCACGGCAACTGCACCACTGCCGCTCACTCGCCCTGTTCATCACCCCTGTCCGGCCCGGACGCCTCTGCCTCCCCGTCGGGATCGAGCCTGCGGGCGACCCGCCCCAGCCCTTCCGCGAGAAGCTTCAGCTCGGCTCCGTCGAGCACGTCGATCAGAGCCTCCCGCACGGCGGCGACGTGACCAGGCGCGGCCTCCTCCAGCACGCGCCGGCCCTCGTCCGTGAGCACCGCGTAGACACCGCGCACGTCGGTGGGGCAGGAACGGCGGCGCACGAGGCCGCGCTTCTCCAGCCGGCCGACCTGGTACGTGAGGCCGCTCTTGGAGGTGACCACGTTCCGGGCGAGTTCGGTCATGCGGATCTCCCCGCCGGGCGCCTCGCCGAGGTGGACGAGGATCTCGTACTGCGGGTGGGAGAGGCCGCTGCCCTCCTTGAGCTGCTGCTCCAGGTGGTGGCCGACCCGGTTGCTCGCCAGCAGGAAGCCCTGCCAGGCAGCCATCTCGCGTGCGTCCAGCCACCGGGGTTCGTTCATGGAACCATCCTAGGGTTGTTCAAATTCGAATCACCGGATAGGGTCGACGAGCGAGTTCAAATTTGAACTACTGCCCTTCCCCGACCCCGGCACCCCGCCGGCGGCACAAGGCGCGGGGCAGGTCCGGCGCACCGATGACGACCAGGGAGTTCACGGGATGACATCCCCTCAGACCGCCTTCAGCGACCCGTCCGCCACCGCTCCGGCCTCCCCGGCCCGCCCGGCCGGACGCCCCGGCACGGAAACGGAGCACGCCCACGGAGCCGGGCTGCTGGTGCTGCGTCTCGCACTCGGCCTGACGATGGCGGCACACGGCGCGCAGAAGCTGTTCGGCTGGTTCGACGGGCCCGGGCTGGAGGGCACAGGCCAGTTCTTCGCGTCCTCCGGTTACCCCGCGCCGGAGGCGATGGCGCTGGTCGCGGCGCTGACGGAGACACTCGGCGGCCTCGCCCTCGCGCTGGGGCTGCTCACCCCTCTGGCAGGCGCGGCCGTGCTCGGCACGATGCTCAACGCGCTCGCAGTGAGATGGGGCGGCGGCTTCTTCGCATCCGAAGGAGTCGAGTACGAGGTGCTGCTCGCGGCAGGTGCCGCCGCACTCACCCTGACCGGCCCGGGACGCTACGCGGTCGACCGCCTGCTGCCCGCGCTCCGCACGCACAGCCTCTCCCGGGGCGTCGCAGCTCTCGTGCTGGGCGTCGTGACGGCCGCGGTCGTCCTGCTGCTCCGGGGCTGAGACCCCCTGCCCGTCCACCGCACGATCCGGTGCCCCGGCCCGTCCGCGCTCCGGCCGGGGCACCGTCCCCGAGAAGGCTGAAACGCCATGACTCACCCGCAGCACAGGGCCGGCACGCACGACGCGCCCGCCCGCGCCCCCGGAACCGCCGCGCAGGCGGACGCGGGAAGCGTCCCGATGCCGGTGCTCTATCTGAGCCACGGCGCGCCGCCGCTGGCCGACGACGCCCTGTGGACGTCCCAACTCGCCGCGTGGAGCGCCCGGTTGCCGCTGCCCAAGGCCGTGCTCATGGTGTCGGCGCACTGGGAGTCGGCTCCCCTCTCCCTCTCGGCGACGCGGACGCTGCCGCTGGTGTACGACTTCTGGGGCTTCCCGGAGCGCTACTACCAGGTGCGCTATCCGGCGCCCGGTGCTCCCGGACTGGCCGCGCGCGTACGGGCGCTGCTCGCCGGCTCCACCGTCCACGAGGACTCAGGACGAGGACTCGACCACGGGGCGTACGTGCCTCTCGTCCAGATGTACCCGGACGCCGACGTGCCGGTGCTGCAGATGTCGATGCCCACGCTCGACCCCGAGCAGTTGCTCCGGATCGGCCGCAGGCTCGCCCCTCTGCGGGACGAAGGGGTCCTCATCGTCGGAAGCGGCTTCTTCACGCACAATCTGAACGGCCTGCGATGGGGCAGCGGCGTCGACGAAGCCCCCGGCTGGTCACGGGAGTTCGACGACTGGGGCCGGGAGACCCTCGCCCGCGGCGACGTGGACGCCCTGCTCGACTTCGAGCGCAAGGCTCCCGCGGGCCGGATCGCCCATCCGCGCAGCGAGCACTTCGCGCCGCTGTTCGTCGCGCTCGGCGCGGGCGAGGCCGACATCGGCGGAGCCCGCACCGTCATCGACGGGTTCTGGGCCGGACTGGCCAAGCGCTCGGTGCAGTTCGGCGGGACCGCCCCGCCGGGCTCCCTGACGGCGGGCGGTGCGGCCCGTCCCGGCGCGGGGACGCCCCAGCTTTAACCGACCGTGAGCCGTCCCTTAAGCGGACCATAAGGATGGGCAGTTGAAGGCTCCGACTGCTGAAACAGCAGCTGAGCGGCGCTAACTTGCAAGTGGCCCCGGCCTCCGTGCCCCCACGGGGAGGCCGGGGCCGTATGCGTCAACCCCCCACCTTCAGGAGTCACAAGATGTCTGCTCGTCGTACGGTGGCACGCATAGCGGCCCTGGGCGCGGCGCCCCTGGCACTCACGATGCTGAGCGCGGTGCCCGCCGGTGCACACGGATCCATGACCGACCCCGTCAGCCGCGTCTCGACGTGTTTCGCGGAGGGCCCCGAGAACCCCCGTTCCGCTGCGTGCAAGGCCGCCGTACAGGCAAGCGGCACCCAGGCGTTCTACGACTGGAACGAGGTCAACATCCCCGACGCGGCGGGCAGGCACAAGGAGATCATCCCCGACGGGAAGCTGTGCAGCGCCGGCCGCGACAAGTACAAGGGCCTCGACCTGCCCCGCACGGACTGGCCGGCCTCCAGGATGAGCGCCGGCACCCACACGTTCTCCTACCAGGCGACGGCGCCGCACAAGGGCTCCTTCGAGCTGTACATCACCAGGTCCGGCTACGACGCCTCCGAGCCGCTGAAGTGGTCGGACCTCGAATCCAAGCCCTTCGCGAAGAGCACCGACCCCCAACTGCAGGGCGGCGCCTACACGTTCGAGGGCAAGGTCCCCCAGCGCAGCGGCCGGCACCTCATCTTCTCCATCTGGCAGCGCTCCGACAGCCCCGAGGCGTTCTACACCTGCTCCGATGTGACGTTCGGCGGCGGCAGGACCGGCAGCGGCGGCGCCCCCACCACGTCCTCGACGCAGGCTGCGACCGTGCCCGACTCCGGGCAGGTATCGGAAGGATTCGAGAAGTCGACAGTGGAGAACGAGGGCAGGGGCGGCGGCCACTCGGGAGCCCACGGCCACGGCGCGCACGAGGAAGGCACCGGCTCCCCTGAGAGCAGCGCCTCCCGCCCCGCGGCTCCCGCACCGAAGACGCAACTGGCCGACACGGGCGCCGAGACGCATACCGGCACCATCGCCGCAGCCGGAGGATCCGTGCTCCTCCTGGGCGGCGCGCTGATGCTGGCCGGTCTCCGCCGCCGGGCCGCCGGCCGTGGCAGGGGCTGAGCCGTGCTCGTAAAGTGCGAGTACGAACCGGGCGTACGGGACTCGTACGCGGTCTACGGAACGGGGGACGCCGGATGGAGCCGCTGGGGCCGGCCACGCCGATGCGGGAAGTCACCTCTGAGGCCGAACTGGTCGAACTGCTGGGCTCTCCGGCCCCCTACGCCGCGCAGAAGGCACGGACCTCGCTGCACGCGGTCGACCGTGAGTGGCTCGCGCACTCGCCGCTGTGCCTGATCGCCACTTCGGGGAGCGACGGTACGTGCGACGTCTCCCCGAAGGGCGATCCGCCCGGGTTCGTGAGGGTGCTCGACGACCGCACGGTCGCCATCCCGGAACGGCCCGGCAACAAGCGGCTCGACGGGTTCAGGAACGTTCTCGTCAATCCGCACGTGGGCCTGATCCACCTGCTGCCGGGCCGCGGTGACACCCTGCGGATCAACGGCAGGGCGCGCATCGTGCGCGAGGCGCCGTTCCTGGACGGCATGACGGTCAGGGGCCACCGGCCCGCCGTGGCGCTCGTGGTGGAGATCGAAGAGATCTTCCACCACTGCTCCAAGGCCTTCCTGCGCTCCTGCGCGTGGGACCCGGGAACCTGGCGGCCGGACGCCCTCCCGGGCCGGGCCCGGATCTCGAAGGCGCTGGAGAGGCCGGACGAGCCGCTGGAGGTACTGGAGGAGCACTACGGCCCCTCGTACGCCGAGAGGCTGTACGAGGGGTAGCACTCCCGCTCGGCTGCTCCGGCCCGGCGGGCGGGAGGCGCGGCCCGGTTCCGTGCGCAGACGGCCCCGGCGCCTACCGGGACAGCGGATCCGGGCGGACGCGGGGCCGTGCGGAGAACCGCCTTCGGCGCCTGGTGACGTGAGGCTCTAGGAGAGGCAGGTCGTCTCGGTGGCGTTCTCCGGGTCGAGGGCGTTGGCCGTCTCGTGCCAGGCCACCCTGTCGGTCAGCGCCACCATGAGGTGCTCGGAGATGTCGGCCGGGCAGAGGTCCTGCACCACGACGTTCTCGACGTCCGGCCCCTCGAGGAACTGCGTCTTGTACGGCGTGACGACCTCGTCGTACTTGGTGGCGATCACCGTGTACTTCACGCCGGGCACGGTGTCCCCGCCCTCGTTGAGACGCTTGATGAAGTCCGAACCCTCCTTCTGCTGCATCAGCGAGGGGCCGAGGTCCTCGATCGCGTCCCCCACCGGCGGAATGAGGTCGACCAGTTTCGTGAGCCCGCTGAGCGTCGTTCCGTGGTTGCTCGGTGCGATACCGACCAGGGCGTTCACCTTGTCGGCACCGTCGAGGAACTTCAGGTAGTAGCGGGGCATCATGCCGCCCTGCGAGTGGCCCACGATGTCGACCTTGCCGGTACCGGTCGCACCGCGCACCTTCTCGACGAACGCGGCCAGTTCCTCGGCCGACTTCTCTATCGGGCCGAGGCCGTAGATCAGCGGGATGCCGTTGTACTTGCCGTAGTCGAGGGAGAAGACGCAGTAGCCGCGGTTCTTCAAGTACGGGGCGAGACCGAGCCAGTTGTCGACGGCGTTGCCTCCGGTGCCGTGGACGAGGACGACGGGCCGGGGGTGTTCCTCGGAGGGCTTGCAGTCGTAGTCGTTCCAGCCGCCGCCCGCCGCCTTCGCCGCGGCGTCCTTCTTGGCGGCGTTCTTCTCGGCGGCTTCCTTCTCGGCGTGCTTCTTCGCTGTCTTGGCCGTGGGAGCAGGGGCGGAGGGGTCCGCCGCCGTGGCACCCGCCGAAGTGACGGGCAGGGCCACAGCGAGGGCGACCACCGCGGCGGCGGCGGGCGTGCGGGCGTGTTTCCAGGACAGCTTCATGCCGTCTCCTCGTGGGGGTGAGGGGGACGTGGCCTCGTGGTGGGGGGCGCGGGGTTACTGGGGGTTGCATGAGGGCCACAGGGGGTGACCTGGGTCACATTGCCGAAGCACCGTCAATTTACGTAGCGGTAACTTGGCAGGGCCATAGGTCTGCTTGTGAAGATTCAGTGACGACCCCGGGCCCGTGTAGGCTTCCGCGGCACCCATCCACCGGCCGACCAGGAGCGGAAGGACACGCGTGGTTCAGCGGATCACCTCCCGCAACGCCCGTTTCCAGCAGTGGCAGTCGCTGCTGAGCAACAGGAACAAGCGCCAGAGGAGCGGTGAGTTCCTCGTCCAGGGCGTACGGCCCATCAGCGTCGCCGTCCAACAGGGCTGGCCCGTACGGACGTTGATCCACTCGACAGAGCGCCCGCTGTCACGCTGGGCCGAGGAGCTGCTGCGCGACGTCCCCGCGGAGCGCGTGGCGATGGACCCCCGCCTCCTCGCCGAGCTGGGCGAGAAGAACGAGTCGGCTCCCGAAGTCGTCGCGGCGGTGGAGATGCCCCCCGACGACCTCTCCCGCATCGAGGCGGGCGGCGACTTCCTGGGTGTGCTGTTCGACCGGCCCACGGGCCCGGGGAACATCGGGACGGTCATCCGCTCCGCCGACGCCTTCGGTGCGCACGGGCTGATCGTCACCGGCCATGCGGCGGATGTCTACGACCCCAAGTCGGTGCGCGCCAGCACCGGTTCGCTCTTCGCGCTGCCCGCCGTCCGCGTTCCCTCGCACCGCGAGGTCGTGCGGTGGCTGGAGGCGAGGCGGGAGCACGGACAGGGGATCACGGTGGTCGGCACGGACGAGGAAGGCGAGGCCGAGCTCTTCGACACGGACCTCACGGGGCCCGTACTGCTGCTGGTCGGGAACGAGACCAAGGGGCTCAGCGCGGCGTGGCGCGAGCTGTGCGACCGCACGGTGCGCATCCCGATGGCGGGGTCGGCCAGTTCGCTCAACGCCGCCGGCGCGGCCACCGCCGTGCTCTACGAGGTCTCCCGCCAGCGCATCGCCGCGGCGCGCGCCGCCGGGCGGAGCTGACCCGGGAGTCCGGGTCCGGCCGCAGCGCGGGCGATCGGCGGCGGGCTGCCCGCGGCTTGCTCCGGGACCGTCCGCGGCAGCCCGCGGCGGCGGGCGGACGGCCGCTCAGGCGGCATCGGGGCTGTCGGCGAGCCCCGCGGGACGGGCCGCCGACGCGCCGAAGCGCTGACGGGCCCGGTCCACGGCGGCCTCGGCGCGCCGGGCCTTCTCCTCGCGGGGGTCCAGGGAGAGCTGCCGGGGGGCGAGTTCGGCCGGTGTCAGCTCCCCGGCCCGCAGGGAGACCGCCCGCACCCGGGCCCGCTGCAGCCCGAGAGCGTCGTGCAGGGCGTAGGCGGCGGCGGTCAACGCCGGTGTGTGCGCGGTCGGTTCGGCGAGCGTGCGGGTGCGGGTGGTGGTGGACCGGTCGGCATAGCGGACGGTGAGGCTCAGCGTACGGGCGGCCTGCCCCTCCGTACGCATGCGGAAGCCCAGCTCGTCGGCGAGGGTGAGCAGCGCGCGGCGTCGGCTGGCGGCGTCGAGTTCGTCCAGGTCGAACCGGTACTCCGAAGCGACGGAACGCGCGGGGGCGCTGGGGACCACGGACGACGGATCGATGCCCCGGGCGCGCTCGTGGAGGCGGCGCCCCGTCTTGGCGCCGAGTATCCGCTGCAGGGTGGCGGGTTCCGCTTCGGCGACCCTCCCGACGGTGTCCAGCCCGTACGCGCAGAGGGTGCGGGCGGTCGACGGGCCGATGCCGTGCAGGGCGGCGACGGGCCGGCCCGCGAGGAACCCGGCGGCCTCCCCGGGCCGCACCACCCGGACGGTGCCCGGCGGGCCCGACTGCGCCGCCATCCGTGCGAGGAGCGGGTTGACGGCGACGCCGACGGTGCAGTCGGTGGCGTGGAGGGCCACCGCGCGGAGGCGGACGAGGCGGGCCAGCGCGGGTGCGTCGCGGTCGAAGTAGCGCAGTGCGCCCCGTACGTCGGCGAGCGCGGCATCGGGCGGCAGCGCCTGCACGACGGGGGTGAAGTCGGCGAGGAGAACGAGGAGTTCGGGGAGTTCGGGGAGTTCGGGGAGCTCCCCACGGGGCCCCGCGCCTTCTCCGTGCGGCGGGCCGCCGCCCGGGCGGCTCCCGGCACCCGGGCGGTTCCCGGCGTCCGCGAAGTGCACGTACAGCACGTGGAGTCGTTCGTCCGGCCGCTCGCTCATCCCGCGCTCCCCGGGCTGGAGTGCCAGAGCTTGCGCAGGGCTCTCGGGGAGTCGGCGGCGTCACCCGGGGGGCGCAGGTCGGCCCAGGGGTGCATCTCGTAGCCCTGGGCGACCTGGATCGTGCGTCCGGGCTTCCCTGCCTCTCCGGTCCCCCGTTCCGCGTCCCGCCCGTCGCCGGGGCCCGGCTCCGGCGGGGTCTCGGCGAGACGCGCGGCGACGGCGTCCAGGCCGCCGGTGCGCCGCAGTTCGACCAGTTCCGACAGGTCCCACGCCGCCGAGCCGACCACGCTGAGGCTGCGCGGTCCGCGCCGCTGCACCACCCCGCGCACCAGCAGCAGCCACGAGTGGAAGACGGTGTGGGCGCAGGCCGCGTGGGCGTCGTCGAAGAACGCGAGGTCGACCAGGCCCGTTCCGTCGTCGAGTGTGCTGAAGATGACACGCCGCCCGGACCGGATCGGCGGCGTCTGGGTGGCGGCCTTGGCCCCGGCGACCAGGACCGTCTCGCCGTGCCGGGCGGACCTCAGCCCCCGCGCCGAGTACGCGCCCAACTCCCGCAGGAACGCGGTGTGGTCGTCCATGAGGTGCCGCGAGGTGTCCATGCCGAGGACGCCGAGTTCCGCTCCCAGCCGTTCACCCGCGTCGAGGTCGGGCAGCCCGGCCGGCTCGGGCACGGCGGCCTCTCCCAGCGCCAGCTGCCCTTCGCGCGCTCCGGAGGCGGCGCGCCGGCCGCGGTGCAGTTCGGCGATGTGCAGCAGCAGGTCGCGCCGGTTGCCGTCGGGGGCGAACGCGTCCAGCGCGCCCACCTGGGCGAGCTTCTCGGCGACGGGACGGGGCGGGCGGGCCCGGCGCCACAGATCGGCCAGCGAGTCGTAGGGCTGTCCGGCCTCGATCCGTTCCGCGTCCGCTTCGCTGATGCCCTGCACCTCGGCGAGGGCGAGGCGTACGCCCCACCGGCCGGCGGAAGCGGAGGAGCCCTCAGGCCCGCCCTGCGCGTCCGGTGCGACCGGTGCGACCGGTGCGACCGGTGCGGCCGAGGACTCCGGCGTGCCCGACGGAGCCTCAACCCCCTTGGAATCAGACACCAGTTCGATGCGATAGGCGGCCGAGGACCGGTTCACGTCCAGGGGCAGCACCCGCACCCCGCGCCGCCGCGCGTCCGCCAGCAGCAGCCGCTTCGGATACATCCCGGGATCGTGCTCCAGCACGCCCGCGTAGAAGGCGGCGGGATGATGGGCCTTCAGCCACGCCGACTGGTAGGTGGGCACGGCGAACGCGACGGCGTGCGCCTTGCAGAAGCCGTAGGACCCGAACGCCTCCACGATCTCCCAGGTCCGCTGGACCGCCTCGTCCGCGTACCCGCGCCGGGACGCCTCCTGCCCGAACCAGGCGCGCACCCTCCCCTGCCGCACCTCGTCCGAGAGCGCGCGCCGCGCCTCGTCGGCCATCGCCCGGCCGCACCCGGTCATGACCGAGATGATCTCGATGACCTGCTCGTGGAAGACCACGACGCCGTACGTCTCGCTCAGCGCCGGCTCCAGGTCCGGGTGCGGGTAGCTCGCGGGCCGCCGCCCGTGCCGGGCCTCGATGAAGGGCCGCACCATGTCGGCGACGACCGGCCCCGGCCTGAACAGCGAGATGTCGACGACGAGATGGTGGAAACTCTCCGGCTGCAGCCTCCCGACCAGGTCACGCTGGCCCGGCGACTCGATCTGGAAGCAGCCGAGCGTCTCCGCGGACCGGATGAGCGCGTACGTCTCCGGATCGCCCTCCGGCACCTTCTCCAGCTCGACCCTCTCACCCGCCGCCCGCTCGATCTCGGCGACGGCGTGCGCCATCGCGGACTGCATCCGCACTCCCAGCACGTCCAGCTTGAGCAGCCCCAGCTCCTCCACGTCGTCCTTGTCGAACTGCGACATGGGGATGGGGGCCCCGCCCTCGCCCGGAGGGCTGAGGGGGACCTCGCCGCTGGTGGGCACCACCGGCGTACGGGCACGGAGCGAGGAGTCCGAGAGCAGCACCCCGCACGGGTGCATGGCGACCCCGCGGGGCAGAGCGTCCAGCGACTCGACCAGGTCCCAGAAGCGGGGGCCGTACCGTTCGACGTCCACGCCGCGCAGCTCCGGAAGTTCGCCGAGCGCGGCGCGCGCGTCCCGCGCCCGGATGTGCGGGAACGCCTTCGCCAGCCGGTCGGTCTCGGCGGGGTCCATGCTCAGCGCGGCGCCCACGTCGCGGATGGCGTGCCGCACCCGGTAGGTCTCGGGCATGGCGACGGTGGCGACGCGCTCCTCGCCGAAGCGCTCGAAGATGGCGCGGTAGACCTCCAGCCGCCGGGCGGACTCCACGTCGATGTCGATGTCCGGGAGGGCCGCCCTGCGCGGCGAGAGGAACCGCTCCATGAGCAGGTCGTGTTCGAGGGGGTCGGCGTGCGCGATGCCCAGCAGGTGGTTGACCAGGGATCCCGCCCCCGAGCCGCGTGCCGCGACCCGCACGCCCATCGCCCGCACGTCCCGTACGACCTGGGCGACGGTGAGGAAGTAGGAGGAGAAGCCGAGCCCCTCGATGATCCCCAGCTCGTGTTCGAGCCGCTCCCAGCGCTTCCGCTGCCCCTCGTACCCCCGCGCCACCATCCCCGCGGCGCAGCGCGAACGCAGCACACGCTCCGCGGTCCTCCCCCGGCTCCCCCTCGGGGCGGCGGACCCACCCATCGACGGGCCGGGGCGCCCGCGCCCGCCGTCCGCGCCCACGAGCCACGGCTCGGGGAAGTGGACCCGGCCGATGCCGATGTCGTACTCGGGGTCGACGCGGCAGTCCCCGGCGGTCTCCTCGGTCAGCGCCAGCAGCCGGTGCGCGGCGTCACTCCGGTAGCCCGCCGCTTCCGCGACGCGCAGCGCGGCCGCCTCCATGGCCTCCGGCCCCTTCAGCCACCGCTCGCCGCTGTCCAGCCCCTTCCGCGGGTCGACGGGCACCAGGCGCCGCGCGGCGTCCAGGACGTCCGCGACCGGGCCCTGGCTGGGGTCGGCGTAGCGCACCGCGTTGGTCAGTACGGGCTTGACGCCCTGCTCGGCGGCGAGCCCCAGCATCCGCGCGGACTCCCGCAGCGGTACGCACCCCGCGACCTCCAGCCGCAGCGCCGCACCGAAGATCTCCCGCCAGCCGGCCAGCAGCCGTGCCGCCTTGTCGGGGCGCCCGGAGGCGAGCGCGCGCCCCACGTCGGACTCGTGCCCGAGCAGCACGGTCAGCGCTCCGCCGTAAGCACCGCCCAGGGCCGCCAGGTCGTCCCACTCCAGCTGGGGCCGCTCGCCTCCGCCGGCGTGCGCCGCGCTCACCAGCCGGCACAGCCCCTCCCATCCGGCACCGCCGCGGGCCGCGAGGAAGACGACCCGCTGTGCCGATTCGTCGATGAAGGCACCGCCCCGGACCGGCGTACGGCGGCGGCGTACCGCGCTCGTACGCTCCGGGCGCTCCGCGACGGCCAGGTCCGCCCCGTAGACGGGGCGCACCCCGGCGTTCGCGCTCGCCCGCGCGAAGCGCACCGCTCCGGCGAGGGTGTCGCGGTCGGTGAGCGCGACCGCGTCCATTCCGCGCTCGCGGGCACGCTCGGCCAGCGTCTCGGGGTGCGACGCCCCGTACCGCAGGGAGAAGCCGGAGGCGACATGGAGATGCACGAATCCAGGCATCGCACGCACCTCCCACCGCACTCGCATCCCTGCTTGCCGAACGCTCCCACCATAGACCAGTAGTCGAACCTACGTTCGAACGGTGTCGGATGGTTCTTCGCAGCTCACCACCGGTGGGGACATGCCGCGGACGGCTCCCGGCACGCGGCACAGGGGGCCCTGCGTTCGAACACGGGGCGCCCCGGCGGCAAGGCGCAGGCACCCCGTTCCGCCCGGCCTCCGCCTGTCCTCCGCCCGGCGGGCAGGCGGGCAGGGACCGCTCCGCTCGGCCCTCGGCAGAACCGCGCCCCGCCGCCCCGCCCGCACGCCACCATCGACCGCATGGCTGAACGCATCGCCGTCCTCTCCGACGTCCACGGCGTCCTCCCCGCCGTGGAGGCGGTACTGGCCGAGCCCGAGGTGCGGGACGCCGGCACCGTCGTCGTCGCCGGCGACCTCCTCGCCGGACCGCAGCCGCTGGAGACGCTGGAGCTGCTGCGCGCACTCGGCGACCGTGCCGTGCTGATCAGCGGCAACGCGGACCGCGAGCTCGTCGCGCTCAGCCGGCGGCCCCCGGACGCGGAAGGCCCGGGAGACGGGACGTACGGGGCGGAGGCGCCCCCTCCCCCGCCCGTCGACGCCTGGGCCGCCGCACAGCTGCGTCCCGCCGACGTCGAACTGCTGGCGGGGCTGCCCCGTTCCGCCCTCCTGGAGGTCGACGGGCTGGGGCCGGTGCTCTTCTGCCACGCCACTCCGCGCGACGACACGGAGACCGTGCTCGTCGACTCCCGTCCGGAACGCTGGGCGGAGGTGCTGGCGGACGTGGACCCGGGTGTACGGGCCGTCGTGTGCGGCCACACCCACATGCCGTTCGTACGGCTCACCCACGGGCGGCTGGTGGTCAACCCCGGAAGCGTCGGCATGCCCTACGGGCGGCCCGGTGCCCACTGGGCGCTGCTCGGCCCGGGAGACGGAGTGACCCTGCGCCGCACCACGTTCGACTCCGCGGCGGCCTGCGAGCGCATCGCCGCGGAGTCCGGCTTCGAGGGCGCCGCACAGTGGGCGGACGAGTACGTGCACGCGCGCAACAGCGCCGAGGACGCCCTGGCGGCTTTCGGACCGGGCGACGGGCGCTACCCCTCCGGCCGGCCCAGCGGATAGGAGACGCGTTCCCGCCAGCCCGACCCGTCCCAGACGACCAGGCCGACCTCGGTGACCTCGGCCGATATCGGGAGCAGCGGCCCGAACCGCGCGGCGAGGGCCTCGTGCGCGGCGTCGTCGCCGTGCGGCGCCTCGCTGACGGCGACCGTCAGATGGGGCTCGAGCCCGCCGTCGAAGATCCCCCGGTAGGGCTCGGCCTCCGGCCAGGCCCGGGTGACCTCCTTGGTGAGGGCTTCGACCGGGTCCTTGGGCAGAGGGTCGAGATAGAGCACCCCCGGGTAGCGGCCGAACCCCTCGAAGGACAGCGTGAAGGCCCCGTGCGCGGCGAACAGGGCAGCCAGCTCGCGGTGTACGGCCTCACCCAGCCGGCTCACGTGCAGAAACGGGTAGAGCACGGTGATGTGCGCGGAGGACCCGGTACGCACCAGTGGGTCGGCTTCGGGAACCCTGATGGACAGGGCGGTGTCGCCGACGACGTCCGGCCAGCCCCCTCCCTCGTCGCCGTCGCTTCTCGTCATGGTCGGACATGCTTGCACGGAGGACGGCTGTGACCGATGTCAAAGAATTGGCAGATCGTAGAGGCAGCAAGGCAGGGTAGAAGAGCCAGCGCCGCTCCCGCGCGCCCCGCGCGAACGGGACGGTCGCCCCCGCACAGGACACTCACAGAAGGAGCCCCATGAGGATCGGGATCGTCGGAGCCACGGGCCAGGTCGGCAGCGTGATGCGGGAGATTCTGGCCGAGCGGAAACTCCCCGTCGACCAGCTGCGGCTGTTCGCCTCCGCCCGTTCCGCCGGGCGCACGCTGCCCTGGCAGGGCGGCGAGGTCACCGTCGAGGACGCCGCGACGGCCGACTACTCCGGACTGGACGTCGTCCTGTTCTCCGCGGGCGGTTCGACGTCGAAGGCCATCGCGGAGAAGGTCGCCGCGCAGGGCCCCGTCGTCATCGACAACTCCTCCGCGTGGCGGCTGGACCCGGAAGTCCCGCTCGTCGTCTCGGAGGTGAACCCCGAGGCGGCCCGGCGCAGGCCCAAGGGGATCATCGCGAACCCGAACTGCACCACCATGGCCGCCATGCCCGTGCTGCGCCCCCTGCACGAGGAGGCGGGGCTGAGCGGACTTGTCGTCGCCACCTACCAGGCGGTCTCCGGAAGCGGCCTGGCCGGCGTCGCCGAGCTGAACGAGCAGGCGTCCAAGGCGATCGAGACCGACGCGACCCGGCTGACCTTCGACGGCGACGCCGTCGACTTCCCGCAGCCGGAGAAGTACGACCGCCCCATCGCCTTCAACGTGCTGCCGATGGCCGGCTCGATCGTCGGGGACGGCCTGGACGAGACCGACGAGGAGCAGAAGCTCCGCAACGAGAGCCGCAAGATCCTCGACATCCCCGGCCTGAAGGTCTCGGGCACCTGCGTGCGGGTCCCGGTCTTCACCGGCCACTCGCTCCAGGTCAACGCCCGCTTCGAGCGGGCGATCACCCCGCAGCGGGCACGTGAACTGCTGGCCGCCGCACCCGGCGTCGAACTGTCCGACATCCCCACGCCGCTTCAGGCGGCGGGCAAGGACGCCAGCTACGTGGGCCGTATCCGTGCCGACGAGACCGTGGAGCACGGCCTCGCCCTCTTCGTCGCCAACGACAACCTCCGCAAGGGCGCGGCGCTGAACGCCGTCCAGATCGCGGAGCTCGTCGCCGCGGAGTGACGTCCCCGTGGCGTCCCTCGCGAGCGCTTCCGGCCGCTGACGTGTGAGGCCGGGCGCGAGCCGCACCAGGAACGACGGAACCCCCCGGGCTGTGCCCGGGGGGTTCCGCTGTGTTCCGTGACAGTGCTCAGTGCGCTTTCACACCGGCATGTGCCCTGTCAGTGCCGTGGCGAGCCGCTTCAGGGAAGCTGGGCGCCCGTGGCCTCGAGGGCGGTCGTCACCGGCTGGAAGAAGGTCTCGCCGCCGGAGGAGCAGTCACCGCTGCCGCCGGAGGTCATGCCGAGAGCCTTGTCGCCGGCGAAGAGGGAGCCGCCGCTGTCGCCGGGCTCGGCGCAGACGTCGGTCTGGATGAGGCCGTTGACGGTGCCCTCCGGGTAGGAGACGGAGGCGTCGAGGGCCTTGACGGTGCCGTCGTGGACCTGCGTGGTGCTGCCGCTGCGGGTGACCTTCTGGCCGACCTCGGCCTCGGCGGCGCCGGTGATCTCCTGCGTGCCGCCGTCGTAGAGGTTCACCTCGCTCGGGTGCTCGGTGTCGCCGGTGTAGGTGGCGATGCCGTAGTCGGCACCCGGGAACTCGCCGTCGCCGCTCTCGGCGATGACCGGACCGCCCTCGGACTCCGACCAGCTGGCGATCGCCGTGGTGCAGTGGCCCGCCGAGAGGAAGGCCGGCTTGCCGTCGAGCGTCACGTTGAAGCCGAGCGAGCAGCGGCCGCCGTCGCCGTGGATGGCGTCGCCACCCGCGATCTTGGTGGTGAACTTGCCCGCGCTGCGCTTGACCTCGACCGCGCTGCCCTGCGCCTTCGCCTGCTTCTTCAGCTTGGCCAGCTTCTCGCCCTTGACCGTCTGGTCGGCGGTGATGACGACCTTGTTGGACTTCACGTCCACGGCACGGGCGGTGCCCGTCATGTCGTTCTTGGTGAGAGTGTCCTTCACCGAGTTCAGCTTGGCCATCGTGTGCTCGACGACCTTGGCCTCGGCGCCGGCGGCCTCGACCTGCTGCTTGTCGGCGGCGTCGGTGACGTTGACGACCAGCTTCTTGGCCTTGGCGTCGTAGTAGGAGCCGGCGTCAGCCTTGATGTCGGACGTGAGCTGCGAGGCAAGCTTCGAAGCCGACGCGCTCGACAGGGACTTGAGACTCGGCGCGTCCTCCGACGCACTGGCGCTCCAGGTCAGCGAACCGGCGACCAGTGCCGCGACACCCGCGCCGGCGATAGCCATCCGCCGCTTCGTTATCTGCTTCTTGTCGCTCAACTCAAAACCTCCAGTGGGGGGTTGGGGCGACCCGGACCAGAGGGAACGCCCCGGAGGAAGTACGGACGCCGAATCTTCCCGGGCAGGGAAGTCACGTCCATGCCAACTCGTACCGAGGAGTATTACGAGAATGAAGCGCACCACACAAGGCCGATTTCACTTCTGCCCGCGAAAAATTGACCCGTCGCAGGCAGTCGCACCCGTCGAAATGTGACGCGCGTCGATCCACAGGCACAAGACACGGCCCCAATAACGAGCAGTCATGCCCTGAACTGGCACAAGATGCAGACTTGTCCTGTTTCGTCCCCCAATTGCGGCCCCACTCACGGGATTTCAACCGCGGAAAGCCGGAGCTAATCAGGAAAGCCATTCCGGTGAAACTCCCGCCCGCGAAGAATCATCTTCACCGGGATTTCACAATCGTTTCGGCGGCTACTCCGCCGTTTCCGTTCTCACGCTTCTCCACTCGCTGCCGGCCACCGCCGCCGGACGGCCGCCACGTCCCGGTCGGCCCGCACAGGAGGCCTCGGCAGCGGTCTTCCAGCAGCTGGGGTCACCGTGCCTCCGACGCCGCAGGCACGTGTCCCGGCACCGCAGTCACGTGTCTCCGACACCGAGGGCACGTGTCTCAGACGCCGCAGTCGCAGCACTCGCAGCAGCAGCCGTCGCACTCGCAGCAGGAGCAGCCCTCGCAACCGCAGTCGCAGCAGTCGCACTTGTGGCACCAGCCCTCGCGGGACTCCCCCGTCCACGGGTCGTGGTACGGGTCCCTGCAGCAGACCTGGCCCGTGCAGCACAGTCCCGTCCAGACCGCGCAGCCCGCGAGGAGGCCGCGGCGCCGCGGCGGCGGGGGCGGCGGACCGGTGGGGTCGCGGGTGATCCACGGGGACTGGCCGGGAGGCCGCTCTCCTGATGCCTGCGGCGGCAGGACGTCCGGCGGCTGCTCACCGGACGGCGGATGCGCGCAGCCGCCCGCGCCGGAGCCGAAGACCCGCCGCACCGAGCGCTGCAGCTCGTGCGCGAGCAGTACGTGCGCCAACCCGCCGTCCACGAAGTCGACTTCACGCAGCGCCAGCCTCACGCCGTGCACGGCGTCGTCGCACAGCCGCCGCGCCTCCGCGAGATCGGTGCCCGTCGCGGTCAGGGGGTTCCACAGGCCCGCTTCCCCGTCGGCCGCCAAGTCCTCCACGGCGTCGAGGAGATGGGCGAGCCTCCCGAAGAGGCGTCCCGCCTCCGCGAGGGGTTCGGCGTTCGCGGGGCGTCCCGCCAGTACGGCGGTGTGCGCGAAGGCCGCCGCGGTGGCCGTCTCCGTCGGCTCGGTCACCGTCAGCAGGGATCCGCCCCGTACGACGGCCAGTTCGGCATCCTGCTGCCGCTCCACGGCGTCGACCAGGACCGCCGTGTCGAACCCGAGCTCCGCCCCTGTACGCGCACCCGCCCGCGCCCAGCCGGACGCGATCCGCCGGGCCACGGCGGCCACCGGCCTGCGGCCCAACACGCCGTCGCCGTCCACCACATGGTCCTGCACCTTCGCGGAGGCGAGCACGAGCGAGACGGAGGCGGCCAGGCGCGCGCCCTCCCCCTGCGCGACCGGCGCACTGCGCATACCGCGCAGCGGACACGGGCCCGCGGTGCGCCGGCGGCCGTCGGCGGCGCCCGGCTGCCGCGACTGGGCGTCGACGAGCACCGAGACGATGAGACCGTCGTAGTTGGTGGCCACCCTGCTGAACTGGCCCTTCGCCCCGCGCAGCGCGAGGCAGAGCCCGCAGAGGTGCGCCATCCACTCCGTCTTCAGATGACCGATCAGCCGATGGCTGCACGGCCGTATGATTCCGAACAACGTTCCCCCGCTTACCCGTTGACCCCTCGCACAGTGTTTCGCACGCGTCGTGCGGCGGCATCACTTTATCGGCAGGCCAACATGGTGTGCGGGCCGCCCGCATCCTTCTGCCCGGACTCGAAACCGACCCGGTCCGCACCTCGCAGGCCGCGAAACTTGCACGCCGTCACCACGCGGGCCCCACTGTTTCCCTGACCGAGCGCCATATGTTCTGCACCAGTACCGTCACGAATCCCGTTCTGGGCAGGTATCCGCTTGGCGCAACATCCGCATCATGGACGACGATAGGGATGCGGATCCGCGGCGGAGCCGCTCGATGGCAATGCGGACGACCGCGCAGAGGAGAGGAGGCGTCCATGGGATCGGTGCGCAAGGCGAGTGCCTGGCTGGGCCTCGTCGACGACAGCGAAATGCGTTACTACGACGACGATTACGCCGAGGGGCCGGAGCCCGGGGACGCCGCGCGGGAGCCGTGGGTGACGGATCCGCGGGTCAGGGTGACCGCCGAGGCCGCGCAGGACCAGGGCACCCGTATCGCCACGGTCACGCCCGACGGGTTCCGCGACGCCCGCGGCATCGGCGAACTCTTCCGCGACGGCGTGCCCGTCATCATCAACCTCACGATGATGGAGTCCGCCGACGCCAAGCGCGTCGTGGACTTCGCCGCCGGGCTCACCTTCGGGCTGCGCGGGTCCATCGAAAGAGTGGCGACGCGCGTGTTCCTGCTGACTCCCGACGACTACAAGATCGTCGGGGGAGAGAGCCGCCGCGCCGCCGAAGGCGGCTTCTTCAACCAGAGCTGACCCCCGCGTCGCCGGCCACGGCACAGCCGAGCCGGCGGTCACGCGGGGGCGGCCCGGAGGCCGCTGCCCCAGACAGTCGCTACGGCCGGGTACCGGCGCTCGGCAGCAGGGCTTCGTCAGCGGCGGAGCGCGGCGCGCCCGGCGCCCGGGACGACTCGCCGCGGCCGCGGTCCGGCTGCCTCGGCAGCCTCCCCGCCGCCGTACCGCGCTCGCCGGCAGCCTCCTGCCCGCCCCGCGCGGCGCCCGCCGCACGCTCTTCCTTCGCCGCGCTCCCGCGCTTGGGCCCCTGGTCCGTCCCGTCGGCCGCAGCGCGGTCCGTCCCGCCTTCCACGCCTGCGGTCATCCCGTCTGCGGGGCTCGCGTCTGCGGTCTTCGCGTCTGCGGCCGAGCCGAGCTCCGCGGCCCCCGCCTCCGCCGAGGCGGCCTCCGCGCCGTCGTGCTGCGCCTCGTCCCGCCCGGGCTCCATCGAGCGCGGCAGCCTGAGGGCCGCGAGCGCGCCGAGGAGCAGCAGGACCGCGCTGACGGCCAGTGTGACGTGCATGCCGTGCACGAACGCCTCGCGCGCGGCCGAGCGGAGCGCCTCGCCGTCGGGTCCTCCCAGCCGGGCCGCGATGCCGTACGCCTCGCCGAGCGAGTGCCCGGCACCGGCTCCGGCCGCCTCGGAGACGCCCGGCACATCGCGCACACCGGGGGCGTACGCGGCGTTCATCACGGTCCCGAGCACAGCGATGCCCATGCCCGCCCCGAGCTGGTACGCCGTCTCGCCGATCGCGGCCGCACCGCCCGCGGTGGAGGCCGGGGCCTCGCTGAGCATGGACTCGTAGCAGCCGAAGAGCGTGGTCTCCAGGCCGAAGCCGAGCAGCACGAACCCGCCGATGAGCAGCGCGGGCCGGTCCTCCTGGCCGACGCCCGTCAGCACGAGCACCGCGAGCGCGGTGAGGACGAAGCCGAGCCCGACCATGGTGCGCGGTCCCAGCAAGCCCAGCAGTCGCGATCCGGCGAGGCCGGCGGCGATGGCCGCCAGCGAGAGGGGCAGCAGCCGCAGCCCGGTCTCCAGCGGCGAGAGGCCGAGGACCAGCTGGAGGTACTGCGCGGCGATCAGGGCGAGCCCGACCAGCGCGAGGACGGTGAGGACGATGCAGCCGACCGCCGTACCGAAGGCCCGTCGCGCCACTGCGCGTACGTCGATGAGCGGGTAGGGGCGCCGGCGCTGGCGGCGGACGAAGAGCGCGAGGAGCGCCGAGCCCGCCAGGAGGGGGACGGCCGCCTGGGGCGAGAACGGGTCGCCGCTGCCCGCTTCCTTGACCCCGAGGATGACGCCGAAGAGGCCCCCCGCGGCCATCACCGCCCCGAGCACGTCCCAGGGGCCCTCGCGGCTGCCCGTGGACTCCGGGAGCAGCCAGCGGCCGACGGGCAGGCTGGCGGCCATCAGCGGGATGTTGATGATGAAGACCGAGCCCCACCAGAAGTGCTCCAGCAGCGCACCGCCCACCAGCGGTCCGACCGCCGCGCCGACCGCGGCCACGGCGCTCCAGATGCCGATGGCGAGCGCACGCTCGCGCCGGTCGGGGAAGACCTGGCGCAGTATCGAGAGCGTGGCGGGCATGATCATCGCGCCGCCGACGCCGAGCAGGGCCCGCGCCGCTATGAGCATGTCCGGTGTCTGCGCGTAGGCGGCCACGGCGGAGGCCACCGCGAACAGCGCGTAGCCGAAGAGCAGCACACGGCGCCGTCCGATCCGGTCGCCGAGCGTGCCGAAGAGGATGAGCAGCGAGGCGCAGACGAGCGGATAGGTGTCCACGATCCACAGCAGCTCGACGGAGCCGGGCCGCAGCTCGCCGGAGACAGCCGGTACGGCGACGTGCAGCACGGTGGCGTCGATGGCGACCAGCAGCAGGCTGGTGCACAGGACGACGAGAACGACCCAGCGGTTCGCACCTGACGCGGCGGCGGAGGCAGGGCGTCCCGCCCCGTGCACGGAAGCGTTCGCCTTGGGCCCTTCGGCTCCGGCTGTGGTCGTCCCGGACATCTGCGCACCTCCTCTCGCGCTCGCCCTGGGCGGTGGGGGCGGCGCCGGGCGGCGGTGCGACGCCTCTGTCCGCCGCGGCGGAGACGGACGTCGTCGAGCCCGGAGCAACTAGGGCGAGTGGCCGTCAGGGTACGCGAGTCTGCCGGACGACCGCGTGGCGCATGTCACCAGCGCACAGCGGGCACACGCCCGCTCGCAGCCGCGCGCGCCGGAGCACCGCCGCCCGTCGCGGCGTCAACTGGCATGCGCGGAAGGGGAACACGAGGGGAAAAGGACGGCGGAATTCCCTGACAACCGACGGTGAACAGAAATTCGCCCCAGGAGCGCCGGAAGGCGCTGAGGAGCATCCGTAATGCACGGGTTAAACCCTGGATAAGCCACGGGAATTCACAGCCCCAAACACCGCCATGAGACACACTCCACATCACATCGTCATCACGAACCCCCTGACGTGTACAGGCATCTCTCAGAGCCGTTGTAACGTCGATTGGGTGCGTATCGACCGACTACTCGCCCGGCTGGAACAGGAGCCCGAGCGACCGAGCACCAGCGGCGTCCCGCGGATGAGCCGGACCCGCAAGCTGTTGTTCGGCGCGACAACGGGGCTCTATGCGGTGATTGTCATAGCCGTCCTGTTCAGCACGGATCTGGTGCGGCTGGACTGGCAGGTCATGCTCTTCCGGCCGTACAAGCAGTGGCCCGAAATGCACGCATTCCTGGACTACTTCGTCGTGCTCGGCCAGCGCGGCCCCACGGCCGTGCTGGTCGCCGCCTGGCTCGGCTGGCGCTCCTGGCGTCAGCGCACCCTGCGGCCGCTTCTCGTGCTCGGGACGTCCCTGCTGGCCCTCAACATCACCGTGGGGGCCGTGAAAATCGGCCTGGGCAGGCTCGGCCCGCACTACGCGACCTCCGTCGGATCGGCCGAACTCTTCGCCGGCGGCGACATATTCCCCTCGGGTCACACGGCGAACGCCGTCGTGACCTGGGGCATCCTCGCCTATCTCGCCACTACGCCGCGCGCCCGCCGCGTGCTGTCCGTGGTCGCCGCGTTCTTCGCTCTCGGAGTCGGCGCGACGACCGCCTATCTCGGTACGCACTGGGTGAGCGACGTGCTGCTCGGCTGGGCCGCGGGGCTTCTGATCCTGCTGGCGCTGCCCTGGGCGGAGCCGGCCATCGCCACCGCCGAGGACCACATCCTCGCCTGGCGGGACCGCAGGAGCACCTCGCGGATCCCCGGCCTGGCCCCCTCGCCGCTCTCCCCCGTCACGCGGCAGCCTCTGCTGCCGTCCGGCAGGGCACGCCCTGCCGAGGAGATGACGGCGGAGGAGGCGCAGCACGGCGACACCGCCGTCGTCGGGGGCCGTGCCCCGGCTCCGTCCTCCCCGGGCACGGGAATGGGAGCGGCCCGGCTGCACCACGCTCCCGGGCGGCAGCATCCGCTGCGCACGGAGCGGGCGCCCGTCACGCCGCAGCCGCCCGCGGGTCCCCGGCGCCCGTACGGGGACCGCTCGCAGCCCCGCCCGGCGCCTCTGGGGCCGCGCGGCAAGTGACCGAGCCCCCTACGGGCGCCTCGCGGATCGGCGGCAGCCGAAGAGGGCGGAGGAACGGGGAGCCCGCCCGGGCCCGGCCGGGAGGCCGATAAGGCCCCGCACCACCGCACGCGTGTGGCCCCGGAGCCCTTGAGGGTTCCGGGGCCACACGCGTGTGCGCAGCGGGGCCGGCGCGGGCTCAGCCCGGCCAGCAGCGCACCACTGTCCCGGTGTCCTTCGCGACGGAGAAGTTGAGCCGTCCGCTGAGGTACTCCATGGTGATGATCGCGTCCGGGGGGAGCGACCGCACGGTGGTCCAGCCGCGTGCGTAGGCGCGCTCCTCGGCCTCGGAAGCGGAGAGTCCGACGTAGCTCTCCGGCTCGTCCTGCGGTGTGCCCTGGGGGGTGGATTCCGGTGCCATGACGCAACCGTACCGCCGGAGGTACGGGACGTATCGTCACCTCGTCACACTCTTGTCACAGTGGCCGACGGAGACTCCGGCCTTCCCGGTGTCACTCGTACGGGGCATGTACGCCGACTGGAATTCCCGCGCACAGGAGGCGTCCTTTTCCTTACCGAATTCCTTTGCGGACGCTCCGTCAGAAACCTTGCACGGCAGCCGGATTACTTCGGCGGTGACTCTTCGTGCGAAGCCGTCGTGCGGCCATGGAAATAGGGTTCGGGCTCGCACGCGAACGCTTTCCGGGAACGGACGGGACGCGCGCTTCGACTCGAAGGGAAGTCGCGGCGAGTGACCGATCATGCGATTACCGTCACTTGAAGTCGTGACCATGCGACCGCCAGTGCGACAAGCGCCGATACGGAAGTCGGAAGCGAAACCCGGACTTCCGGTCCGTCAGTTTCCGCCCCGGGCCCTGTCCAGCCGGTCCCGCAGGGTCTCGACCAGCGGCAACAGCTCTGCCGGTTCCCGCACTTCGAAGTCGAAGCCGAGCATGAGGATGTAGGGGAGGAGCACTTCCAGCGAAGGCCCCGCCGTACGGAAGAGGCAGCTCTCCCCGTCCACCGCCTCCAGGGTCCCCCAGGAGCGGGAGACGACCTCGGCGGCCCGCTCGACCGGCACGCGCAGCAGCACCTCGGCCTGAGCGGGATAGGCCCGTACGGAGACGCCCTCCGAGACCCAGGCGGCGAGGTCCTCCGCCGGAGGCGTGCGGGGCGTGAAGCGGGGACCGTGGGGCGGGGTGAGCGTGATGCGGTCGACGCGGAAGGTGCGCCAGTCGGCGCGGTCCACGTCCCAGGCCACGAGGTACCAGCGCCGGTAGGTGCTCACCAGGCGGTGGGGCTCCGCGACACGCCGCGTGGCCGTGCCGTCGTGCGCCTCGTAGGCGAACCGGAGCTGCTGGTGATCGCGGCAGGAGTGGGCGAGCTCCGTGATGACCGACGCCTCCACGGACGGGGCCCGGTGCGTCGGCAGCATGGGCACGGTGTAGGCGTTGAGGGCGCTCACCCTCCGCCGCAGCCGGTGCGGCAGCACCTGCTCAAGCTTCGCCAGGGCCCGTTCCGAGGACTCCTCGATGCCCTGCACTCCGCCGTTCGCCGCCGTGCGCAGGCCGACGGCGACGGCGACGGCCTCCTCGTCGTCGAGCAGCAGCGGAGGCAACTGGGCGCCCGCGCCGAGCTGGTAGCCGCCGGCCGTGCCCGTGGTGGAGTGCACCGGGTAGCCGAGGCCGCGCAGCCTGTCCACGTCCCTGCGCACGGTGCGCGGCGTGACTCCCAGGCGGGCGGCCAGTTCGGCGCCGGACCATTCGCGAGTGGATTGCAGCAGGGACAGCAGCCGCAGCAGCCGTGCCGAGGTCTCGACCATGCTGCCGAGTCTGCCACCGCTTGCGGACAGCTACGGTCCGCAGGGGCCCGGCCGATGGCCGGGCCCCTGCCCTGTCCGCTGCAAGAGTGCTCCGCCGGCGGTCACTTGCCTTCCGCTGCGGAACGATCGCCGTCTACCAGCGATACCAGCGCGCCTTGCCTCCGCCCGCATTGGTGGTGCGCAGCAGGAAGCCGAGCAACCAGATCACGAGTACCGCCACCGCGATCCACCACAGGGCCTTCAACGCGAAGCCCGCCCCGAAGAGGAGCAGGGCCAACAGCAGTACGAGCAGAATAGGAACCATGTGAACGACACCTCCGTGGCTCCGAGTTGCCCGCTTCACCGCTTCTACGCATCCGAAAGGCAAACCCTTAGGGAAAGGTCGTTGTCGAGCGTGTAGTACGGCCGCACCGTCCGGACTCCCCCGGCATCGGTAACGCGCTGCGGCGGATAGCTGAAGATCTGCCCCTTGTCGTGGACGTCGTCGAGAATCCGGGCGATCCGGACCGGTTCGGCGCCCTCCTCCGGACGCAGCCACAGGTCCCACACCCGGTGCCCGGGCGCGAGCGCGGCGAACGGCAGCTCGGCCGTGAAGCCCGTCGCCGCATCCGGCTCGGCTCCGGCCTGCCAGGCGGCCCGTCCCCCGGAACGGCCCGGTGCACGCACCTCCCGGGCCGCCGGACTGCATACCGCCGGTCCCCCGTCACGGGGCCGTGCCTCGATCCGGGCGGCGCCGCCGAGCGGCGCGCCGAAGAGCACCCCGCGCAGGCGCATCCGGCCGTCCTCGACGTGCAGCTGCCCCGCCTCCGCGTGCGGCCAGCGCAGCCACGAACGCACCGTGAGGTTCCCGTACTTGGTGGCGTAGGGGATGCGCACGCCCAGCCAGGTACGTCCCTGCCGCGGCACGCGGTCCACGAGTGAACGCAGGTCGTTCAGCCCGGAGAGCAGACGCTGCGGTTCCGCTTCGGCGACGGCGAGGAAGGCGTCCCAACGGCCCTCGGGCAGCGTCATGATGCTCGGCAGCACGGCGCGCATCACGCCCTCCGTCCCGGTGGGGCCGAGCGGCAGCCGGGCGGTGTCGTCCGGTCCCTCTCCCCCGCCGCGGCGTCTCAGGAGCAGCGCGGCGCCGCCCTCCACCGCTCGCGCCATGCCGGAGGTTGCCGCCTGCCCCTCGGAAAGGCGCACGTCGATGGTGATCCCCCCGGCGGTGTCCGCCGTGCAATCGGCGTGCGGACGCCGGGACTTGGGCTTCGGCGAGTGCGGCGGAGGGTCCACCGGGGGGCGCACCTGTGCGGCCGGCGCGGCGCCCGCCGGCTCTCCCCGGTATGCGGCCGCTGTCGGTGTCCCGGTGGCGCGGGTGGTCATGCCTGTCCTCCCTGCAGTGCGATGCGTCGGGCGCACAGCGCGTCCTTGGCCGCGTACGCCCCGCCCAGCAGCGCGGCGCGCGCTCTGTGGACCGTGGCTCCGCGGCGGTTGACCAGCTGCGTCAGAAGGTCCTCGTAACGCGCGGCGACGTACGCGGGGTCGAAGCGCGCGGACGCGGCGAGTGCGGCCCGTCCCATGCGCTGCCTGAGAGCGTCGTCGTTCATCAGACGCAGCAGGGCGCCGGTGACGGCCCCGACGTCGCCCGTCGGTACGAGCAGCCCGTCGGACCCGTCGCGGATGATCTCGCCGGGGCCGTGCGGGCAGTCGGTCGCCACGACGGGGAGGCCGCACCGCATGGCCTCGACGATGGTCATGCCGAACGACTCCAGGCTCGAAGTGACGGCCCCTATGGCCCCCTTGGCCCATTCGGCCTCGATGGGGTGCGCGGGCCCCATCAGGAACACGTGGTTGTACAGGCCGAGTTCGTCGATGAGGGCGCGCAGCCTGTCCCGTTCCCGGCCGTTGCCGTAGATCCTCAGACCCCAGTCGGGGCGTTCCGCGACGACGCCCGCGAAGGCGCGTATCAGCACGTCGTACCGCTTGGCCGGGGCCAGCCGTCCCGCGGCGACGACCCACTTGCCGCTGCTGTCCGCCGGGCTGACGTGCGGCGCGGGGACGCTGTTGGGCAGCGCCTCGACGCGGACACCCGGCAGGCGGAGGATGCGGCGGTAGTCGCGGGCGTCGGCCTCGGTCACCGTCGTGATCGCGTCGAGGCGCGGGTAGGTGTCGCGCAGCATCAGCTTCATGCGCGCCGAGTGCGTCGCCAGCGTGAGGTGCTCCTGGCCCAGCCGGGCGGGCCCGCGGCGCGTCTGGCGCGCTATGTGGGCGTTGAGCCCGGGGCGGGTGCCGATGACGACGTCCGCCTCCGTGGCCGCCAGGTACTCGCCGATGCGGCGGTCGGTGAGGGCGCTGTACTGCGGATGACGGCCGTCGCAGTCCGGGAACACGCGGGCCGGAAGGGCGTGTTGAGGATCGTCTCTCGCGTGGTGCGGGCTGTGCCGCCGCATGTCGACGAGCGAGCGCAGCCGGACTCCGGGCCCCGGGTCGAAGAACGGCCGGTCCCTGTACCGGAAGACGGAGACGACCTCGACGTCGTGCTGCTCCGCCAGCTTCGACGCCAGGTTGTACGTGGTGCGGATCGTCCCGCCCATCCCGTAGCCGCTGTTGATCAGAAACGCGATGTGCATTTTGCCCGCCCCCCACGCGTTCGTCGCGGTCAGTCCCCTACTGCCCGCCTTCCGATGGCTAGACCGGGTAGGGAGGGTGATGGTTGGGCGCTATCACGGACTTGTCCCAGAACAGTTCCGAAATTGTGAAGAAGATTCTGGAACTTGCCTGCCCACTACATCGGTTGACCACTCCCAGCAGCAGGGCACGGCGCCCTCCCCCGCGCATTCCGGTCGTCCCCCGCGCGTGACCGCGACCACGGCTCTCCCGTTGTCCATGGGACAAGAACCGAACGCCAGGAGCCCCTGTGTCCCCCTTGCTCGATGTCAGCGACGACGTACGCGCCGAGATCGGCGACGATGAAGCCGACAGGCTGCTCGCCGGCGAGAACGCCCCGGGCGCCTACGACTGCACCTCGTGCCGCACTCCCGGCGACACCGGTCGCATGCCCACCACCGCCGTGCTGTTCGTGGGCGAGGAGACCGCCGTCCTCGCCTTCGCGCACGCCGCGTGCATCCCCTCGCAGGTGGTGAAGGTCTCGGAGGAGCAGGTGCAGGGAGCGGTCCGCACGATCACCGCCGAGGCCGGGGCCGCAGGCACCGCGGGCGCCGCCGCCGCGGACCCGGGGTACGGCTACGGCGCCGATCCGGCGGCGGGCCACGGCGGAGGCTACGGCTACGCGCCCGGCCCCGGCCAGGGCTTCGGGAGCGCACCCGGTCCCGGCCAGCAGTTCGGAAGCGTCCCCGGCCAGGCCACGCACTACGGGGACGGCTACCGGGACGGGTACGGCGGCGGCTACGGCTACCAGGAGGGCGTCCCGGCCCCTGCCGGGTACGCCGCGGCACCTTCCGGCCACCCCGGCCGGCAGGCCCCCGACGCGTACGGGACGCCCGGAGGCACGGCCGGCGCCGGCGCGGTGCCCCGGCCCGCCTCTCCCGGTTCTCCCGCGTTCCCCGCCGCACCGGGGCGTCCGTCCCCGGAGCGTGCGGTGCTGAGCGTCACCTGCGGGCAGGTCCTGATCGAGCGGACCGTCCACGCCGCCGTCGTCGTCGAGCCGACGTCCCGCATCGCGCGCCCCGGCACGAGCGGCCCCGGCGACGACTTCCTGCCGCTCCTCGCCGAGCAGGGCTTCCAGCACGTCACCGGCCTCGGGGAGCCGCCGGCGCCCGTGTCCGGCTGGTCCGTACTGGTCGCCATGGGCCAGCTCCACGCCATCCTCCAGCCGCCCTCCGGCGGAACCGGCCAGCCCACCGCCTGGTGGCAGGCGCACCAGGCGCTGCCCGTCACCGAGGAGTGGCGGGAGTCCGCCAACAGGAACGGGACGGTGCTCGTCTACGCCGCCCCCACCGGCTCCATCGGCCACCAGCCCCGCGAGGACCTGCTGCGGGAGGCCCTGGTCCAGGCCGCGGCACGAGGAGTGCTGGTCGCGGCCACGATGCCTCTGCAGGGCTGACAGCCTCCCGCGGTCCGCCGGGCCTCGGGAGACCCCGGGCGTACCCCGCGGGAGCAGGCTCGCCAGGGCGTGCCGTTCGCACGTACGCCCCTGACCCACCCCTGCGAACAGGTCATTCGCCGCGCCGCCCCGCATCCGCCGGGCGGCGCGGTCGTTTGGCCAGACGTGCAGCCTTACGAACCTTCCAGAGCCCACCGCCCGTACCGCGACCAGGGACTCATCCCCGGTATGCGCCACAGCCGCGAATCCCCCTCGCCCGGCTCCGGCACACCCATCTACGACGCCCTGTACGCCGAGTACAGCAGGCTCTTCCGTACGCTCCCCGGCGACCGCTCCGGCGAGGAGGAGCTGCGGTTCGAGGGCTTCGGCCTGACGCACGGCACGGCGGCCGGCCAGCTGGGCGGCGGGAGCTGGCGCGGTGGCGAGTGGCCGCACGAACTGCTTCCGAAGCGCACCGGCGGCAAGCCCGCCGCACTGCCCCCAGGGCAGCAGAACGGACGCACGTACGGACACTGAACGACGGCGACGGCACCGACACCGTCGCCCGGGCGCCGCACACCGCAGCGGGTGCGGCGCCGCCCGGCCCGCGAAGGCCGGCTACTTCTTCTTGCCGCGCTTCTCACGCACCCGCACCGACATGTGCACGGGCGTCCCCTCGAAGCCGAACTCCTCGCGCAGCCGCCGCTCGATGAAGCGCCGGTAGCCCGCCTCCAGGAACCCCGAGGCGAACAGCACGAACCGCGGCGGCCTGATCCCGGCCTGCGTGCCGAAGAGGATGCGGGGCTGCTTGCCGCCCCGCACCGGGTGCGGGTTCGCCGCGACGATCTCGCCGAGGAAGGAGTTGAGCTTCCCGGTGGGGACGCGGGTCTCCCACCCTTCGAGCGCCGTCTCGATGGCAGGTACGAGCTTCTCCATGTGCCGTCCCGTACGGGCCGAGATGTTCACCCTCGGCGCCCAGCGCACCTGGACGAGGTCCCTCTCGATCTCCCGCTCCAGGTAGAAGCGGCGCTCGTCGTCGAGGTTGTCCCACTTGTTGTAGGCGATGACGAGTGCGCGTCCGGCCTCCACGGCCATGGTGATGATGCGCAGGTCCTGAACGCTGATCGACTCCGTCACATCGATCAGAACGACCGCGACCTCGGCCTTCTCCAGGGCGGCCGTCGTGCGCAGCGAGGCGTAGTAGTCGGCGCCCTCCTGGAGGTGCACGCGGCGGCGGATGCCCGCGGTGTCGACGAACATCCAAGTGCGGCCGGCGAGTTCGATGAGCTCGTCGACCGGGTCCCGCGTGGTGCCCGCCTCCTCGTTGACGACGACGCGGTCCTCCTTCGCCACCTTGTTCAGCAGCGAGGACTTGCCGACGTTGGGACGCCCGATGAGCGCCACGCGCCTCGGGCCGCCGACCCCGCCGGCACCGAAGGTCTGCTCAGGGGCCTCCGGCAGGGTGTCGAGGACCACGTCGAGAAGGTCGCCCGTACCGCGCCCGTGGAGGGCGGAGACGGGGTGCGGTTCGCCGAGGCCGAGGCCCCACAGGTAGGCGGCGTCGGCCTCGCCCGTCGGACCGTCGACCTTGTTGGCGCAGAGCACGACCGGCTTGCCGGCCTTGCGCAGCATCCGCACGACGGCCTCGTCGGTGTCCGTGGCCCCGACCTGGGCGTCCACCACGAAGACGACCGCGTCGGCGGCCTCCACGGCGAACTCGGCCTGCGCCGCCACCGACGCCTCCATCCCGAGCACGTCCTGCTCCCAGCCGCCGGTGTCGACGACCTTGAAGCGGCGGCCCGCCCACTCGGCCTCGTAGGTGACGCGGTCCCGGGTCACGCCCGGGCGGTCCTCGACGACGGCCTGGCGCCGGCCGAGGATGCGGTTCACCAGAGTCGACTTGCCGACGTTGGGGCGTCCGACGACGGCGAGCACCGGCAGCGGCCCGTGCGAGGCCTCCTCCAGGGCCCCCTCGACCTCTTCGGCTTCGAAGCCCTCTTCCGCGGCGAGCTCCATGAACTGGGCGAACTCGGCGTCGCCGAGCTCACCGTGCTCGTGCGCGGGCTCGTCGCCGTGCTGGTTCTGGTCGTTCATGCCGTCTCGTCCTCGTCGTTCCTGATCAGGTGGTCCGCGTCCGCCCGGAGGTCTCCGGGCGGCTCGCTGCTGCAAGTGTGCCGGGCCGTCCGCTCCGGGCGTGCGGTCCGTGGTGCTGCGGGGCGCCCCGCGGGTGCCGGGGCGTGCTCAGCGTCCCGTCTGCCGCCGCGCGTCCGCCAGGTGGTCCGTCAGTCTGCGCTGGATTCGCGAAGTGGCCTCGTCGAGCGCCTTGCGGGTACGGCGCCCGCTGCCGTCGCCCGCTTCGAAGGGGTCGCCGAAGACCACGTCGACCCGGCTGCGCAGCGCGGGAAGCGCCCTGACGAGCCTGCCCGGGCGGTCGTTGCTGCCCAGCACCGCCACCGGGACGACGGGCGCGCCGGAGCGTACGGCGAAGTAGGCGAGCCCCGAGCGCAGCGAGGCGAAGTCGCCCTCGCCGCGGGTCCCTTCGGGGAATATCCCCAGCACCCCGCCGCCCTCCAGCACGGCCAGCGCCCGGTGGATCGCGGCGCGGTCGGCCGAGCTGCGGTCGACCTCGATCTGCCCGATGCCCCGCAGGAACGGGCCGAGCGGGCCCACGAACGCCTCCCGCTTGATGAGGAAGTGGACGGGGCGGGGCGCGATGCCCATCAGCATCGGTCCGTCGATGATGTGCGAGTGGTTGACGGCGAGGATCACCGGACCGCTCGCGGGCACTCGCCGCGCACCGAGCACGCGGGGACGCCACAGGCCGTGCATCAGGCCGAGGCCGATGCGGCGCCCCGTCGCGGCCCCCCGCGCACCGGGTGCTCCCCCGGTGGACGTCACTTGGAGATCTGCCCCGCCTTCTCGTTCGCCGTGGCCGCGGCGGCCGTGCCGGCTCCGCGGGACTTCTCCGCCGCCGCCTTCTCGACGAGCGTCACCACGCACTCGACGACCTGTTCGAGGGACAGCTCCGTGGTGTCCACCTCGACGGCGTCGTCCGCCTTCTTCAGCGGGGACGTCTTGCGGCTGGAGTCGGCCTGGTCCCGCTTGATCAGCGCTTCGCGGGTGGTGGAGACGTCGGAGGCCTCCTTGCCCTTCAGCTCGCCGCTGCGGCGGGAGGCGCGGGCCTCCGGCGAGGCGGTGAGGAAGACCTTCAGGTCGGCGTCAGGAAGGACCGTGGTGCCGATGTCCCGGCCCTCGACGACGATGCCGCCCACCGCTCCGGCCGCGATGGACCGCTGCAGATCGGTGATGCGGGCGCGCACCTCGGGCACCGCGCTGACGGCGCTGACCGCGGCGGTGACCTCCTGCGTGCGGATCGGCCCCGAGGCGTCCGCGCCGTCCACGGAGATGGCGGGCGCCGCCGGGTCGGTCCCGGAGACGATCACGGGCTTGCCGGAAGCGGCCGCCACCGCCTCCGCGTCGCCGACGGGAACGCCGTTGGTCAGCATCCACCACGTGATGGCGCGGTACTGGGCCCCGGTGTCCAGGTAGCTCAGGCCCAGCGCCGATGCCACCGCCTTCGAGGTGCTGGACTTGCCCGTGCCGGAGGGGCCGTCGATGGCGACAATCACTGCAGACACGCTGTGGAGGACCTTTCTCTACACGGGCAGGGCGGGCAGGCCGAACGGCCACGGGCCAAGGCTACCGGCTGCGGGGACCGCCCAGTTCTGCCGGTGTGAACCTCACAGGTGTCGCATCGACCAGCCGCGCTCACGCAGCGCCGACTCCAGCGCCGCGGCGGCGCCCGGCTCCACCATGAGCTGGACGTGGCCGGCCTGCTGGCCGGTGGCGTGCTCGATCCGTACGTCCTCGATGTTGACGCCGGCGGCGCCGGCGTCCGCGAAGATACGGGCCAGCTCGCCCGGGCGGTCGCTGATGAGCACCGCCACCGTCCGGTAGACCGCGGGCGCCTGGCCGTGCTTGCCCGGGACGCGGGCCCTGCCGGCGTTGCCCCGGCGCAGCACGTCCTCGATACCGGCGGCGCCTGAGCCCCGCTTCTCCTCGTCCGCGGAGTCGAGCGCGCGCAGCGCCCGTACCGCCTCGTCCAGGTCACCGGCGACGGCGGCGAGGACGTCGGCGACGGGCCCCGGGTTGGCGGCGAGGATCTCCACCCACATCCCCGGGTCGGACGCCGCGATGCGCGTGACGTCCCGGATGCCCTGCCCGCACAGGCGCACCGCCGTCTCGTCCGCGGACTCCAGGCGGGCCGCGATCATGCTGGAGAGCAGCTGCGGGGTGTGCGAGACGAGAGCGACGGCGCGGTCGTGGGCGTCGGCGTCCATGACCACGGGTACCGCGCCGCACAGCGCGATCAGTTCGAGCGCGAGGTTCAGCACCTCGGTGTCGGTCTCGGGTGTCGGCGTGAGCACCCAGGGCCGGCCCTCGAAGAGGTCCGCGGTGGCGGCGAGCGGCCCGTTCTGCTCGCGGCCCGACATGGGGTGGCTGCCCAGGTAGGCGACGGGATCGCCGCCGAGTTCGCGCAGCTCACGGCGGGGGCCGCCCTTCACGCTGGCCACGTCGATGCAGCCGCGCGCCAGGCCGAGGCGCTGCACGTCCGCGACGACGCGCGCCACGTGGGCGGGCGGTACCGCCACCACCGCGAGGTCGACGGGGCCGTCCGGTTCGGCGTCCGTGCCGGCTCCGAGGGACGCCGCGGTACGGATCCGCTGCGGATCGGTGTCCCGCAGATGCACCCGCACGCCGCGCGCCGTCATGGCGAGCGCCGCTGAGGTGCCGATGAGGCCCGTGCCGACGACGAGGGCGGTACGCATTACTGGGCGATGTCCTTGCGGAGAGCGGCGGCGGCGCCGAGGTACACGTGGTTGACCTCGGACCTGGGGAGATCCGACTCGATGTGGGCCAGCACGCGCACCACGCGCGGCATGGCACCCGCGACGTCCAGTTCCTGGGCGCAGATGAGCGGCACGTCGGTGATGCCGATCTTGCGGGCGGCCGCCGCGGGGAAGTCGCTGTGCAGGTCGGGGGTGGCCGTGAACCAGACGCTTATCAGGTCCTCCGGGGTGAGGCCGTTGCGCTCCAGGACGCTCGTCATCAGCGCCGAGACCTGCTCGTGCATGTGCCCGGCCTCGTCCCGCTCCAGCTGGACGGCTCCCCGCACCGCTCGTACCGCCACGTGCCCGCTCCGCTCCTTGTCCGCCGTGCTGCTGCCCGGTCCAGCGTAGGTCCGTCCGCGGCGGGCGCGTACCGGCGGACCGAGAAGTGAGACGGCCGTGACCGGCGGGGACGGGCGTCCGGCCCGGGGCGTGGGGGCCGGCCGGCCCCCACGCCCGTCACGACCGAAGGGTCAGAGGCCGACCTCGTCCATCAACATGCCGACCTCGGTGTTCGTCATGCGGCGCAGCCATCCGGACTTCTGGTCGCCCAGCGCGATGGGCCCGAAGCGGGTGCGGACGAGCTTGTCGACCGGGAACCCCGCCTCCGACAGCATGCGGCGCACGATGTGCTTGCGCCCCTCGTGCAGGGAGACCTCGACGAGGTAGTTCTTGCCGGTGTTCTCGACGACCTTGAAGTGGTCGGCCCGCGCGTAGCCGTCGTCGAGCTTGATGCCGTCCTTCAGGCGCTTGCCCAGGTCCCGCGGGAGCGGCCCCTGTATCGCGGCGAGGTAGGTCTTCTTCACCCCGTACCGGGGGTGGGTCAGCCGGTGGGCCAGCTCACCGTGGTTGGTGAGCAGGATCAGGCCCTCCGTCTCCGTGTCGAGCCGGCCGACGTGGAAGAGGCGCGTCTCCCGGTTCTGCACGTAGTCGCCGAGGCACTGGCGCCCTTCCGGGTCCTCCATCGAGGCGACGACACCTGCGGGCTTGTTGAGCGCGAAGAACACGTGGGACTGGGACGCGATGGTCAGACCGTCGACCTTGATCTCGTCCTTGTCCGGCTCGACGCGGACGCCCTGCTCCACGACGACCGAGCCGTTGACCTCGACGCGGCCCTGCTCGATCAGGTCCTCGCAGGCGCGCCGGGAGCCCATGCCGGCGCGGGCGAGCACCTTCTGCAGCCGCTCACCCTCCTGGTCTCCGAAGGTCTTCGGGAGCTTCACCGCCGGCTTGCTGTGCCGGGCGCGGTTGCGGGCCTCGATCTGGGCGTCGTACTCCCGCGGCCGTGCGGGCGCGGAGGCGTTGCGCGCACGGGCCTTCGGGGCGCCCGACTTCGTCACCTTCCCGGGACCGCTCTTTGCGGCGTTCCTCGCCGCGACGCCCCTGGCCGCCGAGCCCTTCGGGCCGCCCGCCGAGGACTTGCCCCCGCCCGCCTTGGGGCCCTTGGGGCCGCCCTTCGGGGGCTTCCCCGCCGAGCTCTTCGCGGCGCCCTTGGCGCCGCCGCCCTGCCCGGCACGCTGGCCGCGGCCGTCAGGCCGGGCCCCCGCCGAGCGCGGGCCGCCGCCCGCCTGCCCCTCGCCCTTGCCGTAGCGGCGCTCCTCCGGCCGCGGGCGTCCCGCCCGCTGCTGCTTCCCTGCGCCCCCTCCGGCTGCGCGGGGGGACGGCTTCTTGCCCCCGCCCCTGTTCTGTCGGTTTCCGCCGGTGCTGCTGCCGCTGCTTCGCATCAATGATCCGTCTGCGTTCTGTCAAGGACTTCGTCGCCGCTGTCGTCTACGTCGAACGACGGCATGCCTTCCTGGGAGTCCCCCTCGACGGCCTCGGCCTCGGGGAGGAAGGGCGCCAGTTCCGGAAGTTCGTCGAGGCCGCGAAGGCCCAGCCGCTCCAGAAAGTAATGCGTCGTCCTGTACAGGATCGCACCTGTCTCGGGTTCCGCGCCCGCCTCCTCCACCAGGCCCCTCTGCAGGAGCGTACGCATCACGCCGTCGCAGTTGACTCCGCGCACCGCGGAGACGCGTGAGCGGCTCACAGGCTGGCGGTACGCGACCACGGCGAGCGTCTCCAGCGCGGCCTGCGTGAGGCGCGCCTGCTGCCCGTCGAGCACGAAGTTCTCGACGGCTTCGGCGAATTCGGGGCGCGTGTAGAAGCGCCAGCCCTCCGCGACGAGACGCAGCTCGAAGCCGCGCCGCTCCCGGTCGTACTCGTCGGCCAGCTCGCGGAGGGCGTCCGAGACCTGGCGGCGGCGGCGTCCCAGCACCTTCGCCAGGTGTTCCTCCGTGGCCGGCTCGTCCACGACCATCAGCACGGCCTCGAGGGCGGGCTTGAGCTCCAGCTCCGCCACGCCGCCCTCCCCGGGGGCCTCGTCCGGCAGCGGCCCGGCGGGCGCCTCGGGGGACGTGTCCGCCCCGAGGGCTTCCTGGATCTCGTACGTCTCCTCGCTCATGCGTGGATCTCCTCCTCGGGCTCCGGGGGCCCCGGCGGGTTCTGCGCGGGCTCGGTCGGCTCGGGCTCGGCGTCGGGTACGGGGTCGGGCGCGGGCTTCTGTCCCGGCTGCGGGGGCTCCTGGTCGAACTCGTCGGTCACCAGCGGCTCCAGGTCCTCGGGGCCGCTCCAGCGGACCGTGAGCGCGCCCAGCGCCTCCTCCTGGTCCAGCGACACGGCACGCTCGCGGTACAGCTCGAGAAGGGCGAGGAAGCGGGCGACGACGGTGAGGGTGTCCGCGGCGTCCTCCGTGAGCTGGAGGAAGCTGGCCTCCCCCAGCTCCCGCAGCCGCGCCACCACCACTTCCGCCTGCTCCCGCACGCTCACCAGCGGTGCGTGGATGTGCTCGACGTAGACCTGCGGCTTCGGCTTGGGCTGCATCGCCTTCACCGCGAGGCGCGCGAACCCCTCCGGTCCGATGCTGATCACCACGTCGGGCAGCAGCTCGGCGTGGTGCGGCTCCAGCCCGACGGTACGGGGATGGCGGTGCGCCTCGCCGGCCATGCGCCCGGCGAAGATCCCGGCGATCTCCTTGTACGCCCGGTACTGCAGGAGCCGCGCGAACAGCAGGTCGCGGGCCTCCAGCAGCGCCAGGTCTGCCTCGTCCTCGACTTCGGCGGCGGGCAGCAGCCTCGCGGCCTTCAGGTCGAGCAACGTGGCGGCGACGACGAGGAATTCGGTGGTCTGGTCGAGGTCCCAGTCCGGGCCCATGGCACGGATGTGGGCCATGAACTCGTCCGTGACCTTCGAGAGCGCGACCTCGGTGACGTCCAGCTTGTGCTTGGAGATCAGCTGCAGGAGGAGGTCGAAGGGGCCTTCGAAGTTGTCGAGGACGACCTTGAACCGCCCGTCGTCGGCGGCCTGTTGCCCCTCGTCCGGTTCGCCCTCGGCCTGCTCTCGCGGAGCGCCGCCCTGCTCGGGCACATCGTCGGCGGCCGGTTCGGCGGTGGTGCCTTCCGGGGCGACGGTCACTGGCGCACCGGCCGTGTCCGGGGCCGCGCCCGTGCCGGCGTCCACGTCCGGGACCGCGTCCATGCCCGGGGCCGCGTCCACCTCAGCGTCCGACTCCCGGGCAGGCGCTGCGGGTTGGTCCGGCGTGGGCGGCTCCGGCTGCGTCTGCTCCGTCGTGGAGCGTTCCGGCTCGGCCGCCGGCCCGGGGGGAGCGGCCGCGGGCGGAGCTCCCGAAGCCGACGAAGTCCCCGGCCCCCGCCCGAGAGTGCGGCGGGCGGCGCGGGGTGCGGAGTCGGCGTCGTGGTCAGGAGTGGGCATCGCCGGGCAGCGTACTGGGGAAGGGCCCGCTCAGGCGCTCCGGCTCACTCATGTACCTGTGCTTTCGGGAGCGGTCACCGGGGACGCGAGGCCGTGCCCCCGGCCGCCTTCGGTGCGGAACCGTCAACGTCCCCGCAGCCTCCGTACGAGGATGCTCGCCTCGCCGCGTGATTCCAGGTCCGCGAGGACGACCGCGACCGCCTCGCGCACGATGCGCCCGCGGTCCACGGCGAGTCCGTGCTCGCCCCGCAGCACGAGCCGGGCGTGTTCCAGGTCCATCAGCTCTTCCGCCGAGACGTAGACGGTGATCTTCTCGTCGTGGCGTTCGCGCCCGCTGGGGCGGCGGTTGGCGCCGCGGCCGCGGCGGGGGGCCGCCGTCTGACGGCTGCGGGGCTCGGCGCCCTGGCCGGGCTTGGGCTTGGGCTGCGCCTTCGCCCTCACCTCCGCTGCCGGCTGGAGCGGCTGCGGCTGCGCGCCGAGACGCTGCGAGTCGGCCGGGACGCGTCCGGCGTTCTGCGACGCGCTCTGGCTCCGGGCGCTTTGACCCGGGACGGTGTGCCGCCGGCCACCGGGCTGCTTGCCCTCCCCCGTGGTCTCCCGGCCGGAGTGCTCGCCGTCGCCTTCGCCCGCCGGGAGGCCGTCCGCGCCGGGTTGAGCGCTCCCGCGCGTGCTGCCGGGGTCCTCGTTCTCGGCCGCGGCGCTGTGCTCACCGGAGCCGTCACCGCCCGCCGCGGCCTCCTCGGCGCCCTCCGCGGACTCGCCGGGGACGTTCGCCGCCTCCAGGTCCGAGGCGGGTGAGGACGGGACGCGTGCTGCCTTGCCGGAGGGGTCTTCGCCGTTGCCGATGTGCTGGGACGCGGGGGCCGAGGGCTGGACTGCTGACCCTCCGGTCGTGCGGAACAGTTCGTCAGCTGCAGGGAGACTCACTCGGCGTGGCACCGGGCGAGCACCTCCCTGGCGAGCTGGCGATAGGCGGCGGCGCCGACGGAGTTGGAGGCGTAGGTCGTGATCGGCTCACCCGCGACGGTCGTCTCGGGGAACCGGACCGTGCGCCCGATGACGGTGTGGTACACGTTCTCGTCGAACGCCTCGACGACGCGGGCCAGCACTTCGCGGCTGTGCACCGTGCGGGAGTCGTACATCGTCGCCAGGATGCCGTCGAGTTCGAGCTCGGGGTTGAGCCGCTCCTGCACCTTCTCGATGGTCTCCGTCAGGAGCGCCACGCCACGCAGGGCGAAGAACTCGCACTCCAGCGGAACGATCACCTTGTGGGCGGCGGTGAGCGCGTTGACGGTCAGCAGGCCGAGCGAGGGCTGGCAGTCGATGACGATGAAGTCGTAGTCGTTCTGCAGCGGTTGGAGCGCCCGCTGGAGCGTCGACTCGCGCGCGACCTCGCTGACCAGCTGCACCTCCGCGGCCGACAGGTCGATGTTGCTCGGCAGCAGGTCCATGCCCGCCACCGCCGTCTTCAGCAGCACCTCGTCCGGTGCCAGCCCCCGCTCCATCAGCAGGTTGTAGACGGTGAGTTCGAGCTCCATCGGGTTGACGCCGAGGCCGACCGAGAGAGCGCCCTGCGGGTCGAAGTCCACGAGCAGCACGCGGCGCCCGTACTCCGCCAGGGCCGCGCCCAGGTTGATCGCCGACGTCGTCTTGCCGACGCCGCCCTTCTGGTTGCACATCGCGATGATCTTCGCCGGGCCCGGTTCGCTGACCGGTCCGGGGATCGGGAAGTACGGAAGGGGGCGGCCGGTGGGGCCGATGCGTTCGCGGCGCTGCCGCGCGGCGTCGGGCGCGAGTGTGGCCGCGTACTCGGGGTCCGGTTCGTACTCGGCGTCCGGATCGTAGAAGTGCCCCTCGGGCAGCTCGCCGTAGGCGAAGCGGTGGGGGTCACTGTAGTCGGCGAGTTCGGCGGACTCGTCGCCCGCGGAGTTGCCGGCCATGGCGTTCACTTGGCGGCCGTCCATGCTCTGGTGGGCTGTGGTTGCGGATGCTGCGTTCTGGTGGGCGGCGAAGGTTCGGACAGCGACGGAGCCGACACCCTCGGACCCCGAGGACTCCTGGCCCCGCACAGGTGCTCCCGGTCGACCACCCCCGGGAGAAAATGTCGACTCATTCACAAGTCGTCCTACCTCCTTGGTGACCAGGAAACTTCTAGACAGGTCAGCGTGACACCATGCCGACGTTTGGCGACTCTATGGCGTGTCGGGCGTCCTCAGCAACACAATCCACCGGAGACGCCACGATGTGTCGAGCAGCCAACACCCCGATGTCAAGAGGCAATGAGCGCCACGGACCCGGTCCGGACGCGGCGCGAAACAGCCGAGAGGGTTGTACGCAAGGCGAGTTGAGCCCCCCGGCACACCGCCGGCCGCACGCCGCCGGCCTGCCCCCCGGGTTCGGGAACAGGCCGGTGACGTGCGGTCTTTCGCATTGACGGCGGCTGTTGACCCTCCGCCTGTGTTCCGCAATCAGCCCAGCAGAGTGCCGAGTTCGCGGTTGGGCAGCCCGTGCGCCTCGGCGACGGGACCGTAATAGACCTCGCCGTCATGGACGTTGAGCCCCTTCGCGAGGGTCGCGTCCCCCCGGAGGGCCTCGCGCCAGCCGCGGTTGGCGAGTTCGACGATGTACGGGAGCGTGGCGTTCGTCAGCGCGTACGTGGACGTGCTGGGCACCGCGCCGGGCATGTTGGCGACGCAGTAGAAGACCGAGTCGTGGACCTGGAAGGTCGGCTCCGCGTGGGTCGTGGGCCGGGAGTCCTCGAAGCAGCCGCCCTGGTCGATCGCGATGTCGACAAGAACACTTCCCGGCTTCATGCGGGAGACGAGCTCGTTGCTCACCAGCTTCGGCGCCTTGGCGCCGGGGATCAGCACCGCGCCCACGACGAGGTCGGCATCGAGGACGGCGCGCTCCAGCTCGTAGGCGTTGGACGTGACCGTGCGCACCTTCGTACCGAAGATCTTGTCGGCCTCGCGGAGCTTGTTGACGTCCTTGTCGAGCAGCGTGACGTGGAAGCCGAGGCCCGTGGCGATCTGCGTGGCGTTCCATCCGGAGACGCCGCCGCCGATGACGACCGCACGCCCGGCGTGCACCCCCGGCACGCCGCCGGGAAGCACGCCCCGGCCGCCCGCCGAACGCATCAGGTGGTACGCGCCGACCTGGGGGGCGATGCGCCCCGCCACCTCGGACATCGGGGCGAGCAGCGGCAGGGACCGGTTGGCGGTCTCCACGGTCTCGTAGGCGATGGCGGTCGTACCGGACTGGGTCAGGGCGTCCGTGCACTCGCGGGAGGCCGCGAGGTGCAGGTAGGTGAAGAGCGTCTGGTCCTTGCGCAGCCGCCCGTACTCCTCGGCGATCGGCTCCTTGACCTTCAGCAGCATGTCGGACGTCGCCCAGACCTCGTCGGCGGAGCCGAGGATCTCGGCTCCCGCGGCGACGTACTCCCCGTCGGGGATGGAGGAGCCGGCGCCGGCGCCCTCCTCGATGACGACCTGGTGTCCGTTGCGTACGAGTTCGTGCGCCCCGGCCGGGGTGATGGCCACGCGGAACTCGTTGTTCTTGACCTCGCGGGGGATGCCGACCTTCACGTCGATCACGGTCCTTGACTCTGGATTTCTCGGAACCTTCCGCGCCGGCGGGCGGCGGAAGCGATTGTGGCGACATCCCATTACAGCGGCAGATGTGAGGTATGCCGGATGTTGCTCGGGCAGCCACGGCTCCGCCAGTCTAATGAAGGATGCTTCCGTGTCCAGCCTTACAAAGCAGCAATTTTTTCGGGATCAGCTATTGGTTTCGCAGGTCGACTCTGCGTCGTACCCGCCATTGTGCGATCGGAGCAGCTCATCGGCCGCCCGACGCTGCTTCCGGCCCTCGCGTACGTCCCCGATCCGGTCGCAGGCGTCCGCGAGCCGCAGCAGCAGCGCGGCGTGGAGCCTGGCGTCCCCCGTGGGCCGGACAGCCTGGATGGCGAGCCGGCAGGTGCGCACCGCCTCCTGCGGCCTGCCCGCGTACTCCTGCACCCTGGCCACCTCGCTCAGGGCGCGGGCGTGCGCCCGCGCGTCCTGCAGCCTGCGGAAATTGGCGGCGGCCGCGCGCCATTCGCGCAGCGCGTCGTCGAGCCGTCCGGCGCAGGTGTGCACGGCACCCAGCCGGCCGTGCACGCGGGCCGCGGCGGCCTGGGCGTCGCGGGTCTGGTGGTGTTCGAGGGCGCGGCCGTACCAGTCGGCGGCGCGCGCCCAGTCGCTCACGTCCTCGTAGGTGCTGCCGATCGACTCCAGCGCGCGCCCTGCCGCGAAATGGTCCGGCACCCTGCGCCCCCTGGGGCCCGCCCGTCCGTCGCGGGCGGCGTCGAGTGCCGCGCGGTAGCGGGCGAGGGCGCGGGAGTGCCTGCCGGTACGTGCGTCCAGGTCGCCCAAGTTCAGCAGTGCCGCTGCCCGTTCGCGCTGCAGGCCGCCGCGTTCGGCGACGTCCAGCACCAGTTCGTGGAGCCGGTAGAGCTCCGGGGCGGCCTCCTGCGGGGAGCGATGCGCGTCGAAGGCCCGGGCGAGCGCCGAGATCAGCCGGCGGGCCAGTCCGTCGAGACGCCCCTCGCCCTCGTCGACGGCGAGACGGGCGGCGGCGATCATCGCGGGACGCCTCTCCTCCAGCCACTGCCGTGCCGCCTCCGCGGTGCCGAAGCGGACCGTACGCGGCATGAAGGCGAGCCTCTTACGGGCCTCGGAGCCCTCGGGTTCGGTGATCGCGTGGCAGGCCCTCAACTGCCGTACGGTGCGCTCCAGCATGCGGGCCCGGGCGAGCATCGACTCCTCCGGGCCTTCCCGCTCGGCGAGTTCGGCGCGCAGCAGGGGGTCGAGGCAGCGCGGCACCTCGTAGCAGCCGGGCGCGAGCGTGCTGTTGTGGACCAGGCCCAGGCGGAGGAACTGCTCGAGGATGCCCTGCGCGGTGGCCACCGAGCACCCGGCGAGGGACGAGGCGGTGTGCGCGTCCGCCAGTCCGGACGGTGCCAGGGCCAGCATGCGCAGCACCCGCGACGGCGCCTTGGCGAGGGAGTCCGCCACGAGCCGGAAGGCCCGCTCCAGCGGGTCGGTGTGCGGCAGCAGGCCGAGCTGCTTGGCCGCGTCGGCCACGGAGAGCTTGGGGCGCGCGGCCAGCCAGCCGCCCACCATGACCAGGGCCGCGGGGAGGTCTCCGCACGCCTCCGCGACGAGTTCGGCGCTGCCCGGATCGACCGTCGTACGGTGCGGCGCGCCCGCGCGGGAGGCCAGGAGCGAGACGGCCGCGGGCCGCTCCAGGCCCCCGAGGGTGCACGGCCGGACGTCGGGTACGCCCGTGAGCGGACCGGAGGCCACCGCGAGGACGAGGCAGTCGCGGTTGTCGGGCAGCAGGTCGAGCACCTGTTCCGCGCTCGTCACGTCGTCGAGGAGCAGCAGGACGCTGCGGGTGCCGAGCGCCGCCCGCAGGGTCTCGGTGAGTTCGTCGTCCCCGGCGCCCGCGGGTACGGGGTCGGGCCCCAGGGCGGCGAGCAGATCGCGCACGGTGCGCTCGGTGGGGACGGGCGCACCGCCGGGATCGGTGAGCCGGGCACGCAGCACGCCGTCCGGGTAGCGGCCGGCGGCCCGCGCGACGAGCGCCTCGGCGAGGGACGTACGTCCGGAACCCGGGCGCCCCGCGATCAGCAGCACGCGGCTGTGCGGCGCCGGGCGTCCCGACAGGGTGTGCAGTCCGGCACGCTCCAAGTCGGCCTGCAGCTCGCTCAGTTCGCGACTGCGGCCGGACAGCTCGCCGCTCGCCCCGACCTCCTCGCCGGCATGCGCTGTGAGGCACTGCGCCGGGTCGCCCGCGGTGGCCGCGCGGTCCTTGCGGGGGTGGGGCGGCCCGCCGGGGGCGTCCGTGCCTGTGGGTTGCACCGCTTGCTCCGTCACGGGCCACGCTCCCGTCCGCCTGCGCCTGTACGAGCCCGCCGCAGTGTGGGCGGGAACGCACAGAGCGTAGTTCACGGCGGCCGTGCGGATGTGTGGCGCGCTGCGCGTGCCCGCCGTCCGGGGGCAAGCGCAGGCACGCCGCGGGGCCGCAGGGTTCCGGCGGCCCCGCGACGTGCCCTAGGTGTACTGACCCGTGAGGTTAGGAACGCGGCTGGCGGGTGGTAGGCCGCCGAGCGCGGTGTGCGCGCGGTGGTGATTGTAGGTGTGCAGCCAGTTGGGGAACGCTTCGCGTCGTTGGCTTTCTGAGTGGTAAGGGCGGGCGTATGCCCACTCTTCCAGCAGGGTGCGGTTGAGGCGTTCGACCTTCCCGTTGGTTTGCGGCCGGTAGGCGCGGGTGCGTTTGTGCGAGATGCCGGCCGCGGCCAGCGTGTTGCGCCAGGCGTAGGACTTGTAGCA
>NZ_FMHJ01000016.1:0-180750 GCF_900090125.1 Streptomyces sp. WMMB 714
CCGCCGCAGAGGCCAGCCCTCCTCGACCACACAGCGGGCCAGACGCAGCCGTCCGGTCTCGGTCAACGGTGCGTTACGGTGCGGCATGAGGGCCTTCCTGGTCGCCAGGTGTGCGGTTTCGTCGCTACACACCAGGCCAGAAGGCCCTCACCCATTTCAAGATCACCTACCGGTGATCACCGTCACCAACCTCCATGGACAGAACACCTAGGGCGTGTCTCAAAGTCCCGTCTGGGCCGCGGTGCCTGGCACGCACGCTGCCTGCGTTGTCGGTCGTCGGCGCAGCCCGCTGCGCTCTCTCCCCCTCGGCCTCGCGGCCTGGGAGGTGCCCCCACCCTCCGCCTTGCGAACGCACGCACCAGACACCGCGTCCCCCCGGCCTACGGCCGGACGACGCTACTTTGAGACACGCCCTAGAGGCCGCTGCCGTCACGGGGCCACTCCTCGCGACGCCACGGGGTCACTCCTCGTGATCCTCCGGTACGCCTGTGAATCCGCGGCTTCCGGAACACGGGCAGGGGTCGGAAAACCACATGTGCGGGCGGGCGCGGGAGCCGTAGCTTCGCCGTATGGATGCACAGCGGATTCTCGACGCGGTCGACGAGGCGTTCACCCGTACCGGGGTGGCGACGCCTCCGTGGCCGAACCCCCGTTCCTGGGGGCAGGATCCGCTGGAGGAGGAGTACTCGCGGTGCGAGGACCCGGGCAAGTACCGCATTCTCCGGGCGCGCGGCGAGGCGTGGGCGGATGCCCTGACGGGTCTGGGCCTCGCCGCGGCCGAGCGCGGTGGAGAGGGTACGTGGCCGGACTGCCCGGACGGGGAGCCGGAACGGGTGGTGCGGGTGCGCCCTTCTGCGGAGTCGGCTCTCCCGCTCGTCCTCGGGTTCAGGGCGGTGGAGGACGAACCCGACGTCAGCGTCACGATCGGGGCCGGTGATCCGGCGGTGGCGGTCCGGACGCTGCCGGACTGCGGCTGCGACGCATGCGACAGCGGATCGGACGACCTGCTGGAGGAGTTCGACGACTACGTGTCCGCGATCGTGGGCGGCGACCTCGTGCAGCTCTCGGGGGAGCGCGGTTCGGCCGTCGCGACGGGCCGCGGTGCGTCGGCGTCAGGCACTCTCGCGCGGCGCGGCTACGTGGAGCTGCTGGAGAGGGTGCGCCGCGGGGAGAAGGTTCCCGCCGGTCTGCGTGCCGTCCACGGCGCCCGGTGGTGGTGACGGCCGACGCCCGGCGCCTGGGCGACCCCCGCGCACGAGGCCGCGTCGCCGTCGTGGTGGGCCGACCCAAATTCTGCTTATGGTTCAGGCATGTTCGACTCGCGGCACATACGGACGTTCCACGAAGTGGTGCGCGCCGGTTCGTACTCGGCGGCCGCGCGGACCCTCGGCTACACCCAGCCCGCCATCACGCAGCAGATGAAGGCCCTCGAACGGTCGGTCGGCACGCCGCTGTTCATACGGGCCGGCCGGAGGATGAGGCTCACAGAGGCGGGGGAGGCGCTGGAGAGGCACGCCGGGGAGATCCTGGAACGCATCTCCGCCGCACAGCACCAGATGTCCGCGATCACGCGGCTCCGTGCCGGACGGGTCCGGATGTGCGCGTTCCCCAGCGCCGCGGCCACTCTCGTCCCGGAGGCCCTCGCCCGGCTGGCCGCCGAACACCCCGCTGTACGCGTCGAGTTGCAGGAGGGCGAGCCGCCGGACTCGCTGCGCCGGGTCGTGGACGGCGAATGCGACGTGACCCTGGCGTTCACCTATCCCGGGCTGCACGAGCAGGTCCCGGAGGAACTGATCGAAATCCCGCTCATGGAGGACCAGTTGACGGTCCTCCTGCCGTCCGGGCATCCCATGGCGAGGCGCCGCGCAGTCAAGCTCGCCGAGCTCGCGGACGAGCGCTGGATCGCCGGGTGCCTGCGCTGCAGGGCCAACTTCCTGCACGAGTGCGCCGAGTTGGGCTTCGCACCGGACATCGCGTTCACCACCGACGACACCCTCGTCGTCCAGAGCCTCGTCGCGGAGGGGCTCGGCATCGCGATGATGCCGGGGCTCGTGCTGTCGTTCCTCGTCCACCGCAAGGTCACCGGGCGCGCCCTCGATCCCGCGTCCCGCCGCCAGGTCTCCGCGTACGTGCTGCGCGAGCACCTGGAGATACCGGCCACGGCCCTGGTGCTGGACGAGCTCAGGACGGTGTCGGCGAACCGGGTCGGCTGCTGACCGGGACCCGCTCCGCCGCACGGACCCGTCCGCTGCTCCGACCCGGTCCGCGGGCACGCCCCGCGGAGTCGGGGGCGTACCGCACGGCGTGGAACCCCGCGACGCCGACTCCTCGTCCATAAGCGCTGGTTGGGGAAGAGGCAACAAACCGTCGTTGGACGTGATGGTTCCGCGGCAGCACTCTGCCGTCATGGCCACTTCGACGACGCACCACACCGCGAGCGCCACCGGCAGGAGCACGCAGGCACCGACCTCGGCGCGGCTCGACGCCTTCGTGGAGGAGGTGCGCGAGGTGGTGGGGCGCGGCATGGCGCCCGACATCACGGCCTACCTCGTCGGCGAGAAGCTCGCCCCGCACCTGGGCCGCGAGGGCCCCGACGGCCTGCTCACGCCCGCGCAGCAGGAGGGCGACCCGGAGCGCTACCGCCAGCATCTGCTGCACGCCGAGTCCGACGGGAGCTTCTCCGTCGTGGCGCTCGTCTGGCTGCCCGGTCAGGCGACGTCCGTGCACGACCATGTGTCCTGGTGCGTCACGGGAGTTCACCGCGGCGAGGAGCACGAGCGGCGCTACCGGCTGCTTCCCGCGGAGGAGCCGGGAGGCAGCGCGCGGCTCGTCGCGACCGAGGACGTGGTCAACCCCACCGGCGCCGTGTGCGGCTTCGCGCCCCCCGGGGACATCCACCGGGTGTGGAACGGCTGCCAGGAGAAGGCGATCTCGATCCACGTGTACGGGGCCGACATCTCCCGGCTGGGGAGCAGCGTCCGGCGGGTGTACGAGCTGCCGGCGGACCGCTGATGTCGCTGCTGGGGGAGCGTCCCGACGCGTCCTCCGACACCGGTACGGGCGTCCGCGGCGACGGCGGGAACGCGCCGCGCAAGGCGCCCGGGGCCGGCGCCCGGACGACCGGCGCCGGTGGTTCCGCGGGACCGGAGCGGCCGCGGCCACCCGCACGGCCCGCGCAATCCGCGACGCCGCCGAGCATGCTGCCCGGACTGGCCCTCGCCGCACTGGGTGTCGCGGCCGCCGTCGCGGTGCACATGCTGCTGCCGCCGGTGCCGATGCTGACCGCTGCCGTGGTGCTCGGCATCCTCGCCGCCCACGTGCCCCTGGTACGTCCTCTCGTGCGCGGTGCGGCGCGACCCGGCCTCTCGCTGGCGGGGAAGCGGCTGATGCGGCTCGGAGTGGTGCTGCTGGGACTGAAGTTGAGCGTCGGCGACGTCCTCGGCCTCGGCTGGGCCACCGTCGCCATGGTGGTCGTCGTGGTCGCGACGACGTTCTTCGGCACGCAGTGGCTGGGCAGGCGGCTCGGCCTCCCCGGGGACCAGCCGCTGCTCATCGCCACCGGCTACTCCATCTGCGGAGCCTCCGCGATCTGCGCCGTCAGCGAGGTGCGCAGGAGCGAGGAGCGTGACGTGGCCGCCTCGGTCGCGCTCGTCACGCTGTGCGGCACGCTCGCCATCGCGCTGCTGCCGCTGCTGCACCATCCTCTGGGCCTGGACGACGGCCAGTTCGGCCGCTGGGTCGGCGCGGGAGTCCACGACGTCGGGCAGGTGGTGGCCGCGGCGCAGACCGCCGGTCCCCACGCGCTCGGCCAGGCCGTGCTGGTGAAGCTGATGCGGGTCGCGCTGCTCGCTCCGCTGGTCGCCGCGGTCGTGCTGTCCGTACGGGCCCGCCGTGCCGCCGCTCCGGCAGGGGGCAGCGGCGGTGACGGCAGCGGTGGTGACGGTGGGGAGGTCCGCCGCCCGCCCCTGGTACCCCTGTTCGTCGCCGGCTTCGTCCTCGCGGTCGCGCTGCGCACCACCGGATGGCTTCCCGCGGGCGCGCTGGAAGCGGCGCACACCGCGCAGGAACTGCTGCTGGCCGCCGCCCTGTTCGGCCTCGGCAGCGCCGTGCACCTGCCGACGCTGGCACGTACGGGGGGCCGCGTCGCCGCGCTCGGTCTCTTCTCGTGGGTGGTCATCGCGGGTGTCTCCTACGGTGGGGTGCTGTTGACCGCCTGAGGCGCGAGGAGCGGCGGCACGGGCGACGGCAAGGACGCGTCCCAACCCTCGTGCCGGGCACGGGGGTTGGGCTGGGCAGGAGCGGTGCTCCGGCCGGGGGTGCGGTCACGGCCGCCGGGACGTGTCCGCACGCCGGCCGCGAGCCGGGCTCCCCGCAGACGGCGGACGCGGCGCGGGTAGGCTGAACCGGTCGTTTCGCCGCCGCCCCGACCCTCCCGGAGACCGTGACTACCAGCGCATCCGCCTCCAGCCACCACCTCTCGCCGGCTTTCCCGGGGCGTGCGCCCTGGGGCACCGCGAGCAAGCTGCGCGCCTGGCAGCAAGGCGCCATGGACGCGTATCTCCAGCAGCAGCCACGCGATTTCCTCGCCGTCGCCACCCCCGGCGCGGGCAAGACGACCTTCGCGCTCACGCTGGCGTCATGGCTGCTGCACCACCACGTCGTGCAGCAGGTCACCGTCGTCGCACCGACCGAGCACCTGAAGAAGCAGTGGGCCGAGGCGGCGGCGCGGATAGGCATCAAGCTGGACCCGGACTACAGCGCCGGACCGCTCAGCAAGGAGTACCACGGCGTCGCGGTGACGTACGCGGGCGTCGGCGTGCGGCCGATGCTGCACCGCAACCGCGTCGAGCACCGCAAGACGCTCGTCATCCTCGACGAGATCCACCACGCGGGCGACAGCCGGTCCTGGGGCGAGGCCTGCCAGGAGGCGTTCGAACCCGCCACGCGCCGGCTCGCGCTCACAGGCACCCCGTTCCGCTCCGACACCAACCCCATCCCGTTCGTGGACTACGCCGAGGCCCCCGGTAGCACGGACGGCGTGCGGCGGTCGGTCGCCGACTACACCTACGGCTACGGCAGCGCGCTCGGCGACGGCGTCGTACGGCCCGTCATCTTCCTCTCCTACAGCGGCAACATGCGGTGGCGCACCAAGGCGGGCGACGAGATCGAGGCGCGGCTCGGCGAGCCGATGACCAAGGACGCGATCTCGCAGGCATGGCGCACGGCGCTGGACCCGCACGGCGAGTGGATGCCCGCCGTGCTGGGCGCGGCCGACCGGCGTCTGAGCGAGGTGCGCAAGTCGATCCCCGACGCGGGCGGCCTCGTCATCGCCAGCGACCAGGACTCGGCACGCGCGTACGCGAAGCTGCTGCGCGACGCCACCGGGGCCAAGGCCACGCTCGTCCTGTCCGACGACAGCGGCGCCTCGCAGCGCATCGAGGACTTCCGGGGCTCGCAGGACAGGTGGATGGTCGCCGTCCGCATGGTCTCCGAGGGGGTCGACGTGCCGCGGCTGGCCGTCGGGGTGTACGCGACCACGATCTCCACGCCGCTGTTCTTCGCGCAGGCGGTCGGCCGGTTCGTACGGTCCAGGAGGCGCGGCGAGACGGCGTCCGTGTTCCTGCCCACGATCCCCTCGCTGCTCGGCTTCGCCAACGAGATGGAGGTCGAACGGGACCACGTCCTCGACAAGCCGAAGAAGGCCGCGGAGGACGACCCGTACGCCGAGGAGGCGGACCTGCTGAAGGAAGCGGAGGGGGAACAGGACGAGGACACCGGCGACGGCGACCAACTGCCCTTCGAGGCGCTGGAGTCCGACGCCGTCTTCGACCGGGTCATGTACGACGGCGCCGAGTTCGGCATGCAGGCGCACCCCGGCAGCGAGGAGGAGCAGGACTACCTGGGGATTCCGGGGCTGCTCGAACCGGAGCAGGTGCAGACGCTGCTCCAGAAGCGCCAGGCACGGCAGATATCCCACAGCAGGAAGCGGCCGGCCGAGGAGGCGGACCTGCTGGAGCTGCCGGCGGACCGGCGGCCCGTCGTCACGCACAAGGAACTGCTGGAACTGCGCAAGCAGTTGAACAATCTCGTCGGCGCCTACGTGCATCAGAGCGGCAAGCCGCACGGCGTCATCCACAACGAGCTGCGGCGTGTGTGCGGCGGGCCGCCGAGCGCCGAGGCGACGGCGGGGCAGATCGAGGCGCGGATCGCGAAGGTGCGTGAGTGGGCCGTGCGTATGCGGTGACCCGCCGGAGGCGAGTCGCACGGGCACGCGCACGTTTCGCGGTGGTCGCTGGGGCGCGTGCGCGTCGTTGGGGTGCGGGGGCGTCGTTGGGGGTGCCTGCGCGTCCAGTCCCCTCCCGTCGTCCGGCGGCTCTCCCCGGGTCGGGTGGCGATGCGTTCCCGCGTCGGGGATTTCACTCTGTCCGCGGTCGACGGCGAGGCGGCTCTCGTGTGGGGACTCTCACGCTTGCAGGTGCCCTGGCCTGGGAAGACCCGCCGGGGGGCCCGGCCGGATGTTCCGGACCGGGGTGGATCCACCACCGCCGGGGGCCTTCACGCGCGCAGAAGGAGAGACCTCACACATGGCACCGGACCGCTGGGAGACACTGCAGCCGCTCTACCGGGAGGTGATGCGGCGGAACGCCGGCGACGTCGAGTTCCACCAGGCGGTCCGTGAAGTGCTGGAGTCGCTGGGCCCGCTGTTCGAGCGGCGGCCGGAGTTCCGGGAGGAGGCGATCGTCGAGCGGCTGTGCGAGCCGGAGCGGCAGATCGTCTTCCGCGTCCCGTGGGTGGACGACGCGGGGCGCGTGCAGGTCAACCGCGGTTTCCGGGTGGAGTTCAACAGCGCCCTCGGCCCGTACAAGGGCGGTCTCCGGTTCCACCCGTCGGTGAACATCGGGATCGTGAAGTTCCTCGGTTTCGAGCAGGTCTTCAAGAATGCCCTGACCGGCATGCCGATCGGCGGCGGCAAGGGCGGCAGCGACTTCGACCCCAAGAACCGCTCGGACGCGGAGGTCATGCGCTTCTGCCAGTCGTTCATGACGGAGCTGTACCGGCACCTCGGCGAGTACACGGACGTGCCGGCCGGCGACATCGGTGTCGGCGGGCGGGAGATCGGCTACCTCTTCGGGCAGTACAAGCGGATCACCAACCGCTACGAGTCCGGCGTGCTCACCGGCAAGGGCCTCGGCTGGGGCGGCGCGCAGGCCCGTACGGAGGCCACCGGCTACGGCTGCGTCCTCTTCGCCCGGGAGATGCTGCGCGCCCGCGGCGAGGACCTGGAGGGGCAGCGGGTGGCGCTGTCCGGTTCGGGGAACGTCGCGATCTACGCGGCCGAGAAGGCGCAGAAGTCGGGCGCCATGGTCGTGACGTGCTCCGACTCCACCGGGTTCGTCGTCGACGAGAAGGGCCTCGACGTCGAACTCCTCAAGCAGGTCAAGGAGGTCGAGCGCGGCAGGATCGCCGAGTACGCGGAACGCCGCGGCACCAGCGCCCGGTTCGTCCCGGACGGCAGCGTGTGGGCGGTCGACTGCGACGTGGCGCTGCCGTGTGCGACGCAGAACGAACTGACGGCCGAGGACGCCGTGCAGCTCGTGCGGAACGGGGTGAAGGCCGTGGCCGAGGGCGCGAACATGCCGACGGTGCCCGAGGGCGTGCAGGTGTTCCGGAACGCGGGTGTGGCGTTCGGTCCCGGCAAGGCGGCCAACGCCGGCGGCGTGGCCACCAGCGCGCTGGAGATGCAGCAGAACGCCTCCCGCGACTCGTGGACGTTCGCCCACACCGAGCAGCGGCTCGCGGAGATCATGCGCCACATCCACGACTCCTGCCACGAGACGGCGGAGCGGTACGGGGAGCCGGGCGACTACGTGACGGGAGCCAACATCGCCGGCTTCGAGATCGTCGCGGACGCGATGCTCGCGCAGGGCGTCATCTGAGGGGTGCGAAGCTGATCAGATGTGACCGGATTCTGGACAGAGTCTTCCGGTGAGCGGTGCGGGTCGCTAGGTTTGCCGGTCACACCACGCCCCATCCGGCAGCGACCCCCCTCACCCCACGTGCTGCCGATCACCGAGAAGAGGAGCGTCGTGACCGCGGAGACCTCCCAGACGCTCGACCGGGGACTGCGTGTCCTCAAACTGCTCGCCGACACCGATCACGGTCTGACCGTGACCGAACTGTCCAACAAGCTCGGCGTGAACCGCACCGTCGTCTACCGGCTGCTGGCCACCCTGGAGCAGCATGCCCTCGTCCGCCGCGATCTGGGCGGCCGCGCCCGGGTGGGCCTGGGCGTGCTGCGGCTGGGACGGCAGGTGCACCCGCTGGTGCGGGAGGCGGCGCTGCCGGCGCTCAGGTCCCTCGCCGAGGAGATCGGAGCGACGGCGCATCTGACGCTCGTCGACGGCACGGAGGCCCTGGCGGTCGCCGTCGTCGAGCCGAGCTGGACCGACTACCACGTGGCGTACCGCACCGGTTTCCGGCACCCGCTGGACCGTGGCGCAGCGGGGCGTGCCATCCTCGCCGGCCGCGGCCCCGACAAGGACCTCGGGCCCGGGTTCGTGCTCACGCACGGCGAGTTGGAGGCGGGCGCCGGAGGTGCCGCCGCGCCGGTGCTGGGCGTCACCGGCATCGAGGGAAGCGTCGGCGTGGTCATGCTCACCGACTCCGTCCCTCAGAAGGTCGGGGAGCGCGTGGTGCGGGCGGCGCAGGAGGTCGCCGACGCCCTGAGGTGAGGAACCCCGGCCGGGAGGAGCGGCCGCGGCGCGCATTGCTAGGTTGCCGGGGTGAACACACCCGCCACCCGCCCGGGTATCCGCTCCCGGCTCGTCTCCCTGGTGCGCTCGCCGCTGCGTCTGACGGCGAGGGGGCGCACGCTGGCGATCTGTGCCGTCCCGTTCGCCGCGCTGGTCGCCGTGGCCGCGCTGGCTCCGCTGCCGATGTCGCTCGCGCAGCCGGGGCTCACCGCGAACGTGCTGGGCGACAACAAGAGCAAGCCGGTCATCACGGTCTCCGGTGCGGACGGGCGCTCCGCGTCGCGCGAGGACGACGGGAAGCTGCTGATGACGACCATCGCGGCGACACCGCCGGACGCGACGGTGCGGCTGCCGCAGGTGCTGAGCAGCTGGTTCCGCACGGACCGGGCGGTCATGCCGAGCGAAGCGGTCTACCCGGAGGGTGAGACGACCGAAGAGGTCGAGAAGCACAACCAGGACGAGATGCGGCAGTCCCAGCAGGCGGCGGTCAAGGCGGCGCTGGGGCAACTGCACCGGTCCTCCCGCGACGTGCGGGTCTCGCTCCGCCTCGCCGACGTCGGAGGGCCCAGCGCGGGTCTGCTCTTCTCCCTCGGCGTCATCGACAAGATCGACGGCGACGGCAGCGGCGGCGGCCTCACCGGCGGCCGGACGATCGCCGGCACCGGCACGATCAAGGCGGACGGCACGGTCGGCCCCGTCGGAGGGGTGCCGCTGAAGACGAAGGCGGCCAAGCGGGACGGCGCTTCCGTCTTCCTCGTGCCGAAGGCCGAGTGCGCCGACGCGGAGGCCGAGCTCCCCAAGGGCCTGCGGCTGGTGCCGGTCACCGATCTCGACGGGGCGCTCGGCGCACTGAAGGCGCTCAGGAACGGCGGCAGGGTGCCGGGCTGCTGAGCCCGGCACCCTGCCGCGGGGCCGACCCGGCGCCCGTCAGCCGGTCTTGATGAAGCCTTCCTTCACGAGCCAGTCCTTGGCGACGTCGTGCGGATCCTGGCCCTCGACGTCCACCTTGGCGTTGAGCTCCTGCGCCATCTTGTTGTTGAGCTTCTTCGTGATGGGGGCGAGCAGCCCGGCGATCTCCGGGTGCTTCTTCATGGTCTCGCTGTTCATCTGCGGGGCGACGTTGTAGTTCGGGAAGAACTTCCTGTCGTCCTCCAGGAGCTTCAGATTCAGCGCCGGGATACGTCCGTCGGTCGAGGCGACCTCGCCGAAGAGGCACGGCTTGCCCTTCGCTGTCTGGGTGTAGACGACGCCGCCGGCCATCTTGTGGGTCTGCCCGGAGGGGAAGCGCATGCCGTACTTCTTCGCCATGCCCTTCAGCCCGTCCTGGCGGGCGGCGAACTCGTTGTCGACGCAGACGCTCGCCTCGTTGGGGTTCTTACGGGAGAACTCGGCCACGTCGGAGAGGGTCTTGATGCCGTACTTCTTCTGAAGCCTGTCGTTGATGACGAGCGCGTAGGTGTTGTCGAGTTCGGAGGGCTCCAGCCAGGTGAGGCCCTTGGCCCGGTCCTCCTTGCGTACGGCCTCCCACTGCTCCCTCGGGTCGGCCACGGGCTTGGTGTGGCCGAGGTAGGTGATCCAGGAGGTGCCGGTGTACTCGTACATGCCGTCCGCCGTGCCGGTCTCGACGGCCGAGCGCGCCCCGATGGAGCCCTGTACGGCGGTGCGGTCCACCACGTCGGCGCCCGCGGCGCGGAAGACCAGCCCCATGACCTTGCCGAGGATGATCTGCTCGGTGAACTCCTTGGACGTGACGGTCAGTTGGGCGCCCTCCAAGGGCCGCCCGGCCCCCACCTTCCCCGGCTGCACCCTGTCGCTCATCGGGCTGCCGCTGACCAGGCCGCAGCCGCTCAGCGTCCCCGTGAGGGCGAGGACCACCGTGGCGGCGAGTGCCTGCGTACGACCGGAGCTGCGCATCAGGACGATCCCTCCAAGCCGCGCGGGCGCAGCACAAGTTCGACGAGTGAGGCCAGCCAGTCGACCAGCAGGGCCAGGGCGACGGTGAGAATCGAGCCGAGCATCAGCACCGGCATCCGCTGGGTGGTGATGCCGGAGGCGATCAGGTCGCCGAGGCCGCCGCCGCCGATGAAGGTGGCGAGCGTCGCCGTGCCGACGTTGAGGACGAGGGCGTTGCGGACGCCCGCGAGGATCAGCGGTACGGCGAGCGGCAGTTCGACCTTGGTCAGCACGCCGATCGGGGACATCCCGATGCCCTTGGCGGCCTCCGTCAGCCCGGGGTCGATGTTGCGCAGCCCGGTGATGGTGTTGGCCAGCACCGGCAGCACCGCGTAGACGACCATGCCGATGACCGCGGTGGACTGGCCGATGTTGAGCCAGAACACCAGCAGCACCAGCAGCCCCAGCGAGGGCACGGCCTGCCCCAGGTTCGCGAAGGCCATGGCGACCGGCGTCGCCCGGCGCAGCAGCGGGCGGGTGAGGGCGATGCCCAGCGGTATCGCGATGATCAGCACGAAGAACGTGGAGATCGCGGTCATCTCGACGTGGTCGCGCAGCCGCAGCAGGACGATGTCGCCCGCGAGGGCGTTGCGCGTGATCGTGTCGAGCTGCGCGTCGCGGAACCACAGCCAGGTGCCCAGCATGACGAGGGCGAGAACGCCGGGCAGGACCGTCAGCTTCTGCCAGGTGATCCGGTCGCGGAGCCGTTCACCGGCGGGCAGTTCGGTGGAGGGCTCCGCGGGGGCGGCGACCCCTGAGCGGTCCTCGGCCGGATCCGCCGCGGTGTCCGCCGCCGGGTCCTCGGCGGTCGCGGTGCCCGCCGTCGTCCCCTTCGTCGCCCTCTCGTCCGTCTCGCTCTCGCTCACGATGTGAGGCCCTCCGTCGCCGCGTACGTGCGCTTGGCCTGCGCGCCGCTCACGCTGTGACGGTGCTTGATGGCCTCCAGCCGGTCGGCGTCGAGGAGTTCGTGCACGCAGTTCATCAGCGTCTCCAGGTCGACGACGCCCGTGTACTCGCCGCGCCTGCCGGTCACCGCGACGCGCCCGCCGCTGTCGGTGAGCACCGCCTCCAGCGCGTCGCGCAGCGTCGCGTCGCGTGTGACGGTGTCGTGCACGAGGGTGCCGGCGCGGGCCAGCGAGCCCTTGGCGTGGGTGAGGTCGCCGCGCCGCAGCCACTTGTACGGGCGCTGCTTCGGGTCGAGCAGCAGCACCTCGTTCGTCGTGCCGGAGCCGAGCATCTCCGCGATGCGCTCCAGGGGTTCGTCGACCGTGGCTGTCGGGACGTCGACCACCGCCACGTCCCGTACACGCGTGAGGTTGAGCCGCTTGAGCGCCGCTCCCGCGCCGACGAAGCCCGAGACGAAGTCGTCGGCGGGGTTGGTGAGGATGGCCTCCGGGGTGTCGAACTGCGCGATGTGCGACTGCTCGCGCAGTACGGCGATGCGGTCGCCGAGCTTGATGGCCTCGTCGAAGTCGTGCGTGACGAACACGATCGTCTTGCGCAACTCGTGCTGGAGCCTGATCAGTTCGTCCTGGAGGTGGTCGCGCGTGATGGGGTCGACGGCGCCGAACGGCTCGTCCATCAGCAGTACTGGCGGATCGGCCGCCAACGCCCGTGCCACGCCTACGCGTTGCTGCTGCCCGCCGGAGAGCCGTCGCGGGTAGCGGCCCTGGAACTCGGCGGGGTCGAGGCCCACGAGGTCGAGCATCTCGGCGACCCGCGCCTTGATCCTCTCCTTCGGCCAGCCCAGCATCTTCGGCACCTGGGCGATGTTCTGCGCGACGGTCATGTGCGGGAAGAGCCCGGAGGACTGGATCGCGTAGCCGATGGTGCGGCGCAGCTTCACCGCGTCGATGTCGGTGACGTCCTCGTCGCCGATGCGGATACGCCCCGAGGTGGGCTCGATCAGCCGGTTGATCATCTTCAGGAGGGTCGACTTGCCGCATCCGGAGGGGCCGACCAGGACGACGGTCTCGCCCGCATCTATCTCCAGGCCGACCTCGTCCACGGCGGGTGCCGAGGAGCCGGAGTAGCGCTTCGTCAGGCCCTCCAGGCGGATGGTGGCGCCGGAGGTCCTGGCCGCACCGGACGCGCCGGCCTCGGCGGTGCCCGGTTCCGCGGCCGCGCCGGGTTCCCGGGCCGTTCCGTTGTTCTGTGTCGTCCCGGAACCGGACGCTGCGGATGTCTCAGGCACGTATCCCCCTCGGGGTGGTCAGGCGTCCGACGACCACGTACGCGGCGTCGAAGAGCAGGGCGAGAACGACGATGCCGAGAGTCCCGGCGAGCACTTGGTTGAGGGCGTTGGCGCTGCCGAGCGAGGCCACGCCCCGGAAGATGGAGTTGCCCAGGCCGGGGCCGGAGGCGAAGGCGGCGATCGCGGCGATGCCCATGAGCATCTGCGTGGAGACGCGGATGCCGGTGAGGATCGGCGGCCAGGCGAGCGGCAGCTCGACCTTCAGCAGCTGCCTCGCGCGTGACATGCCGATGCCGCGTGCCGCGTCGACCAGGGCGGGATCCACGCCGCGCAGTCCGACGATCGCGTTGCGGACGATGGGCAGCAGCCCGTACAGCACCAGCGCGATGACGGTCGGTGCCACTCCCAGCCCGACGAGCGGGATCAGCAGACCGATCAGCGCCAGCGACGGCACGGTCAGGATCGTCGCCCCCGCCGTGGTGGCCAGGTCGCCCGCCCACTCGCTGCGGTAGGTCAGCACGCCGATCGCGACGCCCAGGACGGTCGCCACGACCATGCACTGGAAGACCGCGCTCGCGTGCTGGAGCGAATCCGCCAGCAACTGGATGTGGCGGTTGCCGAGATACTCCCAGAAGCTCACTCCGGTGCCCCTCGCGTCGTCACAGCGTCTCCGTCCGTCCTCGCCGCCGTACACACGGCGGACATGATCCCCTCGTACGCGCGAACGCCGTTCACCTGCCGTTCGGCCGCGCCGCGTGCTCTTTTGCCCACGGGTGGGCGATCAACGCGTCACGAGTTCACAACAGAGGCTTCCCGCCGCCCGCGGCCTCGGCCGCCTGGCGCACCAGCGGCACGATCCGCAGCGGCACCGGGTTCTCCATGACGATGGCCGTCGAGGCGCGCATGATGCCCTCGAAGCCCACGACGCGGTCGATCACACGTTGCAGATCCGCGTTGGACCGTGCCACGAGGCGGCAGAGCATATCCCCGTGCCCGGTCGTCGTATGCAGCTCCAGCACTTCCGGTACGGAGTCGAGGTGCGCCCGCACGTCCGTGCCCTGCCCCTGCTTGATCTCCAGGGTGGCGAAGGCGGTGACGGGGTAGCCGATTGCCGCCGGGTCGACGTCGGGCCCGAAGCCGCGGATCACCCCCGCCGACTTCAGCCGTTCCAGCCTGGCCTGCACCGTGCCGCGTGCCACCCCCAGCCGCCGGGACGCCTCCAGGACCCCGATCCTCGGTTCGTCCGCGAGGAGTTCGAGCAGCTTTCCGTCGAGTCGATCGATACCCAAGGCTTCCCCCTCCGCGTTCAAGTTTCTGGGCACCTTGTACAGATCGACCGGGTAATACGGGTGATCACTATGCAAGGTGCTCAGTGAATACGCGAAGTATTGCGCACCTTGTGGAACGGCGGGAGCCTGAAGTCATGACTGAGACCCACGCAGCTCCCGCGCCGGCATCGCACGAGGACGCCCGGCAGGCCGACCCGTTCCCGGTGAAGGGGATGGACGCGGTCGTCTTCGCCGTCGGCAACGCCAAGCAGGCCGCCCACTACTACTCGACGGCCTTCGGCATGAGACTCGTCGCGTACTCCGGTCCGGAGAACGGCAGCCGTGAGACCGCCAGTTACGTGCTCGAATCGGGCTCCGCCCGGTTCGTCTTCACCTCCGTCATCAAGCCGTCGACCGACTGGGGACGGTTCCTCACCGAGCACGTCGCCGCCCACGGCGACGGCGTCGTCGACCTGGCCATCGAGGTGCCCGACGCACGCGCCGCGTACGAGTACGCCGTCTCCCAGGGCGCGCAGGGCCTCGCCGAGCCGCACGAGGAGAGCGACGAGCACGGCACCGTCGTGCTCGCCGCCATCGCCACCTACGGCAAGACCCGGCACACGCTCGTGGACCGGTCCCGCTACAACGGCGCCTTCCTCCCCGGCTACGCCCCGGCGCAGCCGATCGTCGAGCCCGGCAAGCGCAACTTCCAGGCGATCGACCACTGCGTGGGCAACGTCGAACTCGGCAAGATGGACGAGTGGGTCGGCTTCTACAACAAGGTCATGGGCTTCACGAACATGAAGGAGTTCGTGGGCGACGACATCGCCACCGAGTACAGCGCGCTGATGTCCAAGGTCGTCGCCGACGGCACCCTGAAGGTCAAGTTCCCGATCAACGAGCCGGCGATCGCGAAGAAGAAGTCGCAGATCGACGAGTACCTGGAGTTCTACGGCGGCGCGGGCGTCCAGCACATCGCGCTCGCCACGAACGACATCGTCTCGACGGTGCGCGCGATGCGCGCCGCCGGCGTCCAGTTCCTGGAGACCCCCGACTCGTACTACGACACGCTCGGCGAGTGGGCCGGTGAGACCCGCGTCCCCGTGGAGACGCTGCGGGAGCTGAAGATCCTCGTCGACCGCGACGAGGACGGCTACCTGCTGCAGATCTTCACCAAGCCCGTCCAGGACCGGCCCACGGTGTTCTTCGAGATGATCGAACGACACGGCTCCATGGGCTTCGGCAAGGGCAACTTCAAGGCGCTGTTCGAGGCCATCGAGCGCGAGCAGGAGAAGCGCGGCAACCTCTGACGCCGCCAGAGCCCCGAGCGGGCCGTACGGACCGGGCAGCCGGTCCGTACGGCCCGCACCGCTCTCCGGCCCCTCCGGCTCGGAAGCCGCTTCCCAGGAGCCCCGGCGGCGCCCCGCTCGCCGGTACGCGCTCCTGCCCCCGCCGGCCTGCGCTTCCGTCCTCCCGCGGCTGCTCCGCCCGGCCTTCCCCGCGGCTCCCCGCGGGTGCGAGGGTGAGAGGCATGAGCGAGCTGACCGCACGGCTGCGGGAGGGCCTTCCCGCGGACGCCGTCCTCACCGACCCGGACGTGACCGCCTCCTACGCCCGCGACATGGCCGACTTCTGCCCCGCCGGGACACCTGCGGCCGTCGTCCTGCCGCGCAGCGTCGAGGAGGTACAGCACGTCATGCGGACGGCGACCGCGCTGCGCGTCCCCGTCGTGCCGCAGGGCGCGCGAACGGGCCTGTCGGGCGCGGCCAACGCCGCCGACGGCTGCGTCGTCCTGTCGCTGCTGCGGATGGACCGGATCCTCGAGATCAACCCCGCGGACCGGACAGCGGTCGTCGAGCCGGGCGTCGTCAACGCCGTGCTGACGCGAGCCGTCAACGAGCACGGCCTGCACTACCCGCCGGACCCCAGCAGCTGGGAGCAGTGCACGATCGGCGGCAACATCGGCACCGCCGCCGGCGGCCTGTGCTGCGTGAAGTACGGAGTCACGGCGGAGTACGTGCTGGGCCTGGACCTCGTCCTGGCCGACGGCCGCCTGATGTCCACGGGCCGGAGCACCGCCAAGGGCGTCGCCGGCTACGACATGACCCGGCTCTTCGTCGGCTCCGAGGGCAGCCTCGGCGTCGTCGTACGGGCGGTGCTCGCGCTCCGGCCCCGCCCTCCACGGCAGCTCGCCCTGGCCGCCGAGTTCCCCTCCGCGGCGGCGGCGGGCGACGCCGTGTGCCGGGTCATGGAGAGCGGCCACGTGCCGTCCCTGATGGAGCTGATGGACCGTACGACGCTGCGTGCTGTCAACGACCTCACGAAGATGGGGCTCCCCGAGTCGACCGAGGCCCTGCTGCTGGTGGCGTTCGACACGCACGACCCGGGGGCCGACCTCGCCGCCGTGGGCGAGCTGTGCGAGGCCGCCGGCGCCTCGCAGGTCGTACCGGCCGAGACCGAGGCCGAGTCGGAGATGCTGCTGCAGGCCAGGCGCAGCGTGCACTACGCGCTGGAGGCGCTGCCCGGCACCACCATGATCGACGACGTGTGCGTGCCGCGCTCCAGGCTGGCCGACATGCTGGAGGGCACGGCCGCGGTCAGCGAGAAGTACGGCCTGACGATCGGCGTCTGCGCCCACGCCGGCGACGGCAACACCCACCCCACCGTCTGCTTCGACCCGGACGACGAGGACGAGACGCGGCGTGCGCACGAGGCGTTCGACGCCATCATGGCCCTCGGCCTCGACCTCGGCGGCACCATCACGGGCGAACACGGCGTGGGCGTGCTGAAGAAGGAGTGGCTGGCACGTGAACTCGGCCCGGTGGGGCTGGAGATGCAGCGCGGCATCAAGCAACTCCTCGACCCGCTGGGCCTGCTGAACCCGGGCAAACTGTTCTGACTCCGCGCGGGCACGCCCCTCGCCCTCGTCACCCACGGGGCACGGAGGACTGCCCGGTGCACCGCCGGCCGTGAGGGGCGTCCCGTGCCCGGCGTCCCCCAGGGCAACAGCCGTACGGCAGCGGCGACTTGCGGCGCCGTGCGGGGCGTGGCCCTGCCGGGGACCGCTTCGGATGACGCGAACGAGTGAACTGCGGGGAGTGCCGCGTCACACCTCCGCATCACCCGACTCGTCGGACGGCAGGCGCGCGTCGTCGCCGGACGCCGTCTCCATGAGCCCCTTCAAGGCCGCGTCCATGCCCAGGATGCCGGACTCGCGCCCCGGCGGGACCAGCCGCAGAGTGCGCTCGAGCCAGCCCGAGACCACGGACGAGGGCATCTCCAGCAGCGCGTCCCCGTCCGGCGACGACAGCGCCACGCAGACGAGGTCGCGGCCCTGCACCTTCGCCGGCCACGCCCTCACGTCCCCCTCGCCGCAGGGCCGGAAGACGCCCTCGACCAGCAGCTCACGCGCGAAGGTCCAGGTGACCGGTGCCCCCGGCCCCACATGGAAGGCGACGCGCACGGCGTAGGGATCCTCCGCGCGGTACGTCAGCAGCGCGTGTACGGGCAGGCTGCGCTCGCGGGAGAGCACCAGCCGGATCTCCACTTCGCTTTCGACGAGCATGTTCATCGGAGCGCCCCTTTCGCAATCACGAGGCCAGGCGCGCAGCCTGAGGTGGCGTGCACTGGAAGAGAGGGCCCGGGCATTGGTTCGTCACGCGTCTTCGCTTCATTCTTCCTCCGTGGAGGGAGTACGCGTCCAGCTGGGGTGGGCAAGTCGTCTGCCCTGTCTGGTAGATGTGGACACTACGCTTCACTATTGCCTCCGCGCGGGGTAACTGCACAGCACGTAAGCAACACGACGACACAACGGTCGAACAGATACGGGACCTGGACTATGAGTGCGCCTCTCTCGGGGACCGGTGGCGGCCCTGCCCCCGGCTTCTATCCGGATCCGTCCATCCCCGGCTACATCCGCTACTGGAACGGGTCCTCCTGGGTGCCCGGCACCAGCCGTCCCGAACCCGCCGAGGGCGAGCCGATGCCCTCGCCGCCGACCGCCGAGGCGGCGTCCACGGCCATCTCCTCGGCGCCGCCCGCCTCCAGGGCGGAACCCGCCCCCACGGAGGAGACGGGCCCCGTCTTCCTCGACGAGGACAACACGGGCGCCGGCGTCGCAGGACAGAGCGGCACAGACCCCGGCAACGGCGGCGCGGAGACGGGCGGCCGGGTGCCGCCGGCCCGAAGTGGCAGCTCCCTCCCGGAAGTTCGCCCCCGCGGCGAGGTGGAACAGGCGCAGGGCGAAACGCTCGACTGGGACGACCCGAGCCGCCTGCACGGCCGCCGCCCCGAGCCCGCCTCCGCATGGCAGGCCGACGCCTCCCGCCAGGAGGGCTTCGCGAGACGGAGCGAGGAGCGCGTCTCGTGGGGCCGCGGTGAGCGCGAAACCGCCTCAGCGGACGGCACTTCGGGTGTCGCGAGCGCCGATCCCCGTGGCGGATGGGGCCGTTCCCCCGAGGAGGCAACCGCGGGGGGAAGCCCGTCCGGCGGTGCGGATGCGGTCGGCACCGGCACGGGCGCCGAGGGCGGGGAGAGCGGCGGGGGAGCGGGGAGCGCCGGACGGCCCGCCGCGGGCGCCACGCCCGGCGCCGAGCAGCCGCCGGTCCCCGAGGGCACCTTCCAGATGCGCGCGATGAGCGCCGAGGATCTGCGCAACGCGGCGCGCGCCCGCCAGGCCGGCGCGTCCGCCCCGGTGCCGGACCACACGGTGGGGCTGCGCCGCTCGGACGTGGCGGCCCAGCGCAGGAACGACCAGGCACACCAGTCGGCGGCCTCCCTGCCCGCGCAGAGCACCCCCGCGCAGTCCGCTCCGGCCCAGCCGCAGCTTCCGGCCCAGCCGCAGACGCCCTCGCAGCCACCGGCGCAGGTTCAGCCTCCCGTCCAGCAGGCGCCCGGCCCGGCCCCCGCCGCGCCGCAGCAGCAGGGCCCGCCCGCCGTCCCCCAGAGCCCGCAGCAGCCCGCCTGGGCGCAGCAGGTGCAGGACCTCGCGGGCCGGAACCAGGGCGTGGGCGGCGACGCCTCCGGCGCCCCCGGCGTTCCCGCCCCGGGCGCGCCCTTCGCCCCGCAGGGCGGCGCCGAGCCCGTCACGCCGTGGCGGCCTCCCGTCTCGGACCCGTTCCTGCGGGCGGCCCAGCAGGAGGCCCGTCCCGCCGCGCTGGGCAAGCGGTTCGGCGCCCGCGTCGTCGACGGCCTGTTCACCTCTGCCGTGGGGGCCGGTGTCGCCTTCCTCTTCACCGGTCAGGCCGTGGACCACATCGAGGCGAAGATCGAAGCCGTCCGGCAGGCGGGCAGGACGGAACAGGTCTGGCTGATCGACGGCACCACGGGCGTCTACCTGGCCGCCGTCCTCGGCGCGCTGGTCCTCTTCGGCCTCCTCTACGAGGTGCTGCCGACCTGCCGCTGGGGCCGCACTCTGGGCAAGAAGCTGTTCGGGCTGCGCGTGCTGACCATGGAGCAGCAGGACAAGCCGGGCTTCCGCAGCGCGTGCACGCGCTGGCTGGTGCACGGCGCCCTGTCGGTTCTGGTGGTCGGCGTCGTCAACGTCATGTGGTGCCTCTTCGACCGCCCGTGGCGCCAGTGCTGGCACGACAAGCTGGCCGGCACCTTCGTCTCGAAGGACTCCGGGGAGATCCGGCTGTAGGGCTTCCGAGGGCGGCCGGGCTCTCCGCGGACCGCCGCGGCGCCTGCGCGGCCGCCTTCGCGCGTGCGGGCACCGCCCGTCCGGCCGCCTCCCGGCCCCTCCGGACTCCGGAGCGTCCCAGGCGCCTCACTCCGATGACGCACGCCGGATGCGGGGCCGTCCGGCGCGCGTTCCACTCGGCCCATGAGCTCGGATCAGCCGGACCCCGACCCGTTCCGCAAGCGGGACGCCCCGCAGGAGCCGCCGGAGGAGAAGCCCGGCGGCCCCTCGGGGCCCCCGCCGTCGTACGGCGGCGGCCCGTACGGCAGCCCGCCTCCGCCGCCCGGCGGTGCGGGCCCGGAGGGCGGCCCCTACGGCGGCGGCCCGTACGGGCACTACGCGGGCGGCCCCTACGGCAGCAACCCCTACGGCGACATGAGCGGCGCCGCCGATCCGCTCGCGGGCATGCCGCCCCTCGCCTCGCGCGGCAAGCGGCTGCTGGCGAGGATCATCGACGCGCTGCTCATCGGCATCCCCCTCGGTCTCGTCTTCTGGCTCACGCAGGGGGACTGGAACTCGGTCGACGACGGCCGGACCTACACGCAGCAGGGCATCTACTCGCTGGTGTACCTCGTCTACGAGGGCCTGATGCTGACGACCTCGGGTCAGACGGTCGGCAAGAAGCTCATGAGGATCCGGGTCGCGATGCTCGCCGACGGCGACGTGCCGCGCGGACTGCCGGGCTGGGTGCGCACGCTCGTCTACCACGTGCCGCCTCTCGTCCCCTGCGTCGGCTTCCTCTTCTGGCTGGTCAACGTGCTCTTCTGCACGTGGGACAAGCCGTACCGGCAGTGTCTGCACGACAAGGCGGCCAAGACGGTGGTGGTGGAGACGGGCTGAGCCCGTGCGGCGTCGCCACGTGCCGCAGGACCGCGCCGCGAAAGGCGCGCGGCCACATGACGGAACTCGCGACGGCAGCGCGTGTGACGGCAGCCCGTGTGACGACGGGACGCGTGACGGCAGCCCGTGTGACGGCAGCCCGTGTGACGGCAGCCCGTGTGACGACGGGACGTGTGACGAGGGGCCGCGTGACGGCAGGGACCGTCGCGCGTCCCTCCGGCGGCCCGACGGGCCGCAGTCGCTCAGTGACGCAGGGACGGCTCGGCGAGACGGCGCCCGGCCCGGCCGGAGCGGCCCGCCGCGACGGCCGGGGCCGCCGTGCCGTGCCGCGCGTGCACCCGGGAGCCCGCGGCGACCGTGGAGGCGCGTGCAGGCGCCTGCCCCGTGCTCGCAGCTCCGTGTGACCGCCGGGACCTCGCCGTACCGGGTGCGGTGAGGGCCACCACGACGCCGAGGGAGAGAGCCGCCACCGCGATCACCGCGACTCCGGCCCCCGACGGGGACTTGGAGAGCAGGAGCATCGCGAGGGTCGAGCAGATGACGGTGACCGAACCGTAGGCGAACTGTGCTGGGGTCGGACGCGGCATGGCGTGATCCGTCCTCGGGAGACATATCGGGGGTGGGCCGGTCGATCGATCCGGCGCTGAAAGCTCTCGTAAGACTCTACGACCGGGATGCCCGGCCACACCCAACGGTAAGCGTGAGCCCGGCCACGTCGGCGTTGCACAGGGGGCGCACAGTCGCACGGGGTTCGGGCCGTCCCAACTGATGGACATACGGGGGTACTTGGTCGAGCGGGACGAATCTGTGCATCAGGGTCTGTCTTTTCTCCCTCTGCTGCTATGAAATACCTCCTGTCACATCACTCCACAGGGGAGGGCACCGCAGAGGTGAACGGCAGACGGCGATCCAAGAGATCGAGAGCAGCCACGCTGGCGACGGCAGTCGCCGCGATAGGCGCGACCGCACTCATACCCGCGAGTGCGGCCCAGGCCCAGCCGGCCGACGCGCCGCAGGCGTCCGCACATCCCGCAATGCAGTCCGGGCTCCTGCAGCCCGGCACGCCGGGCCAGCGCAAGGCCGGGCACAGCGAGGACAATCTGAAGGGCCCCTTCGACGCCGAGCAGGACGCTCAGCGCCAGGCCGCCCTTGAGCAAGTCGCCAGCGGCGACGCCAAGTTGGTGGACCGCAAGGGATCCAAGGTCGCGAAGCTCGACAGCGGCAAGTACGTCGAGCTGGGGCGCGAGAAGACCGACAGGATCTTCACCATCCTCCTCGAGTTCGGCGACAAGGTCGACGAGAAGTACGGCGGCGAGCCCGGCCCCGTCCACAACAAGATCCCGGCGCCGAAGCGCGAGGACGACAACTCGACGTACTGGAAGAAGGACTTCGACCAGAAGCACTTCCAGGACCTCTACTTCTCGGACAAGACCGAGGACTCGGTCAAGAGCTACTACGAGAAGCAGTCCTCCGGCCGCTACTCCGTCGAGGGCGCCGTCTCCGACTGGGTCAAGGTCGACTACAACGAGGCGCGCTACGGCTCCAACTACTGCGGCGACACCAACTGCCCGACCGTGTGGGACGCCGTCCGCGACGGCGTGAACCAGTGGGTCGAGGACCAGAAGGCGGACGGCAAGACCGACGAGGAGATCGCCGCCCAGCTCGCCGAGTACGACAAGTGGGACCGCTACGACTACGACGAGGACGGCAACTTCGACGAGTCGGACGGCTACATCGACCACTTCCAGTTCGTCCACGCGGGCGAGGACGAGTCGGCCGGCGGCGGTGCCGAGGGTGAGAACGCCATCTGGGCTCACCGCTGGTACGCGTACGGCAGCGACGCGGGCAAGACCGGTCCCGAGGAGAACAAGGCCGGCGGCACCGAGATCGGCGACACCGGCATCTGGGTCGGCGACTACACCGCGCAGCCCGAGAACGGCGGACTGGGCGTCTTCGTCCACGAGTACGGCCACGACCTGGGCCTGCCCGACCACTACGACACCACCGGTGAGGGCGAGAACTCGGTCGGCTTCTGGTCGATCATGTCCGTGGGCTCCTGGCTGAACAAGGGCAAGGACGCCATCGGCGACTCCGCCGGCGACATGAACGCCTGGGACAAGCTGCAGTTGGGCTGGCTGGACTACGGCAAGGCGAAGGCCGCCACCAAGTCCACGCACAAGCTGGGCACTCACTCGTACCAGACGAAGAACAAGCAGGCCGTCATAGTCGAGTTGCCCGAGAAGGACGTCACCACCACCATCACGAAGCCCGCCGAGGGCGAGAAGCAGTGGTGGAGCGGCAGCGGCGACGACCTGCGCAACACGCTCAGCCGCAGCGTCGACCTGACCGGCAAGTCCAAGGCGTCGCTGGACCTTCAGGGCTGGTGGGACATCGAGGAGAACTACGACTTCCTCTACACCGAGGTCTCCGAGGACGGCGGCGAGACGTGGACGCCGATCGACGGAACGGCCGACGGCAAGCCCATCCCGCGGGACGGCAGCGACCAGCCGGCGCTCTCCGGGGTGTCGAAGTCGTACCTCGATCTCTCGTACCCGCTCGACGAGTTCGCAGGGAAGAAGATTGATGTTCGCTTCCGTTATCTGACGGACGGTGGGGTGGCCCAGAAGGGCTTCGCCGCGGACGCGATCAGCATCACCGCCGACGGTGAGAAGGTCTTCGAGGACGGCGCCGAGGGCGACGACGACAACGGCTGGGCCACGAAGGGCTTCTCGCGCATCGGCGAGTCCTTCACGAAGCCGTACGCGCAGTTCTACCTCGCCGAGAACCGCAACCACTCCTCGTACGACAAGGCGCTGAAGTACGGGCCGTACAACTTCGGTTGGGCCTCCACGCGACCCGACTGGGTCGAGCGCTACGCCTACGAGAAGGGGCTGCTGCTCTGGCTCTGGGACACCTCTCAGCTGGACAACAACGTCTCCGCGCACCCCGGCGAGGGCCTGATCCTCCCGGTGGACGCCCACGCCAAGCCGGAGAAGTGGTCGGACGGCAAGCCGCTGCGGAACCGCATGCAGGCCTACGACTCCCCGTTCAGTAAATTCGCCTCGAAGGGGATCACTCTCCACAACGACGGCGAAGCCGTGAAGGTCAAGGGCAAGAAGGGCGTCTCGGTCTTCGACGACCGCAAGGGGACGTACTGGTACAAGTCCAACCCGACGGCCGGGGTGAAGGTGCCGGACACCAACACCCAGGTCAAGATCCTCAAGCAGTCCCGCTCGGGTAAGACGATCACCCTTCAGGTGAGACCTTCCACAAATTAATTTGCATCGTTGCAGGTCAAAACATGATCGGCCGTTGCCCCCCTGGCGGGCGACGGCCGATCGCGTTTAGATGCACGTGACGGACCTTCGCGGAGGTCCACCGGAACAGTTCTCGCGGGGGTGTTGTTGATCATGGCTGGAGGCGGATTCGTCCAGCTGCCGGACGGAAGCGTGATCGTCGCGCTGACGCTGCCGGTGCCGGTTCAGCGGCTGCACAGGCAGCCTGAACCGGTCACGGGGGAGACTCCGCACGCGGGCCGGGAGGCGGTCGCCGAGGACCGTGCGCCCGGGCCGGGTGCCGTGCGCCAGGGCCGCGCGGGCGGCGCCTACGACGGTCTGGAGCGCCGGGGCCGCCGCTGGTCGGCGCACGCCGACGAGCCGCACACGGTGCGTGCCGTCTCGTCGCGGCCGTACGGCGACGAGTCGCGCGTCCGTGTGCTGGTCCACTCGCTCAACCGTGCTCGCGCCCTGACCAGGCTGCGGAACCTGGGCATGCGGTCGGTCTACCTCCGCGGCAACGCGGAGCCGCCCACAGCGGACGAGATCACAGCGGTGCTGCACCACCCCGACGGCCTGGTCTGGCGCATGACGCCCGGCGACGACCGCGAGGCGTGGCACCCGATCGAGTCCCTGCTGCGTCCCCCGCACCGGGTCCGTACGGGTTAGGGCCCCTTCCGGCTCCTTCCGGCCCCCTCCCGGCCCCTCTGCCGGGGCCCACGGGCTCAGGAGCAGCCAGGGCCGCCTGTCGGGTCGCTCGCGGCCGCACCCTCACGTCGGGAGCCCCCGCGCGATGGCGGGGGCTCGGGCGTGCGCGGGCGTCCGCTCAGCCGTCGGCCAGCACCGGCGTGCCGGTCAGGTCCACACCGGCCTCGCGCAGCTGCTCGATGGCGTGCTGCGTGGTTCCCGGGGCGACGCCCGCGGTGAGCCCCAGCAGTACGCGCGTGCTGAAGCCCTCCGAGGCGGCGTCCAGGGCGGTCGCGCGCACGCAGTGGTCGGTGGCCACGCCCACGACGTCGACCTCCCGCACGTCGCGCTGCCGCAGCCACTCGGCGAGCGGGACGCCGTGCTCGTCCTCGCCCTCGAAGCCGCTGTAGGCGGCGGTGTAGGCGCCCTTGCTGAAGACCGCGTCGATCGAGCCGGCGGCCACCGCGGGGGCGAAGTTGGGGTGGAAGCCGATGCCCTCGGTCCCGGCGACGCAGTGCGGCGGCCAGGAGTGCTCGAAGTCGGGGTTGTCCGAGAAGTGGTCGCCCGGCTCGATGTGGTGGTCGCGGGTCGCCACGACGTGGTCGTAGCCCGTGGAGGCGTCGCCGATCAGGTCGGTGATGGCAGCCGCCACGTCCGCACCGCCCTTGACCTCGAGGCTTCCGCCTTCGCAGAAGTCGTTCTGCACGTCTACGACGATCAGTGCCCGGTGCATGTGATGCCTTTCGGGGGGTCTGGGCGGTCGGGAACGTCGGTCGGGCCCGACCCTATGGACTGCGCGGCCTTCGCGGGAGGTCCCACGCACACGATGTCACCCGCGCAACACCGGCGCCCGGTGCGTCAGGCGTACTCCGTCGGCAACACCGGCTCCCCGCGCGAGAGTTGCATCGCCGACATCGGCAGCCCGGCGAGCGCCTCCTTGTGGCGGTCGCGGACGGCGTCGAGCCCTTCCCTCGCGACGACCTTGCCGCCGCGGACGAGTTCCACCTGGAGCAGACGGTCCGCCAGCTCCTCCGGTACCTCGCCCGTGCCGACGACCTCGGCCATCGCGACGCCGTCCTCGTCCAGCTGACGCGCCGCCCATTTGGCGCCGCCCGGCGAGGTCTTGCCGCCCATGGACTTCTTCGCCACGGGACGCAGCGGTGCGCCGGGCGCGTCGGAGTCCGCGCGGGCGACGAGCTTGTAGACCATCGCGGCCGTGGGGTGGCCGCTGCCGGTGACGAGCTGGGTGCCGACGCCGTACGCGTCGACGGGCGCCGCCGCCAGCGAGGCGATGGCGTACTCGTCGAGATCGCTGGTGACCACGATCTTCGTCCGCGTCGCGCCGAGTTCGTCGAGCTGGTGGCGGACGCGGTGCGCGAGCAGCAGCAGGTCGCCGGAGTCGATGCGCACGGCACCGAGGCCGGGTCCCGCGACGTCGACCGCGGCGCCTACGGCCTCGGTGACGTCGTACGTGTCGACGAGCAGCGTGGTGCCGCTGCCGAGGGAGTCGACCTGCGCGGTGAAGGCGCCGCGCTCGCTGTCGTGGAGCAGGGTGAAGGAGTGCGCGCTGGTGCCGACGGTGGGGATGTCGTAGCGGAACCCGGCGGCGAGGTCGGAGGTCGAGGTGAACCCGCCGACGTAGGCGGCCCGGGACGCGGCGACCGCGGCCAGCTCGTGCGTGCGCCGCGCCCCCATCTCCACCAGGGGGCGCCCGCCCGCCGCGACCGCCATGCGGGACGCCGCGGCGGCGACCGCGGAGTCGTGGTTGAGGATCGAGAGGACCACCGTCTCCAGCAGTACGCACTCCGCGAAGGTGCCCTGGACCCGCATCACGGGGGAGCCGGGGAAGTAGACCTCGCCCTCCGGGTAGCCGTGGATGTCGCCCCTGAAGCGGTACGAGGAGAGCCATTCGAGCGTGGGCTCGTCGACGATGCCGCGCTGCCTGAGGAAGTCGAGCACCTTCCCGTCGAAGGAGAAGTTCTCCACCGCGTCCAGGACCCGGCCGGTGCCGGCGACCACCCCGTAGCGGCGGCCCTCCGGAAGCCGGCGTGCGAACACCTCGAAGACGCACTGCCGTTCGGCGGTCCCGCCGCGCAACGCGGCCTGGAGCATGGTGAGTTCGTACTGGTCGGTGAAGAGCGCCGTCGACGGCACGGCCACCGGCAGTCCCCTGTCGGCCATGGTCACTTGAACTCCTCGCATCGGCGGGCCCCCGGGAGGGGCGGGACACGCCCGAGCGTACCGCACATCTCGTCAGTTTGACGATATCGGGTCCGGGTCGTTTGGCCACCCGACGCCCCTGAGTGGCAGCATGGGACCTGTGAGTGTCGCCCCCGCCGAGATCGAACTGCCCGAGTCGGCCGAGAAACCCGCCGAGGTCCCCGAGCCGGATCTGCCCTGGGCGACGATCGTGCACAACGATCCCGTCAACCTCATGAGCTACGTGACCTACGTCTTCCAGAGCTACTTCGGCTACCCCAAGGAGAAGGCGAAGAAGCTGATGATGGACGTCCACCACAAGGGCCGGGCTGTCGTATCCACCGGCAGCCGCGAAGAGATGGAGCGCGACGTGCAGGCGATGCACGGCTACGGGCTGTGGGCGACTCTCCAGCAGGACCGCTGATGGCGGGCCACTTCGAGCCCACCGGCGACGGCGGGGCCGCCATCGCGCTGGACGAGATCGAGATCTCCATCCTGCGCAGCCTCGCCGTCCAGCTCCTGGAGCTGATCGGTCCGGGCGAGGAGCCCGCGGAGGGCGAGGACCCGTTCGCGGCGCTGCTCGCCGACGGCCCCACGGAGCCGCCCACCGACCCCGCCCTGGCGCGCCTTTTCCCGGACGCCTACGGCGGCGGGCCGGGCGCGCAGGCGGAGAGCGACGAAGAGCGCCGCGCCGCCGCCGAGTTCCGCCGCTTCACCGAGAACGAACTGCGGGCGCGCAAGCGGGAGGACGGCCTCGCCGTGGTCCGGGGGCTCGACGCCCTGGCACCCGATCCTCCCCCTGGGCCCTCCGGGCCCGGGAGGTACCCCCAGGGCGCAGGCAGTGGCGCCGGCGCGGTGCTCACCCTGAAGCCGGAGGAGTCGCGTCAGTGGCTCGGCGCTCTCAACGACCTCCGCCTCGCCATCGGTGCGCGCCTCGAAGTGACGGACGACGATGACGGCAGCGGGCTCTACTCGCTGCCGGACGAGGACCCGCGCAAGCCGATGGTCATGGCCTACCTCTGGCTCGGTGGCCTGCAGGAGACGCTCGTGGAGACGCTGCTCCCCTGACAGGAGCGGTACGGCGAGGGTGTCCGGCCCGACGCGGGACCGGGCGTCGGCCGCCAGTCCGCGCTGCGTCCGCCCCCTCCCGCCGCGCCCCCACCCCGCGCCGCCGCGCCCCGCGCCGCCCCGCGCCGCTCGGTTCCGCTGCTCCGTCCGCTGGGAGGAGCCGGAAGACCCGGCGGCGGACACACGGCAGCGCCGCGCCGTCCCCGATGATGGTCCCGGTTGTTCCGGTTTGGGCTGATTCCGTCTACGGCAGGTGTGCAACCGGCCGGCGGATCCGCGTACTGCCGCTGAGGCGCCGCCCCACCGCGGCGGCAGCACCGGGCCGGCCGGCCGCAGGCGTGCGCACGGCTCCCGCGGCGGGGCATCGGGACCGGTCCGGGACGGCCGGGCCGGTAGGGAGAAAGGCGCGACTCATGACCTCTGAGCAGGTCTCCGGCCACGGCGCTCCGACGGGCGGCGGCACCGGGACACTCACCGGCTCCGCACCTCCGGAGGAGGGCTACCGGCGCGGGCTCGGCAGCCGGCAGATCCAGATGATCGCCATCGGCGGCGCCATCGGCACGGGGCTCTTCCTCGGCGCCGGAAAGGCCATCACCAAGGCGGGCCCGAGCCTGATCCTGGCCTACGCGCTGGCGGGCGCCGTCATCTACTTCATCATGCGGGCGCTGGGCGAACTCCTCATGTACCGCCCGGTCTCGGGGTCCTTCTCCGAGTACGCACGCGAGTTCCTCGGCCCCTTCTTCGGCTTCGTCACCGGCTGGACGTACTGGCTGTTCTGGGTCGTCACGGGGATCACCGAGGTGACCGCCGCCGCGACGTACGTGCAGTACTGGTGGCCGGCCGTCCCCCAGTGGGTGTCCGCCCTCGTCTTCACGCTCGTGCTGTACGGCGCGAACCTGATCTCGGTGAAGCTCTTCGGGGAGCTGGAGTTCTGGTTCTCGATGATCAAGGTCACCGCCATCCTCGGCATGATCCTCATCGGGGCCGGCGTCCTCACCCTCGGTTTCTCCGACGCCGGGGAGACGGCGTCCGTGAGCCATCTCTGGGCAGACGGCGGCTTCTTCCCGAAGGGCGTCGGCGGCACCCTGATGACCCTTCAGATCGTGATGTTCTCGTTCCTCGCGGTCGAACTCGTCGGCGTCACGGCGGGGGAGTCGGTGAATCCCGCGAAGTCCCTGCCGCGGGCGGTCAACACCGTGCCGTGGCGGATCGCGCTGTTCTACATCGGGGCGCTCACGGTCATCCTCTCCGTCGTCTCCTGGACGGCCTTCGAGCCGGGCACGAGCCCGTTCGTCGCGGCGTTCGCCAAGATCGGGCTCCCGGCCGGGGCGGCCATCGTCAACTTCGTCGTGCTGACGGCCGCCCTCTCGTCCTGCAACTCCGGGATGTACTCCACCGGCCGCATGCTGCGCGACCTCGCGCTGAACGGCCAGGGCCCGAAGGCCTTCACCAGGCTGACGGCCAACGGGCTGCCGCTGCTGGGCACGACGTTCTCCGCGGCGCTGATGACCGTGGGCGTGTGGATCAACTACCAGTGGCCGTCCAAGGCCTTCGACTACGTCGTCTCCTTCGCCACCATCTCCGGCATGTGGGCGTGGGTCATGATCCTCGCCTCGCACCTGCGCTACCGCCGGGCGGCCGATCGGGGAAGGCTTCCCGAGTCGACGTTCAAGGCGCCCTTCGCCCCGTACGCCGGCTACGTCGCGCTGGGTTTCATCGGGCTGGTCGTCGTGCTCATGGGCTTCGACCCGGACGCCCGGGTGTCGCTCTACGGGGCGCCGGTGTGGGGGGCCGGCCTCGTCGTCGCGTACTTCACGATCAAGGCCCGCAATCCGGACACGTTCGAGAGCGGCTCTCCCCGCTGACGAGGCCCGCGGCGCGGGTGCGGCGCACGTCTCCGCACCCGCCGCCGCGAGGTGGGGCCCGCGCCGGGCGCCCGGCGCGGACCGGGCCCGTACGCCCCAGCCCCACCGCCTTCGGGGAGCGGACAGAGGCCGCATATCCTTCCCGGCATGCTGACCATCACCAAGGAGCTGCACGACAAGATCGTCGCCCACGCCCGCAAGGACCACCCGGACGAGGCGTGCGGGGTCATCGCGGGACCGGCGGGCACGGACCGGCCCGAGCGCTTCATCCCCATGCTGAACGCGGCGCGCTCGCCCACGTTCTACGAGTTCGACTCCGCCGATCTGCTGCGCCTCTACCGCGAGATGGACGACAGGGACGAGGAGCCGGTCGTGATCTACCACTCGCACACGGCCACCGAGGCCTACCCCTCCCGCACCGACATCACCTACGCCAACGAGCCCGGCGCCCACTACGTCCTGGTCTCCACCGCGGAGTGCGGCAACGACGAGGGCCCGTTCTCCTTCCGTTCGTTCCGCATCGTGGACGGAGTGGTCACGGAGGAGGACGTCGACATCGCGGGCGCGTCCTGAACGTGCCGGACAGAACAGGACGAATCGCCATCCGAGACGCCTCCGTCCGCATCATGGGACGAACATCGGGACCGGCGACCGGGAATCGTTACGATGAGCCCATGGTTGTCCACGACGTGAGTGCATCTTCGAAGACCCCGGGCACGCTGCTCGTCGGGCGCCTGCACGTCGACCTGTGCCGCCTCGCCAGCGCACTGGGGGCTTCCCCGTGCGGCACGTACGCCCGCGCCTGAGCCCGCCCGGCGCGGCCGCCCGGCCACAGCCCCCGCAGATACACGATCCCGCCGACGCACTCCCGTACCGTCCTGCCCGCCTCCACATCCACAGGAGCCCTCCATGGCCATCGAGGTCCGCATCCCGACCATCCTCCGCACCTACACCGACGGCGAGAAGTCGGTCGCGGGCGAGGGCAGCACCATCAAGGAGCTCTTCGAGGACCTGGAGAGCCGGCACGCGGGGATCCAGGACCGCCTCGTCGAGGGCGGCGAGCTGCGCCGCTTCGTGAACGTCTACCTCAACGACGAGGACGTCCGCTTCCTCGACGGCATCACCACGAAGGTCGGCGACGGCGACAACGTGACGATCCTCCCCGCGGTCGCGGGCGGCTCCGGCGCCGCGGAGGCGCGGGGGACGCGGCGCTGATGCGCTACGACTCCCCGCTGGACGCCGTCGGCGGCACCCCGCTGGTCCGTCTCCCGCGTCTGTCGCCGTCGGAGGACGTGCGGATCTGGGCGAAGCTGGAGGACCGCAACCCCACGGGCTCCATCAAGGACCGTCCGGCCCTCCACATGGTCGAACAGGCCGAGAAGGACGGGCGGTTGACGCCCGGCTGCACCATCCTGGAGCCCACCTCCGGCAACACCGGCATCTCCCTCGCCATGGCGGCGAAGCTCAAGGGCTACCGCATCGTGTGCGTCATGCCCGAGAACACCAGCGAGGAGCGGCGGCAGCTCCTCGCCATGTGGGGCGCCGAGATCATCTCCTCGCCGGCGGCGGGCGGTTCGAACACCGCCGTGCGGGTCGCCAAGGAGCACGCCGCGGCCAACCCGGACTGGGTGATGCTCTACCAGTACGGCAACGAGGCCAACTCCGCGGCCCACTACGCCGGTACGGGCCCGGAGATCCTCGCCGACCTTCCGTCGGTGACGCACTTCGTCGCGGGCCTGGGCACCACGGGCACGCTCATGGGCGCGGGCCGCTACCTGCGCGAACAGCGGCCCGGCATCCAGATCGTCGCCGCCGAACCCCGCTACGACGACCTGGTGTACGGCCTCCGCAACCTCGACGAGGGCTTCGTCCCCGAGCTGTACGACGAGTCCGTGCTCACCGGGCGCTTCTCCGTCGGCTCGGAGGACGCCGTGACCCGGACGCGTGAACTCCTCGCGCAGGAAGGCATCTTCGCCGGCGTCTCCACCGGTGCCGCCCTGCACGCCGCCATCGGTGTGGGCCGCAAGGCGGTACGGGCGGGGGAGAGCGCGGACATCGTCTTCGTCGTGGCCGACGGCGGCTGGAAGTACCTCTCCACGGGCATCTACACGGCCGAGTCGACGGACGCCGCGGTCGAGGCGCTTCAGGGGCAGCTCTGGGCCTGAGCCCCGCAACTCCCTTGCCGCGCGGGGTACTTCACCGTGGCCGGGCCGCCCCGACTGACTGCCGGCGGGTGCCGGCAGCGGCCCGGTGCCCGGGGGTTCAGCCGCCGCCGGAGAGGTGGCGCACCTGGTCCCACGTGTCCGGGCCCACCTCGCCGGCGCGGCGGGCGAACTCCCGCAGCGCCACGTCCCTCACGTCGTCGGTGAGCAGCGTGCTGACACGGCCCGGCGTGTCCGCGACGGTGCCGGGCGGGAGCGCCAGGCCCGCACGGGAGGGACCCTCCGGGTCCGCCCCGCCCGGGCGTTCGGCTGTGACGCGCACCACGCGGGCGCTCTCCAGCCGCACCGCCAGCACGAGCACGAGCAGCGGTTCACGCGTCCACCAGATCTCGCCGGGACGCGGACCACGGTGCGGCAGCGGAACCCCGCCGCGGCGCGCGCGACGGCGCGGACCCAGCCGGGCGCCCCCGTCGACCAGCGCCGCCACCAGGGAGAGCGCCACGACGGCGCCCAGGGCGAGCCACCACCAAGTGCCCACGTCCGCATCGCCTCCAGGACCCCTGACCGCGCATACCGCACAGATTGCCGACCGTACCCCGCGCTGGTGATTCCGCCCACACCAGCACGCTCCTGAGACCACAGGCAGCGCAAGGCGGCTTAGGCTCGAAAAACCCCACAGCCGCCAACGGAGGTCACTGCTTCATGAAGCTCACCGTCGTCGGCTGCTCCGGGTCGTTCCCCTCAGCGGAGTCGGCCTGTTCGAGCTATCTGGTCGAAGCGGACGGCTACCGGCTGCTGCTCGACATGGGGAACGGCGCGCTCGGCGAGCTGCAGCGGCACATCGGGCTCTACGACCTGGACGCCGTCATCCTCAGCCACCTCCACGCCGACCACTGCATCGACATGTGCGGCTACTTCGTGGCCCGCTACTACCGGCACGAGGGCGGCCGTTGCGCACCCATTCCGGTGTACGGCCCGCAGGGAACCGAGCAGCGCCTCGACAGCGCGTACGGCGACACCCCCTCGCCCTCGGCGATGAGCGAGGTCTTCGACTTCCGCACTCTCGTGCCCAAGGGCTCGTTCGAGCTGGGGCCCTTCGCCGTCACCACGGAGAAGGTCGCCCACCCCGTCGAGGCGTACGCGTTCCGCGTCGTGCACAAGGACAGCGGACGCTGCCTCGTCTACTCGGGTGACACCGGTCCGTGCGGTCCGCTGTGCGATCTTGCCGCGGAAGCCGATCTGTTCCTGTGCGAGGCGTCCTTCACCCACGGCAAGGAAGCCATCCCCGACCTGCATCTCAACGGGCGTGAGGCCGGGGAGTGCGCCCAGGCGGCGGGCGTGGGGCAGCTGGTCCTCACACACGTACCGCCGTGGACGGACGCCAAGGTCAATCTGCGGGACGCGAAGGACGCGTTCGGCGGCCCGGTGGAGCTGGCCAGGGCCGGCGCCGTCTACGAGCTGTAGCAGCGCCTCCGCCCCGATACGTCCGCTCCGATACGTCCGCCTCGGCACCTCCGCCCCGGTACCTCTGCTTCCGCCGGTCCCCGCGCCTTCGCGCCCGCCGCGGTGCGGCAGCGGACGCGAAGGGCGTGTCCGGGCGGGGAGGGCCCGGCGCGGACGTCAGATCCTCGCGGGGGCCTCGTCCTTGCCCTCGTCCTCGTCGCCGCCGTCGCGTCCGTCGGAGCCGCTCCGGTTCGCGGCGGCCGAGGGCCGCTGGTCCTGCTTCCCCATCGTCTTGTCCGCCACGTTGTCCGTGACGCCCACCGCCACGGCGTCCGGCGCCGGTGCGGGCCTGCCCCGGGCGGGCCGTTCCGCCTTCTCCTCCTCGGCGGGTTCGGGCGCCTCACGACCGGGTGTGGGCAGGTCGAACTTGACGATCGCGAAGCGGAAGACCGCGTAGTACACCACCGCGAAAGCCAGGCCGACGAGCATCAGCCCCCACGGGTTGGTGGCGATGCCCAGGTTCAGCAGGAAGTCGATGGCACCGGCCGAGAAGCCGAAGCCGTCCTTCATGCCCAGCGCCCACACCAGCGCCATCGAGATGCCCGTCAGGACGGCGTGGATCGCGTACAGCACCGGCGCGATGAACATGAACGAGAACTCGATCGGCTCGGTGACACCGGTGATGAAGGCGGTCAGGGCCAGCGAGATCATCAGGCCGCCGACGATCTTGCGGCGCTCGGGGCGCGCGCAGTGGTACATCGCGAGGCAGGCCGCGGGCAGCGCGAACATCATGATCGGGAAGAAGCCCGTCATGAACTGGCCGGCGCTCGGGTCGCCCGCCAGGAAGCGGGCGATGTCGCCGTGCTGTCCCTTGTAGGAGCCGGCCTGGAACCACGGGAAGGAGTTGAGGAGGTGGTGCATGCCGATCGGGATCAGCGCCCGGTTGGCCACGCCGTACACGCCGGCGCCCGCCGCGCCGGAGCCGACGAGCCACTCGCCGAAGCTGTGCAGCCCCGTGCCCAGCACGGGCCAGATGTAGCCGAAGAGCACGCCGATGAAGAGACCCGCGAAGGCCGAGAGGATCGGCACGAGCCGCCGTCCGCCGAAGAACCCCAGCCATTCGGGCAGCTTCTTGCGGTAGTAGCGCTGGTAGAGCAGGGCGACCACGAGACCCATGATCACGCCGCCGAGGACGCCCGCGTCCACCGGAGGCGCGACGGTGCCCACCTCGCCGTCGACGACCTTCTCGACCTTGGGGAGGTTGCCGTCCGTGAAGGTCTCCAGGACGTTCTTGAAGACCAGGTAGCCGACCACCGCCGCCAGCGCCGTCGATCCGTCCGACTTGCGGGCGAAGCCCACGGCGATGCCGACCGCGAACAGCAGAGGCATGTTGTCGATCAGCGCGCCGCCGCCCGCGGCGAGGAACTCGGCGATGCGGTTGACGGAGGCCGGGAAGCCGGGGCGGCCGAGCATGTCGGGCTGGCCCAGCCGGACCATCAGGGCGGCGGCCGGCAGGGTGGCGATCGGCAGCATGAGGCTGCGGCCGATGCGCTGGGCGACGGCCATCGCGCCCGAGCCGCGGCCCCTGCCAGGGGCCTGGGATGCCGTGGTCATCAACTTCCTCCAGTGGTCTGCGGGAGGTCGCGCCGTGTGGAGCAGACCCTGTAAATGGTTTAGACCTCTTTTAGCATGTACGCGTTCCGGGGGAAAACGGATCATCTGCGGGGCGCCTCGAGCGCCGCACGTCCGGTCCTCGGCGGCTCCTGGGGGCGGCCGGCCGGCGGTCGGGCGGCGTCCGGTTCCGCGCCCGGCGGGGCGTCACGGACGGCTTGCCGCATACTGGTGCAGACTCCCGCGGAGTGCGCCGGCGGCGCCGGGGACCAGGCCCGCAGACCAGGAGAAGACACATGAGCAGCAAGGCCGAGAAGATCGTCGCCGGGCTCGGCGGCCTCGACAACATCGCCGAGATCGAAGGCTGCATCACACGCCTGCGCACCGAGGTCGAGGACCCCTCGCTGGTCGACGAGGCCGCGCTGCGGTCGGCCGGCGCCCACGGCGTCGTCAAGATGGGCTCGGCCGTGCAGATCGTCATCGGCACCGACGCCGACCCGCTCGCGGGAGAGATCGAAGACATGCTGTGAGCCGTGCGCGGCTGATGGGCCGTTCGGCTGAACGGGGCCTTCCGGCTACGGACTAGGCTCGGACCATGACTCGTATCGACGGCCGTACGGCCGACCAGTTGCGCCCCGTCACCATCGAACGCGACTGGAGCAAGCACGCCGAGGGATCTGTCCTGATCTCCTTCGGCGACACCCGGGTCCTGTGCACCGCCAGCGTCACGGAAGGGGTACCGCGCTGGCGCAAGGGAAGCGGCGAGGGGTGGGTGACCGCCGAGTACGCGATGCTGCCCCGTTCCACGAACACCCGAGGCGACCGGGAGTCCGTCCGCGGGAAGATCGGCGGCCGCACGCATGAGATCTCCCGCCTCATCGGACGTTCCCTGCGGGCCGTCGTGGACTACAAGGCCCTCGGGGAGAACACCGTCGTGCTCGACTGCGACGTGCTCCAGGCCGACGGCGGCACCCGCACCGCAGCCATCACCGGGGCCTACGTCGCCCTGGCCGACGCGGTCCGCTGGGCGCAGGGGAAGAAACTGATCAAGGGAAAGTCCCAGCCGCTGAAGGGCACCGTCTCGGCGGTCAGCGTCGGCATCGTCGACGCCGTGCCGCTGCTGGACCTCTGCTACGAGGAGGACGTGCGCGCGGAGACCGACATGAACGTCGTCTGCACCGGCGACGGACGCTTCGTCGAGGTGCAAGGCACCGCGGAGGGCGCGCCGTTCGCGCGCGAGGAACTCGACGCGCTCCTCGACCTCGCCGTCAAGGGCTGCCTCCAACTCGACGGCGCGCAGCGGCAGGCGGTCGGCGGCTGAGCCAACGGCCGGGCCCGGCAGGGCGGGCGGCGCACCCCGCCGGACGGTTCGGCCGAAATTCGGTGTGCGGAGAGGAAACTTCACGGGCCTGCCGCACGTCTAAGGGGGTACGGGCCGCGCGGGTCATTCCGTGCGGCCCGTCCACATACACAGAAGGGGTTCCCGTGCGTCGTTCCCTCGTGCCGGCCGTCCTCGGCGTCGTCGCGTTGTCGTCCCTGGCGCTCACCGGGTGCAGCGCGGTGGACAAGGCGATCAGTTGCGCCAACACCGCGGTCACCGTCGCCGAAGCCGCCGACGACCTTCAGCAGGCCGCCGACCAGGCCTCGGAGGATCCGACACAGGCCCAGAGGTCGATCGACCGCATAGAGAAGAGCCTCAAGAAGATCGACGAGGGCACGGGCGACTCCGACGTCAGCAAGGCCGCGGACCACATGAGGACGGCCGTCGAGGACGCGGGCAAGGCCGTCGAGGCGGGCCGCGACCCGGACGTCCGGCCCGTGGGCAAGGCCGCCGACGAACTGACCAAGGTCTGCAGCCCCGAGTAGCCGTACCGGGCGGGCGCGCGGCCACGGCAGCCGCGCGCCCCGCCTCCCGGGCTCAACTCCCGGTCAGCCGCACGACCGTGTAGATCGCGAGACCCGCGAGAGCGCCCACCACGGTGCCGTTGAGGCGGATGAACTGCAGGTCGCGGCCGATGTGCGCCTCGATCTTCTTCGAGGTGTGCTCCGCGTCCCAGCCCGCCACGGTCTCGGTGATCAACGAGGTGATCTCGTTCCGGTAGGTCGTCACGACGTACACCGCGGCGTCCTCGATCCACCCGTCGACCTTGCTCTGCAGGCGTCCGTCCGCCGCCATGCGGTGGCCGAGCGACAGCAGCGACGCCCGCGTCCTCACGCGGAGTTCGCTGCGTTCGTCCTCGGCGGCGGCGACCATCATCGAGCGGACCGCGGCCCATGCCGAAGCGATCAGGTCCTGCACCTCGCGCCGCGCCAGCACCTCGCTCTTCAGACGCTCGACCCGGGCCCGCGTCTCCTCGTCCGAACGCAGATCCGCGGCGAAGTCCGTCAGGAACCGGTCCACGGCGCTACGCGCCGGATGATCCGGCATGTCCCGCGTCTCGGTGACGAAACGCAGCAACTCCCGGTAGACGCGGTCGCCCACGCGCCGGTCCACGAAGCGGGGCGTCCAGCCCGGCGCGCCACCCGTGACCGCTTCCATGACCGAATCGCTGTGCTCCTCAAGCCACTCCGCGGCCCGCGCGCACACCAGGTCGACCAGCCGGCGGTGGCCTCCGTCCACGACGACCCGCTCCAGCAGCGACCCCAGACCCGGTGCGATCTCCTGCGCGTCCGCGCGCCGCGTGACGGCCTCACCGACGACGGCCTGCACGTCCGAGTCGCGCAGCACGGCGAGAGCACCGCGCAGCGCCGTGGCCGACTCGGCGGTGACACGGTCGGCGTGCTCCGGGTCGGCGAGCCACGCACCGAGCCTGCTGCCGATGCCCACGGCACGCAGCCGCTCCCGCACGACACCGGAGGAGAGGAAGTTCTCCCCCACGAACTCGCCCAGGCTCTGCCCGAGTTGGTCCTTCTTCGTGGGGATGATCGCGGTGTGCGGAATGGGCAGCCCGAGCGGATGGCGGAAGAGAGCCGTCACCGCGAACCAGTCCGCCAGCGCACCCACCATCCCGGCCTCGGCGGCAGCCGCGACATAACCGCTCCACGCGCCCGCACCCTCGTGCTGCGCCCACTTGGCCAGCACGAAGACGGCCGCCATCAGCAGCAGGGCCCCCGTGGCGATCGTCTTCATGCGCCGCACGCCCCGCCGGCGCTCCTCGTCCGCCTCCGTGAAGGTGTTCATCGCCCCGGGGTTCGTGCGGCGCCCGCCGCCCCCGCCGGTCTGCCCGCCGGGCCCCGGCCCGGAAGGCGGGCCCCCCGCACGGCCGCCCCCTCCACCTGGCGGCGGGCCTCCGCGGGCAGCCCCGCCCGGGCCGCCGCCGGGCGAAGTCGGTTGCCGGGTACGCCCGTTGGGGCCGGGCGGAAGTGCGTCCGCCCGGCCTGTGATTGCTCTCACTCCGCCGTCGTCCCCGGCAGAGACCTCGCCCGCTTTTGCCCGATCCATCCACTCCACCGTTCGGCCAGTCCCCCCTACAGTGTCCCAAGGTGCCTGACAGGTGGAACGAAGCCCGGCATTCCGGCGTCTGTCTGTGCGGGTGACGACGCAGTCGCCCTCAGGCCTGGGCCGACCCCGTGGGAGGACCCCGCCGCGATCGTGGGACCATGCCACCGCGACCACTCGGAGCCTCGGGCTCCGCCTGCCCGAGGAGATACACCGAGCGTGACCAGAAACATGGGTTATGCCTTGCTGGCCGGACTGGCGGCCATCGTCGTGCTTGTCTCGACAGCGGTCTTCATCGGTGTCGGCAGTGACGACGGCAGCCTCGACGGCACCTCCCAGGGCGCTCGCGACGACGCGGCACCCGCCTCCTCGGGCTCATGGGTGGGGACATGGTCCGCCCCCGCGGTCGCGGCCGAGCCCGAAACGCAGGCCGGGTTCGCGAAGATGTCGATACGGAACATCGTCCACACCTCCGTGGGCGGCACCGGTGCCCGCATCACCCTCTCCAACCTGTACGGCACGAAGCCTCTGACGGTCACTCACGCGACGCTCGCCCTCGCGGCGGCCCCCAGCAACCCCACCGCCGCCACGGGCACCATGCGGCGGCTGACGTTCGACAAGGACCGCAGCGTCACCATCGCCCCGGGCCGGACAGTCACCAGCGACCCCGTGCGGCTCAACGTCCCCCACGCCGCCGACGTCCTCGTCACGACGTACTCGCCCAGCCCCTCCGGCCCCGTGACCTACCACCCCTACGCGCGGCAGACCAGCTACGTCGCACAGGGCGACCGCGCGGACGAGACCTCGGGCACCGCGTTCACCCAGCAGAGCCCGTACTGGCGCTACTTGACCGCGGTCGACGTGTGGACGAACGAGGCACGTGGCGCCGTCGCCGTGCTCGGCGACTCCATCACCGACGGCATCACCTCCAGCCCCGGAGCCAACCGCCGCTGGACGGACTTCCTCGCCGAACGGCTGCGCACCGAACGCAACGCGCCCTCCTACAGCGTCCTCAACGGCGGCATCAGCGGGAACCGCGTCCTCGTCGACGGCAGCCGCTACTCGCCCAACAACGGGCCCAGCGCCCTCACACGCGCCGAGCGCGACGTCCTCGCCCAAACCGGCGTGAAGGCAGTCGTCATAGAGATGGGCCTCAACGACATCATCAAGCCGCCGCGACGGCACAACGCCGACCAGATCGTCGACGGACTGCGGCAGTTGGTGAAGGCGGCGCACGCCCGCGGCCTGCGCGTCGTCGGCGGCACCCTCACACCCTTCGGCGGACACCGCGGCTTCCGGCCGCACCTGGACGCCACGCGGCAGCAGGTCAACGAGCAGATCCGCTCCGGCAAGGTCTTCGACGCCGTCGTCGACTTCGACGCCGCCCTGCGGGACCCGGCCAACCCCAGCCGGCTGCGCCCCGCCTACGACTCGGGCGACCATCTGCACCCCAGCGACAACGGCTACCGTGCGATGGCCGAGGCGCTCGACCTGAAGGAGCTCAGGGGCTCCGGACCCGCCCGCACCTGACGCACCCCCGCACCCGACGCACCCCGCGCTCGACGGCCCGAGGCGGGTTCAACAGCCCGAGACGAGCCAACGACCCGAGGCGATCAACGCGATCAACGGCCCGAGGCGGGTTCAACGACCCGAGTACATACGGGCGATGACGTCCTCGATGTCCGGCTCCCGCACGGACAGATCGACCAGCGGATACGCGTCGGCCACCTGCGAGACGATCGGGGCGGCGCTCGCCGACGCGGGGAAGGCGAGCCACTGGCGCGGACCCCGCGTCCGCACCGTCCGCGCCCCCTCGATGCCCTCGATCGGCGGCAACTCCCTCTCCAGATCCACCACCAGGGTCCGCTCGCTCTCGCCGACCTCGTGCAGGCCCCCGAGAGCGCCGTCGTACATGAGGCGGCCGTGGTCGATGACCATGACGCGCTCGCAGAGCTGCTCGATGTCGGTCAGATCGTGCGTCGTCAGCAGCACGGTCGTGCCCTGCGACGCGTTGAGATCCCTCAGGAAACGCCGCACCGTCGCCTTGCTCACGACGTCGAGGCCGATCGTCGGCTCGTCGAGGTAGAGCACCTCCGGGTCGTGCAGAAGAGCGGCGGTGATGTCGCCGCGCATCCGCTGCCCCAACGACAGCTGACGCACGGGGACTTCGAGGAGACCGCCGAGATCGAGCAGCTCGACGCACCGGTCGAGGTTCGCCCGGAAGCGTGCCTCGGGGACGCGGTACATGCGGCGCATCAGCGCATAGGAGTCCCGCAGCGGAAGGTCCCACCACAGCGTGGTGCGCTGCCCGAACACGACGCCGATCCGGCGGGCCAGCCGCGCACGCTGACGGGAGGGATCGATGCCCGCCACCCGCAGACGCCCCCCGCTGGGCGTGAGGATGCCGGTCAGCATCTTGATCGTCGTCGACTTCCCGGCGCCGTTCGGCCCGATGTACCCGACCATCTCCCCCCGCGCCACGGCACACGAGATGCCGTCCACCGCCCGCACCTCGTGCCGCTCGCGGCGCAGCCGGCCACGTGTCCTGCGGCGCACCCGGAAGACCTTCTCCACGTCCTCCAGCACGATGAAGCCGTCGTCCGTCATCCCGTCCCTCCCCACTCGCCGGCGTGCACCGCAACGCCGCTCAACTGCCCGTGCTCCGATAGGCCCGCAGCCCCGCACGCCACGCGAGACCGGCCAGCGCACAGCAGGCCGCGGCCACCACCGGCCCGACGAAGTCCACCCACCCCGGCAGGCCCAGCGGATCGTCCCGCCCCAGGATCCGCAGCACCGGAAGCCAGTTGACGAACGCGAGCGGCACCACGAACGTCACACCCCGCACGAGTTCCTTCGCGAAGATCGTCGGCGGGTACTCCAGCAGCGTCACACCGCCGTACGTGAACGAGTTCTGCACCTCGGCCGCGTCCTGCGCGACGAATTGGAACGCCCCGCCCAGTACGAACAGCGAGGCGAAGATCGCGGCCCCGCTCAGCAGCGTCACCACGAGCATCAGCACCGAACCGCCCGACCAGTCGACGCCGGCGTTCGCCAGCGCCCAGCCCAGCACGGCCGCGCTCTGCAGGACCCGGCCCAGCCGCCGCAGCGCGAACCGGTCGGCGGCGACCTGCGCCAGAGCCGGGACGGGCCGCACCAGCACCGTGTCCATCGTCCCGTCACGCACACGGGTCCCCAGCTTGTCGAAGGACCCCATGAGGAGATCCGCCAGGCCGAACGAGGCGGTGCACGTCCCGTACAGCAGCGCCACCTCCGGCAGCGCGAAACCGCCCAGCGCCCCCACGTGCGAGAACATGATCACGATGGCGGCGAAGTCGAGCGCCGTGAGGGTGACGCTGCCCGCCACCATCATCAGGAACGAGCCCCGGTAGACCATCGTCGAGCGGATCCACATCGCCGCGATGAAGCCGTACGCGCGGACACCCCAGCACAGGCGGGCCCACCACCCCTCGGCCGTCGACTCCCGGACGTCCACCGCCGGGTCCGCCGTCGGCGGGTCCACCACCGGGGCGGACGGTGCCCGCGACTCCCCGCCCAGCGGAACCTCAGCCACCCTGGACCACCACCTTCCGCGTGGCCAGCGACTGCAGCGCACGTCCCGCCGCCAGCAGGACGAGCGCCCACACCGCCTGGAAGCCGTACGCGCCGAGCAGCGCGGCACCCTCGTATTCGCCGAGGAGGACGTCCGCCGGGACCTGGAGCGTGGCGGCCCACGGCAGCGCGCGGACGACCTCGCCGAACTCGCCCGGGAAGATCGTCAGCGGCAGCAGCATCCCGGAGAAGAACGAACTCAGCAGAGTGCCGAGCATGTTCAGCCCCGAACCGTCCAGCAGCCAGAACGTGCTCAGCGCCAGCAGGTAGCGCAGTCCGAAACCCGTGAGCAGCCCCAGCAGAACCGACCCGAGGAACGCCGCCCACCGCAACGGCGATACCGGCAGCGCCAGATCGAAGGCCAGCGCTCCCGCGGCGAGCGGCACCGCGCCCCGGCCGAGGAGCTGGAACGCCGCCCGCCCCAGATCCGCCGCCAGCCACCACGCCTGGAGGTCGACGGGCCGGTACAGGTCGACGGCCACGTCGCCGGTGCGGATGCGCTCCTGGAGCTCCTCCTGGAAGCCGCCGCCGATCAGCGACGCGGCGGCGAGAAGCGCCTGACCCGTCCACACGAAGGTGAGGGCCTGTGACTGGTCGTAACCGCCGAGGTGAGGCCGCTCACTCCACAGCGCGAGAAAGGTGTAGGAGAGAACGAAGCCGAAGACGGTGTTCGTGAAGACACCGGCCGCCGTCGCGATCCGGTAGGTGGCATATCTCCGGAAACTCCCGGCTGCCACGGCGAAATAGACGCCGTGAAGGCGCATCCTTTCGAAGCCTTTCTCCGTCTTCCCTTGTGTGACTTCCTCACGATTACGAAACGAGGGAGCCTAGCCCACCGGCACAGCGGGCAGCCAAGGATTATTCGCGTGCACGGTCCGCCGCGGGCGGCACGTACAGTGACGGAGCCGAGCGCTCCGCTGTACGACGGCCCCCGGTGAACGGCGCGATCGAGGTAGCAGTGTTCTATGGGGCGTACGAGGTGAATCGCCCGACATTGGACGAGGGGTCCCGGAAAACATGAGCGACGAGCCGAAGAGCGAGGGCGGGGAGAGCAGGCCCGGAACGGAGCCGGGCACCGCCGGCCCGGCAGAGGGCCCGGCAGACCGTTCCGCCGAGGATTCCGGAACCGGAACCGGAACCGGAACCGCCTCCGGCCCCGGCAGCGGCGCTGACGCATCCGGCGAGACGCCCGCCACGGGCGGGACGGCGGACGGCGCCGAGCCGGACGCTCAGCATCAGGACCCGGCTGCCGGTTCCTCCGACGGGACCGCTGCTGCCGATGAGCCGACTCCCGTCGACGGGGCCGCGGACGACGCGGACGCCGGTGGTGCGGAAGCCGCGGACGCGGGTGCGGGTGCGGAAGGCGGTGCGGACGCGGCCGACGGCGCTGAGGCCGATGGTGCGGACGCCGGTGCCGGTGCGGGCTCCGACGCTGCCGCCGACGCCCCCGCGAGCGACGACGCAGCCGCGAAGGGGGCCGAGCCCGGGCCCGCTCCCGACGCCGTCGATGCCGTGGTTCCCGCCGATGCCGCGGACACCGCCCAGGACGCGGCGGACGCTCCGGACACGGCCGCCGACGCGGCTCCCGCTCCGGAAACCGACGCCGACTCCACCCCGGCTGAGTCCGCCGGGGAGACCCCCGTCCCGGCGGAGCCCGCCACGGCCGCCTCCACCGCGGACGCCCCCGTCACCGACGCCCCTGCCGCCGATGCCCCCGCCGCGGACGTCTCCGAGGACGCCGCCCCCACCGCGGCCGCCCCTGCCGCCGATGCCCCCACCGCGGACGCCCCCGAGGACACCGCCGCTACGGCGGAGCCCGCCGCCGATGCCCCCACCGCGGCTCCCGTCCCCGGCCCCCGCCCCGAACGCGAAGTCCCCGTCCCCAGTTGGGCGGTCGCCGGGCCGCCGCCCGCCTCGGGCCCTGCCGCGCCCGCCTCCGGCCCTGCCGCGCCCGCTCCGGGCCCCTCCGCGCCCGCCGGGGCACCCGCCGCCCGCCAGGAACCCCCGCCGGACCGGGAGCCTGCTCCCGGGCATCAGCCCCGCGTCGCCCCCGAGGCCGCCGCGTCCGGCGGTGCCGTGGCCAGTGGCCGCAAACGCAGGACGGGGCTCCGCAGGCTCATCCCCACGTGGCGGTGGCTGCTGGGCGGGGTGATGCTCGTACTCACGCTCGTCATCGGCGTACTCGTGGCCGGATATCTGCTCGTGAGCATCCCCGAGCCCAACAAGGCGGCGGCAGCCCAGACCAACGTCTTCCTCTACTCCGACGGCAGCCAGATCGCGCGCGACGGTGAGATCAACCGGGAGAACATTCATCTCGCCCAGGTCCCCAAGGCCACCCAGGACGCCGTACTGGCCGCGGAGGACAGGGAGTTCTTCGAGGAATCCGCGGTCGACCCGAAAGCAATGATCCGCGCGGGCTGGAACATGCTTACCGGTGGCGGAAAACAGTCGGGTTCCACCATCACTCAGCAGTACGTGAAGAACTACTACCTCGATCAGGACCAGACCCTGACCCGTAAGGCGAAAGAGTTCTTCATCGCCCTGAAACTCGACAACGAGGTCAGCAAGAGCGACATCCTCGAGGGCTACCTCAACACCAGCTACTTCGGGCGAAACGCCTACGGAATCCAGGCCGCGGCACACGCGTACTACGGCAAGGACATCGCCGACATCACCCCCGCCGAGGGCGCCTACCTCGCCGCCCTCGTCAACTCGCCCAACGCCTACGACACCCAGGCCCACCCGGAGAACCGCAAGAGGGCCGTCGCCCGCTGGCACTACGTCGTCGACGGCATGGTCAAAACGGGACGGATGACACGGGGCGAGAGCGAGAAGCTGCAGTTCCCCGAACCCAGCCCCGCCCGCCCGTCCACAGGCATGTCGGGCCAGCGCGGCTACATCGTCGAAGCCGTCAAGAACTACCTCATCGGCAACGAGATCATCGACGAGCGGCGGCTCGCCGCGGGCGGCTTCCGCATCACCACCACCCTCGACCCCGAGCGGCAGAAGGCCATGGGCGACGCGGTCGAGAAGCGGCTGATGTCGAAGCTCGACAAGGACCGCAAGGTCGACAAGTACGTGCGTGCGGGCGGCACTTCGGTCGATCCGAAGACCGGGAAGATCGTCGCCATGTACGGCGGCATCGACTACACCGAGCAGTTCGTCAACAACGCCACCCGCCGCGACTACCAGGTCGGCTCCACCTTCAAGCCGTTCATCTTCACCTCCGCCGTCCAGAACGGATCCAGGACGCAGGACGGCCGCGCCATCAACGCCGGCACCGTCTACGACGGGACCAACAAGCGCGAAGTCGTCAGCGACGGCAACGGCACCGGCTACAAGCCGGAGAACGAGGACGAGAAGTCCTACGGACAGATCCCCGTCTCCGAAGCCATGAACAAGTCCGTCAACTCGGTGTTCGCGCAGATGGGCGTGGACGTCGGCCCGAAGACGGTCAAACGGACGGCCATCGACCTCGGCCTCCCCGAGAAGACCCCCAACATGCCCGAGGACGGATCCATCGCCCTCGGCGTCGCCACCGCCTCCACCACCGACATGGCGCAGGCGTACGCGACGCTGGCCAACCACGGCAAGCGGGGCCACTACAGCCTCGTGGAGAAGGCCACCCGGGGCGGCGAGGTCATCGAACTCCCCAGCCACGACCCCGTACGGGAAGTGCCGCGCAAGGCCGCGGACTCCACGACCGCCGTGCTGCGCAAGGTCGTCCAGGGCGGAACCGGCGTCGCCGCCCAGGCCGCGGGGCGTCCCGCGGCAGGCAAGACCGGCACCGCCGAGGAGGACAAGGCCGCGTGGTTCGCCGGATACACCCCCGAACTGGCCACCGTCATCAGCGTGATGGGCCAGGACTCCGAGACCGGTGAGCAGAAACCCCTCTACGGGGCGGCCGGCGTCCCCCGCGTCAACGGCGGCGGCTTCCCCGCCGAGATCTGGGGCGACTACACCAAAGCCGCGCTCGAAGGCGAACCCGTCCGCGACTTCGACCTCAAGACCGACGGCGGCGACGTACCCAGCGCCCCGCCGGGCGACCCCGGCACGTCCCAGCCGCCGGACGACCCCGGCACGTCCGGACCGCCCACCGACGGCCCCAGCGTGCCGCCGACCGACCCGGGCCCACCCACCACCCCGCCCAGCGAACCGCCCACAGGCCCCGGCACCCCGCCGACCGGCGGGCTCGAAGGCGGCAACACCCAGGGCAACCAGGGCGGCGTCGACGGCGGCGACACCCAGGGAGACCCGGGCGGCGGCAACGGCTGGCAGGGCGGCAACACAGTGGGCGGGCAGGCCGCGGCCCGCACCGAACCCTGGGAAGAGGAACCCGCCCGGACCGTGGACTGATCCTCGGGCCGGTTCCGGCCGCGCCGGCCGCCCGGCCCTTGCTCCTCCGCACGGCACGTGAACGGGCCGGCCGCACTCCACGCGGCCGGCCCGACTCCCTTGCTCCTCCGCACGGCACGTGAACGGGCCGGCCGCACTCCACGCGGCCGGCCCGACTCCCTTGCGCCGACTACAGATAGAGCCCCGTGGAGTCCTGGGACCCCTGCAACCGCTCGGCCGCCACCGCATGAAGGTCGCGCTCACGCATCAGCGTGTAGGCGACACCGCGGACCTCGACCTCCGCCATGTCCTCGGGGTCGTAGAGCACGCGGTCGCCCGGCTCCACAGTCCGCACGTTCTGGCCGACGGCGACCACCTCGGCCCAGGCCAGCCGGCGGCCCACAGCCGCCGTCGCGGGAATCACGATCCCGCCCGAGGACCGGCGCTCGCCCTCCTCGATGTCCGTACGCACCAGCACACGGTCGTGCAGCATGCGGATCGGGAGCTTGTCGTGTTCCGGCATGCGCGTCGTGGCCGCATCGGCTTTCGTGCCGGGGCCCGCATGTCCGGTAGGCGTCTCGGAACTCACGTGTAGACCGTATATCAGCGCTTCAGCCGCGCCGACGCCGAGCCGAGAGAGCGAACAGCCCCCCGACGAGCGTCACCGCGACGATCGCGACCGGCACGACGCGCTCCAGCCGCGGCGAACCCTTCTCGTCGACGAACGTCGCCCGCACGTCCGCCAAAGCCATGTTGACGGCCACGTAGGCACGCCCCGCCGTCCTGTCCACCGCCGCCGCGGCCTTCGCCTTGGCGTCCCCCGCGATCGTCCTGGGGTGCACGCGGACGGCGATCTCGTCAAGCGTCGCCGCGAGTTCGCGCCGCCTGTTGAGGATGTCCGCCTCGATGTCCGCGGGAGTCCTGGCATTCGACACCGCGTTGCCTCCGTCGCTCGTCCGTCTCTCGATCGGTCACTGGTCCGGCCAACACCGGCCGCGCCCGCGTCAGTCGGCCGCCGGGGGCCCGACGGACACGTACGACCTTCCGCGTTCCCCGAACCGGCCCGGCCGAACGGACGGGGCCAGGTGGACAGTCTGTCAGCTCACGCTGCCCCGTGCCCCGCGGCACCCCCGGCACCGGACTCCTCCGGCTACCCTCGGGGCGGACCAAGCAGACACAAGGAGCACAGATGAGTGAGCGACTGCAGCCCGGCGACACCGCCCCCGACTTCTCCCTCCCGGACGCCGACGGCAACCCGGTCTCGCTCGCCGACCGCAAGGGCCGCAAGGTCATCGTCTACTTCTACCCGGCCGCCCTGACTCCCGGCTGCACCAAGCAGGCCTGCGACTTCACCGACAACCTGGACGTCCTCGCCGCCGCCGGCTACGACGTCGTCGGCGTCTCGCCCGACAAGCCGGAGAAGCTCGCCAAGTTCCGGGACACGGAGAACCTGAAGGTCACGCTCGTCGGAGACCCGTCGAAGGAGACGATGGAGGCGTACGGAGCCTTCGGCGAGAAGAAGCTCTACGGCAAGACGGTCACGGGCGTCATCCGCTCCACCGTCGTCGTCGGCGAGGACGGCGCGGTCCTGCAGGCGTTCTACAACGTGAAGGCCACCGGGCACGTGGCGAAGCTGATCAAGGACCTGAAGATCTGACTCGGCCCGGTGCCGCCCGCCTGCCGTCCGGGGAGCGGCCCGTGACGGGGGCGAGCCGGGTAACGGTGATTGACCCGATAGACGTAACCGCGGGCGCCTCCCGTCGTTGATGTGTGCGAGGCCGCGACGGGTGTCCGCACGCGTGGGGGTGTGCGGACACCCGTCACGGCCGCCAGGGGCGGACGGACGGCAGCGGGGGCGGCGGTCGGTGGGGAAGTACACGAAGGAGCAGCTGGCCGAGGCGGTGGCCGCGGCATCGAGTTGGGCGGGCGTGATGCGCGCCCTGGGCCTCCCGGACAACGGGGGGCGCCGGAGGAGCCTGCAGAGAGCCGTTGCCCAGCACGGCATGGACACCGGGCACTTCGCGCGCCGCACTCCGTGGCGGAAGTACACCGACGAGGCGATCGCGGAAGCGGTGGCCTCGTCGACGGTGCTCCGGGAGGTCGCCGGGAAGCTGGGGGCCAGGCCCTCCACGGGAACGCTCTCCCATATCCGGCGCCGGATCGCCGCGTCCGGCGTGGACGCCGGCCACATCCCGGCGCTCAGCAGACGCCGCATCGAGGTGCCCTTCTCCGAGGAAGAGATCCGGTCGGCGGCCGGGGCCGTGCGGAGCTTCCGCGAGCTGGCCCGCCGGCTCGGAGTGCCCGAGGACGGACGTTCCCGGGCGGCGCTGGGGCGGACGGTCCGGGCCCTCGGCCTCGACACCTCGCACTTCTCCCACTCCCGCGTGGCGATCCCGGAGGAGGAGCTGCGCAGGGCCGTCGCACGGAGCCGCAACTACGCGGACGTGCTGCGTGCCATGGGCATGCGCGTCGACGAGGTGAACCGCCGGCGGGTACGGCGGAGCACCGCCCGACTCGGCCTCGACACCGGCCACTTCGAATCCCGCAGCCGCCGGACGGTGCCGCGTCCGCCGCAGCCGCGCCGGATCGCGCGGGACGTGCTGCGCATCCGCCCGGAGGGCATGCCCCGCGTCAACCACGAACGGCTCCGCCGTGCGCTCGACGAGGTCGGGGTGGTCTACGCGTGCGCTCAGTGCGGCAACCCCGGCGAGTGGGCGGGTGCCCGTCTGACCTTGCAGATCGACCACATCAACGGCGAGTGGCGCGACAACCGCCGGGAGAACCTGCGCTACCTCTGCCCCAACTGCCACGCGATCACGGAGACGTGGTGCGGGCGCAACCGCCGCCGGGGCTCGCAGCCGGCAGAGGCTCCGCGGCAGTAGGATGTCCGGCGCAGCGCGAGTGCCGGAACTGGCAGACGGGTCGGTTTTAGGTACCGATGCCCTAGGGCGTGAGGGTTCGAGTCCCTCCTCGCGCACAGCGGGCCCCACTCCCTTCGCGGAGTGGGGTTTTTCCGTGCCGGGCACCGCCTCTCCCGCTCATCGGGGGCTGTCCGCGCTGCTGCGCGGGCGTCACCCCAGCAGTTCGCGAACCACCGGGGCCAGGGCGCGGAAGGCGCGGCCGCGGTGGCTGATGGCGTTCTTCTCCTCGGGGGTGAGTTCGGCGCAGGTACGGGTCTCGGCGTCGGGCTGCAGGATCGGGTCGTAGCCGAAGCCGCCCGTTCCTGCGGGGGTGTGCCGCAGGGTGCCGGTGAGGCGGCCTTCGGTGACGTGTTCGGTGCCGTCGGGCAGGGCGAGGGCCGCGGCGCAGGCGAAGTACGCGCCCCGGTGCTCGTCCGTGATGTCGGAGATCTGGGCGAGGAGAAGGTCGAGGTTGGCTTTGTCGTCGCCGTGCCGTCCGGCCCAGCGGGCGGAGAAGATGCCGGGAGCGCCGCCGAGGACGTCGACGCAGAGGCCGGAGTCGTCGGCGACGGCGGGGAGCGCGGTGACCCGGGCGAGGGTGCGGGCTTTGAGGAGAGCGTTCTCGGCGAAGGTCACGCCGGTCTCCTTGACGTCGGGGATCTCCGGGTAGGCGTCCGCTCCCACGAGTTCGAGGTCGAGTCCTTCGGCGGTGAGGATCGCCTGGAGTTCGGTGACCTTGTGGGGGTTCCGGGTGGCGAGGACGAGGCGGCGGGGGCGCGGGTCGGTGCTGCTGCTCATGTGCTTGATTATCCAGGGCTGCGGTGGGGCCGGTCCGCGGTGGGAGGGGTCAGGTGTGCGCCCGGCGTCGGCGGCTCGGCGACTCGGCGGCTTCGGGCTCTCGGCGGGTGCGTGGCGTGGCGGGCCGGGCGGCGGTGGCTTGCGGCGGTGGTTTGCGGCGGCGACGCGCTATTGTCGTACGGGCAGGCCGAGTTCGCGTCGGCCTGCGGACCGGACCGGCCGGTGTGCGGGGCGTGCGGATGAGAGGGGGCTGAGCGTGGTCTACCGGACTGTGAGCGCTTGGCGCATGCATCTCTCCGCGCTGCTGCTCTCCCTCGTGGGTTACCTGTTCACCGAGGCCGGCCTGAGCACCGCGCTGACCGCCGCCGCGACGGCCGCGGCCGTGATGCTGGTGTGCCGGACTCTCGTGGGCGCCGCGGTCCTCTCCGCGCCGCGGGTGCCACCGGGCCGGGTGCGTACGGCGATCCGGGACCGGGAGCGGCGTACGGCGTTCCTGCCGCAGCGTGATCCGGACGCTGCGGGGCGTCCGCGTCCCCGGGCGCCGGGCGGCCGGGTTCCGACGGCCGCGTAACGCGCTCTTCTCCTCAATGTGTCCGGCTGCCCGGCAGCTTCTTCGCGCAGTGGCCCCCGGGGCCTTTGTGGCGCCGGGAGGCTGTCGCTGACGCTCTCCGGCGGTGGGTTGTCCGTCGGCTGACCGTTCCGGCTGCCCTGCCGGTCCGTAGGCCCGTCAGTCGGCGTCGGCGCCGACTGACCTGCTGCTGCCTCACGTTGAGCCTTCCGCGTGTCTGCGCGGCTCGTCACACCGATCTCTTCCGCCGGCCCTTGCTGGGCCGGTGTGTGACCCGGTCCGGTACGACGAGACCCCGTGGAGGGCTCAGCATGTCTTTCTTCAGTTCTGTCGTGGCGCAACTGTCCGGAGGCCTCGCACCGTTCTTCGGTGCTTCCGCGACGGCTGCCGCCATCGTGGTGTTCACGCTGTGCGTGCGTCTGGCGCTGCATCCGCTGGCGCGGGCGGCGGTCCGGGGCGAGCGGGTGCGGGCGCGGCTCGCCCCGCAGCTGGCGGAGCTGCGGGGCAAGCACGGGGGCGACCCGGAGCGTCTGCGGCGCGCGGTGGGGGAGTTGCAGGCGAGGGAGGGGACTTCGCCGGTGGCGGGCTGCCTGCCGATGCTGTTGCAGCTGCCTGTCTTCTTCGCGATGTACTACCTCTTCACCCGGGACGGTGAGTTGCTCGGGGAGACCCTGCTGGGTGCTCCGCTGGGCGGGCGCTGGCCGGACGCTCTGGACGCGGGCGGTCTGCTCGGTGCGCAGGGTCTGGTGTACGTGGGGCTGTTCGTCCTGGTCGCGGCGGTGTCGACGTGGACGTATGTGCGTACGCGCAGGCTGGCGGCGGAGGCGGCCGGCAGCGGCGGGGGGTCGGATTCCGCGACGGCCGGACGGCGTGCGGTTCCGGGCCGGTCCGGGCAGGCGGTGCCCGAGGTGCCGGGTGCGGCGGCCATGGGGCGGCTGCTTCCGCTGCTGTCCTTCGGGACGCTGATCACGGTGGCGGTGGTGCCGCTCGCCGCGGCGCTGTACGTGGTGACAAGCACGACGTGGACGGCTGTGGAGCGTGCGGCGCTGGGGGCGGGGAGGCAGCCGGGCGGTCCGGCGGGCGGCCGGACGCCGGAGCGGCCGGCGGGACGGTCTTCGGAACGGTCGCCGGGGCGCACCGGGGGACGCCGCTCGCGGGGGGCTTCGGCCGTGCGGCGGTCCACTACGTGAACACCGGGTTGTGGATCTGAACTCCGTCTTGGAGGATCGGCCGCTCCTTTTGCGACAGACCGGCGCCGCGTGGCTGGTTGCCGTGCGGCGCCGTGGAAGTGCTCAACTCCGGGAGTAGATCGTGAAGCTGCTGCGGGTCGGACCGGCGGGTGCCGAGCGCCCGGCGCTGCTGGACGAGTCGGGTGTCCTCCGGGACCTGTCGGCTGTCGTCGGCGACATCGACGGCGTGTTGCTCGGCGACGGCGCGGCGTTCGGGCGTGTACGCGAGGCGGCGGGCTCCGCCGGTGAGCTGCCCGCGGTGGAGCCGTCGGGGCTGCGGGTCGGCCCGCCGGTGGCCGGGATCGGCAAGGTCGTGTGCATCGGGCTGAACTACCACGATCACGCTCGGGAGACGGGCGGTGCGGTTCCGGAGGAGCCGATCCTGTTCATGAAGGCTCCGGACACCGTGGTCGGTGCGTACGACGACGTGCTGGTGCCGCGGGGCAGCCGCAAGACCGACTGGGAGGTGGAGCTGGCGGTGGTGATCGGCCGCACGGCCCGTTATCTCTCGTCGGACGAGGAGGCGTCGGCGGCGGTGGCGGGGTACGCGGTCTCCAACGACGTCTCGGAGCGCGCGTTCCAGCTGGAGCGCGGCGGGCAGTGGGACAAGGGCAAGAACTGCGAGACGTTCAATCCGCTGGGGCCCTGGCTGGTGACGGCGGACGAGGTCGCCGATCCTCAGGCGCTGGGGCTGAGGCTGTGGGTGAACGGCGAGCTGAAGCAGGACGGCACCACGGCCGAGCAGATCTTCCCGATCGCCGAAGTGGTGCGTTATCTCAGCCAGTTCATGACGCTGCGGCCCGGTGACGTCATCAACACGGGTACGCCCGCGGGTGTGGCCATGGGTGCGCCGGAACCGAAGCCGTATCTGCGGGCGGGGGACGTGGTGGAGCTGGAGATCGACGGACTGGGGCGTCAGCGCCAGGAGTTGCGGGACGCCTGAGGCCCGGAGGTCCGTCCCGCCCCGAGGCCGTGTCCAGAGTCCGTCACGTCCCAGGTCCGTCCCGCCCGGCGGCGGCCCGGGCTCTCCCGTCGCGCTGCGCACTGCCCTGTGCGGTGTGCGGTGTGCGTCCCGTGCCCGGACCGCCCTGCGCTCAGGCGAGGTCGGCCGTGACGACGCGCGCCTCGAGTGCCGAGGTCCGTGCGGCTTCCAGTACCCGGATCGTCGCGACGGCCTCGTGCGCCGTGACCGGCGGCGGTGTGCCCTCGCGCAGGGCGGTGACGATTCCGGCGTAGTACGCGGGGTAGTCGCCGTCGAGCGTGGGGACGGGCCGCCGCGCCTCGAGATCCCCCAGCGTTCCCCAGGCGGCCTCCGGTTCCACGCCCCAGCGTTGGCCGGGCACGGGCCGGGCGCCTTCCCGCAGGGCGGCTTCCTGCGGGTCGAGTCCGTTCTTCACGTATGCGGCCTCGCTGCCCAGTACGCGGAAGCGCGGCCCGAGTTGGGCGGCGACGGCGCTCACCCACAGGTGGGAGCGGACGCCGTCGGCGTGGGTGAGTGCGATGAACGTGTCGTCGTCCGCTTCGGCGCCGGTGCGCCGGACGTCGGACTCGGCGTAGACCGAGGTGGCCGGTCCGAAGAGCGTCAGTGCCTGGTCGACGAGGTGGCTGCCCAAGTCGTAGAGGAGACCGCCTGCTTCGGCGGGGTCGCCGGACTCCCGCCAGCCGCCCTTGAGTTCGGGCCGCCAGCGTTCGTAGCGGGACTCGAAGCGCCGGACCTCGCCGCCCAGCGCCCCGTCGGCGAGGAGCGCGCGGACCGTGCGGAAGTCGTTGTCCCAGCGGCGGTTGTGGAACGCGGAGAGCATCAGGCCGCGTTCGGCGGCGAGGGAGGCCAGCTGCTGCGCCTCCGCGACGGTCCCGGCAAGGGGCTTGTCGACGACGACGGGGAGGCCGGCTTCCAGTGCCTGCCGCGCCAGCGTGTAGTGCGTGCGGTTGGGGGAGGCGACGACGACGAGGTCGAGAGCACCGGCGCGGGCGAAGAGTTCACGGGTCGTGGCGAGCGTACGCATGGAGGAGCCGTGCTCGGCGTGCACCTGCGCGCGCCGTTCGGGGTTCGCGGTGACGACGGTGTCCAGCGCGAGTCCCTCGGTGGAGGCGATGAGGGGTGCGTGGAACACGGAGCCCGCGAGGCCGTAGCCGATGAGCCCGACGCGGAGGGGAGGGGGAGCGGCTTCTTCCGTACGGTCCATGCGGACACTTTCGCAACGCGGTTGCGTAAGTGCAAGCCGCGCGCACAATGACCTCATGACCAGTGAACCCGCCATGAACGGCGGAAGCGAACTCGTCGTGCCGTACGGGACGAGCGCCGCCCGCGTCCTGGGTCTGCTGCGCATCGCGGGGCAGGAGGGTGCAAGCCGCAGCGAACTGGCCGTGCGCTCGGGGCTGACGCCGCAGGCCGTCAGCAAGATCACTGCGCGTCTGCGGTCGCACGGGCTGGTCACCGAGGCGGGCAGGCGTGCCTCGACCGGTGGCAAGCCGAGCACGGTTCTCAGGCTCGCCCCCGGTGCGCGGCACGCGGTGGGCATACATCTGGACCGGGACCATCTGCTGGCCGTGCTCGTCGACCTGTCGGGCAGCGTCGTCGCGGGACGCACGGCTCCCCTCGACCTGGGTGCGGGAGCGGAGACGGTGCTCGACGCTGTCGAGTCCGCCGTGTACGGCCTCATCGGCGCGGGTCTGCCGGCGCTCGGGGCGGGCGCCGCCGAGCGCCCCGCCGCGAGCGCGGAGGAGGTCGCGGGCGGTGAGCTGTGGCAGCAGGCGTCGGCGGGCGAGGTGTGGGCCGCTCCGCGCCCGCCGGGACGCGACGCCCGGACGCCGGACGGGGAGGAGTCCGGCCGCGAGCGGCTGCGGGCCGTTTCGGAGGAGGGGGAGCTGTGGACCGATACGGGGCGGGAGGCGCGTGCGGAGGGCCGGCGGGAGCAGGGGCCGGCGGCCGGTGCCGGTACCGGAGCGGTGGCCGAGCGGCCCCCGGGAGAGACGGCCGGCGAGGCCGCGGTGGCCGACGCGGACGCGGACGCGGAAGCCGACCAGCCCGCCTCCGGCACCGTCTCCGATGTCGTCTCCGGCACCCCTTCCCGCACTGCCCCCGGCACCCTTGATGCTGCCGAAGCCGAGGCCGAAGCCCCCGATGACGACGGCGCCGCTGCCACGGGTGCCGGCGGGCGCTGGGGAAGCGTCCTCGGCGTGGGGGTGGCCGCTCCCGGCCCGCTGGACCATTCCCGCGGCGTGCTGCGGCACGTCACCGGCTTCCCGGAATGGGCCGGCTATCCGCTCCGCGACGAGCTCGCGCGGCGGCTGGGCATGCCGGTCGTCGTCGACAAGGACACCAACGCGGCCGCCCTGGGACTGGCGCTGCGCGGCAAGGAGACCCTCGCCTACCTCCACCTCGGCACGGGGCTCGGCGCCGGACTCGTCCTGGACGGCAGGCTGCACCGGGGCAGGCGCACCGGCGCCGGCGAGTTCGGCCACCAGGTGCTGCGCCTCGACGGGCCTCCGTGCCGGTGCGGCAGGCGCGGATGCGCGGAGGCCCTCTGCCTGGAGGCGGTACGGCGGGGCGACACGGCCGAGGCGGCGCGCATTCTCGGGGTGGCCGCCGCCAACCTTGTCGAGCTGCTCGACCTGGACCGGTTGCTGCTGGGCGGGCGTACGGTCCTGGCCGAGCCCCAGGCGTACCTCGACGGTGTGGCGGCGGAGCTGCGCGGCGTGCGGGGCGGCGGAGCCCGTGCCCCGGGCGGCCGCCCGGGGGCGGGTGCCGGGCCGGGGCCGGGCCGTGCGGGCGACGTACCGGTGGAGCTCGTCCCGGAGGGGGCGCGCACGGTCGCGGACGGTGCCGCGCAGCTGGTCCTGGCTCCCCTCTTCGGCCGGGCTCCCGCGCTGTCCCGGCCGTACCCGGGCCCCGGGGAAGCCGTAGGCTGAACGTGGCCGCGCCCGGTCGTACCGCGTGCCCGGCCCGGCACCACGACAGGCAGAACCCGACTCCGTCAGGAGCAGCAGGTGGCAGAGCGCAAGCCGATCGAGTCATGGCTGACCGACATGGACGGCGTGCTGATGCACGAAGGCGTCCCGGTGCCCGGCGCCGAGGCGTTCCTGAAGCGGCTGAAGGAGTCCGGGCGGCCCTTCCTCGTCCTGACGAACAACTCGATCTACACGCCGCGCGATCTGCACGCCCGGCTGGGCCGGATCGGCCTGGACGTGCCGACGGAGAACATCTGGACGTCGGCTCTGGCGACCGCGCAGTTCCTCGACGACCAGCGTCCCGGCGGCACGGCCTACGCCATCGGCGAGGCGGGGCTGACGACGGCACTGCACGACATCGGCTACGTCCTCTCGGACGCGGAGCCCGACTACGTGGTGCTGGGCGAGACCCGCACGTACAGCTTCGAGTCGCTGACGAAGGCGATCCGGCTGATCAACGAGGGCGCCCGCTTCATCGCCACCAACCCCGACGAGACGGGCCCTTCGGCGGAGGGCGCGCTGCCCGCCACCGGGTCGGTCGCCGCCCTCATCACCAAGGCCACCGGCCAGGAGCCGTACTTCGTCGGGAAGCCCAACCCGCTGATGATGCGCGCCGGTCTGAACGCCATCGGGGCGCACTCCGAGACCTCCGCGATGATCGGCGACCGGATGGACACCGATGTAAGGGCGGGCATGGAAGCGGGACTTGAGACGTTCCTCGTGCTGACGGGCCTCACCCGGCCGCACGAGATCGACCGCTTCCCCTACCGGGCGTCGAAGGTCGTGGACTCGATCGCGGATCTCGTCGACCGGATCTGAACGGCCGTTCCGCTTCCGGCGGACGGGGCCCGGAACAGCCGGGTAACGTCGGGCCGGGAGGCCCGCGAGCCCTGGGGGCGCTGTGACACGATGGGCGATCCGGTCGTGAATCTCCGCGGGCCCGCGACGGCAGCCGAGGACCGAAGCTGCGTTGCCGGAGCCGTCCGAGTACGCCCAGTACGAGGATGTCCTCCGCCCTGTGATGCACCGCATCCGACGCCGCGGCCCGTCCGCGGAGATCCGGACGACAGACCCTAGGGGGAGTGGGATGTACGGCAGCGACAGTGAACGTCCGCGGCCCGGAGCCCGTACGGCCGGAGGCGGCGCACGGCGCACCGCCGCCCGTTCCCGGCTCGCTGCCGGCGGGGCGTGCGTCCTCGCGGCGGCGCTGCTGTCCGGCTGCTCCTCCGACCCGGGTTCCGGGAAGGGCGGCGACTCGGCGGGCGGCGGCGGTCAGGGCCAGCGGCCGAAGTCGGTTACGCCCTACTGGGTGGACCCTCGGAGCAACGCGGCGCGGCAGGCCGACGCCTACCGCGAGGACGGCAAGGCCCGGCAGGCCGAGCAGATGCGGAAGATCGCCGAGCAGCCCGTCGCCGAGTGGATCGGCACGGAGGATCCGGGCGGTCAGACGCGCAAGGTGGTGGGGGCCGCCGCGAAGGCGGACCGTGAGGCGCTGCTGGTGCTGTACAACCTGCCGCACCGCGACTGCGGCCAGTACTCCAAGGGCGGTGCGCCGGACGCGGGCGCCTACCGCGCCTGGCTGGACCAGGTGGTCAAGGGCATCGGGAAGCGTGCGGCCACGGTGATCGTCGAACCGGACGCGATTCCGCACGTGTTGATGGAGGGGTGCACTCCCGAGCAGTTCCAGCCGGAGCGCTTCCGGCTCCTCAACGAGGCGGTGGGCAAGCTGAAGAGCCTGCCGCGTACCAAGGTCTACCTGGACGCCGGCAACCCCGACTGGGTGAGGGATCCGGGCGGACTCGTCGAGCCGATGAAACGTGCCGGCATCGACAAGGCCGACGGCTTCTCGCTCAACGTCTCCAACTACCAGACGACGGAGTCGAACGCGGCCTACGGCAGGAAGTTCTCGCCGATGGTCGGCAACAAGCCGTTCGTCATCGACACCAGCCGCAACGGCAACGGGCCGGTCGCGGGCGCCGGCGCCGACGAGGAGGCGTGGTGCAACCCGCCGGGCCGTGCGCTGGGGGAGGCGCCGACGGCGGAGACCGGTGACAAGCTGATCGACGGCTACCTGTGGATCAAGCGGCCCGGCGAGTCGGACGGCGAGTGCAAGGGCGGCCCCAAGGCGGGCCAGTGGTGGCCGGAGTACGCACTCGGTCTGGTGCGCAACAAGCGCTGACCTGCGCGGTCCGGAACCGGGCCGGCCCCTGCTGCCTTCTCGTACTTCCGGCCCGCACCGTCGAACGGTGCGGGCCGGAAGTGTGCGGTCCTCGGGTGAGGCGTCAGCCTTGAGGGGCGGCCGCCTCGGTCTCGTCCGCTCCCTTCGCCGCACTGCTGCGGTCGCCTCGGACGTGCGCGAGGAACGAGTCGAGCTCCCGCTTGACCACCGGCGCGAGCAGGTACAGGCCGATGATGTTGAAGACGGCCAGCATGAACAGGAACGCGTCCGCCATGCTGATCAGGGACTCCAGGGACAGCAGCGCGCCCGCCACGGCGAACAGGCTGTAGACGATCTTGAAGAGGGTCTCGCTGGTCCTGCTCTTCCCGAAGAGGTAGCACCATGCCTTGAGGCCGTAGTAGCCCCAGGTCAGCACAGTGGAGAAGGCGAACAGCAGCACCGCGATCGTCAGCACGTTCGGGAACCAGGGCAGGACTGACGCGAACGCGTCGGAGGTGACAGTCACGCCCTCGACCTCCTCGCCCGCGGAGGTAAAGCTGTCCGGCTTCGCGATGACGATGGTCAGGGCGGTCATGGTGCACACGATGACCGTGTCGATGAACGGCTCGAGCAGAGCGACGAGGCCCTCGCTGGCGGGGTGCTTCGTCTTCACGGCGGAGTGCGCGATGGGCGCGGAGCCGAGCCCCGCCTCGTTGGAGAAGGCGGCGCGCTGGAACCCGATGATCAGGGCACCGATGATGCCGCCCGCGACGCCTTCGGGTGCGAAGGCGCCCTCGAAGATGTCGACGAACGCGCTGGGGACCTGACCGACGTTCCACAGGATGACCGTCAGGCAGGCCAGGACGTAGATGATGGCCATCGCCGGTACGAGGCGGCTGGTGACGGAGGCGATGGACTTGATGCCGCCGATGAGCACGACACCGACCAGCGTGGCGAGCAGTACACCGAAGAAGAGGGCGCCTGCCGAGGAGCCGAACCAGCTGTCCTCGCCGCCTGTGGTGGAGGTGAGCTGGGCGTAGCTCTGGTTGATCTGGAAGAGGTTGCCGCCGAAGAGGCCGAAGAAGAGGATCATGACGGAGGCGAGGCCCGCGAGAACCGATCCGAAGATCTTTCCGTTGCGGCCGAAGCGCTCGGCGAGACCCTTGGGCAGGTAATGCATCGGGCCGCCGGAGACAGTGCCGTCGGCGTGCTCCTCCCGGTACTTCACGCCGAGGGTGACCTCTACGAACTTGGTGGCCATGCCGAGGAGCCCGCAGAGGATCATCCAGAAGGTGGCGCCGGCGCCGCCGATGCTGACGGCGACCCCGACTCCGGCGATGTTGCCGAGGCCGACCGTGCCGGAAACCGCTGCTGTGAGCGCCTGGAAGTGATTGACCTCGCCCGGTGAATCGCTCTCGTCGTGCTTTCCGCGTACGACCTGGACGGCGAGCTTGAACTTGCGGAACTGCACCACGCCGAACCACATGGTGAAGACCAGTCCGGCGACGACGAGCCAGGCCACGATGAGCGGCAGCTCGGCGCCGGCCACGGGCACAGCGTAGAAGACCAGTTCACTCAGCCAGGTTGCGACCGGATCGAACAGATCGTTCACGGCCTTGTCGAAGTCTTGCGTCATGGAGTCGAGCGACATGGGCCACCTTCGGCAGTGGAGCGGCTTGGAAATCCCGACCGGTGACGCCCGCCCTTCGGCCGGTCACGGCGGCCGTCAGCGACTGTCGGTAAGGCTTGGTGAGCTGACGGTAAAGGCGCAGCAAAGTCGGATCGCCAGTTCATATCACGGACAGCGACCGGGGCAAGTGATGTGGATCGCAGAGGACGCGCGACCTGGGGGACGTGCCCGGACCGTTACCGCAGCTTGAGGGTCCTCTGAGGAAGGCATGCCGGAGCCCCGCCGCGGATGCGCCGCGACGGGGCTCGGACAGCTCCGGCAGATCCGGCAGATCCTGGACCGGGTGACCGGACGGCCGGGTGACCGGAGGACCGGTCGACCGGACCGCCGGACGGCTACGGCGAGACCGGCGTCGTCGTCGGCGTCTGGGCCGCAGCGGTCCTGGGGACCTTCAGCCACACCGACTTCGACGGGACCCCCTTGCCGTCCACGGCCGTCACCATCCACCAGCCGGGCGGCACGAGCGAGGGATCCCCGGGGATCTCGGCGGTGACACCGTCGGCGGTCCGCTTGAAGTCGAGCGCCACGGAGGACTGCTCGACGTTGGTGACGTGCGTGAAGGAGCTCGGCCGGATGAGCCGCAGCTTCTTGATCTTGGCCGCGTCCTCGGACTTGAAGGAGACCGAACCGCCCAGCCGCACGGTCCTGGCGTTCTGCTCCGCCAGACCCGCGTGCTTCAACTCCGGCCGCTCGCCCTTCTGGTGGAGGTAGGACGGCGTGTAGATGTCGATCTGCTGCTCGAACTCGCCGGGCTTGGTGTTGGCCTCGTCGGAGAAGAGCGAGTCCGAGCCGAACGTCATCACGCGCCCGTCGGGCAGGAGCAGCGCGCCCGAGTGGTAGTTGCGGCCGACGAGGGGGTCGGCGACGCTCTTCTTCGTGTCGGTCTTCGGGTCGTAGACCTCGGCCTTGAGGACGTTGCTCTCGCTGCGTCCCCGGTAGTCGCCGGAGCCGTTGGTCGTCAGCACGGTGTCGTCGGGCAGGACGACGCTGCTGGGGTAGCGGGCCTTGGCGTACAGGTCCGGCCCGTTGCGGAAGCGCGGGGAGTCCTCGCGCAGGTCCACGATGCGGGTCTTCTCGGTGGCCTTCTTCGACTCGCCGACGCCGCCGCCGCCGAGCACCATGAACTTGCGGCTCTGGCTGGGCGGCAGCGGTACGGACATGGCGGTCTCGAGGGCATCCGGGTCGCTCATGCCGGGGATCTTGCGGAACCCGTTGGTCTCCAGGTCCCACAGGCCGGGCGTACGGCCCTTGTCGGCGGGTCCGTAGCCGGCGTTGGCTCCGGAGTAGAAGATCTTGTTGTCGGACGTCAGGTGCAGCGCCGGGTAGGTGGGGAAGAAGCGCTTCCGGGGCAGGAACTCCCACTTCTTGGTCCGGGGGTCGTAGATCTCGTTCTTGCCGGGGACGACCTGCCCGATGTCGTCGAGCCCGGAGACCGAGAGGACCTTGCCGTCCTCCAGCGTGGTCAGCGTCGGGTACCACCGCGCCTCGTGCATGGGGTCGACCTTGATGTAGCGCTCGGCCACCGGGTCGAACTCGTAGGTGTCCTTGATCCCCTGGAAGTCCTTCTTGTCGAAGGAGAGCTTCTGCGCGATGCCGTAGATGTTCCTGCGGTCGGCGCCGCGCAGGCCGTGGATGCGGTAGTTGTCCTCGGTCCCGGTCTGGTACTGCTTCCCCCTCCTGGCCGCCTCCACGTAGACGCGGGCGACGCTCGGGGTGACCTTGACCTGCCCGGTGACCGGGTCGGCCTTCTTCTTCGCGCGCGGCACGAGGACGTTGTCCTTGGCCTCGAACGTCTTGCCGTTCTCGCGTCCGGTGAAGAGCGTCCCCGCCTTGAGGGTCTTGGCCCGGTCCGGGTTCTCGTTGTGGACGATCATGAGGCCGCCGGCCTTCTTCACGTCGCCGCCGAGCTTCTCGTACCGGCGTGTGCCGCCCGCCACCAGCAGCTTCCCGTCGGGCAGCTGGGTGTGGCCCGCGCAGAACAGGTCGTTGGGCGTGGAGATGTTCTTGAAGGTGTTCTTCACCGGGTCCCACAGCACGGTGCGGAACGTCTTCGCCTTGAACTGCTTGGCGTCGTTGCCCGATCCCGCCACCAGCAGCACCTTGCCGGTGTGCAGCAGCGCGGCGTGGATCGTGTTGATGCGGTACTTCTTCGGGACGTCGACGGTCTTCCAGTGCCCGTTCTCGGCTTTGTACTCCGGCTTGTTGATCGTGTAGTCGTGGTATCGCTCCGAGGCGAGGTCGTAGAGCACGGGCCCGTTGAATCCCGCGATCACCATGACCACGGCCGCGCCTATCGCCGTACGGCGCGTGCGCCGGCTCGGTCGGTACTTCATCTTTCACGTCCCCCAGGGGCGGTGTGCAGTGGTACGGGCTGCGTCGGCGTCCGGTCCGGTGCGGCGGGCGGCGGGACCGGGCCGCCCTGCCGGTGCCGGTGCCGGCGCTGCTTCCGCTTCTTCTTCTCGGCGCGCACCGTGACGCGCCAGCCGATGATCGGCGCCGCCGTGATCAGGAGCGCCAGCGCGGCCCACGTGATCATGGCCGGGTGGTCGTGGCCGAGGTAGAAGGAGCCGCCCAGCGAGCCGCCGAAGACGACGATGAAGAAGAGGTGGATGCGGAAGGTGCCGAAGAGGGTGTCCGGGCTCGCCGAGTCGCCCTTCGGCGTCACCACGAACTTGCTCTTGCGCCGCAGCACCGTGTCGAAGAGGGAGCGTGCGTAGATCGGTGCGGACAGCGCGGACATGAGCATTCCCGCGAGCCCGCCGGAGCCTTCGGGCTCGTGCGGGGAGACGTTGTGCCGCCGGTTCCAGATGTACAGGCCGATCTGGAGCGCGGACGCGTTGCCGTACAGCGCCATCCAGACCGTCGGGTCGATCTGCACGCCCGAGGCGCCGAGACCCAGGAAGAGCGCACAACTCAGCGCTGCCAGGATCCAGTTGAGCGCCGAGATCGGGTAGAAGATCATCAGCATCGTGTAGTTGAAGAGCTTCCCCGGCGGCAGCGTGAAGACGCCGCGCCAGTACTGCTTGAGGATCGTCTCGTACGTGCCGCGCGACCAGCGCAGCTGCTGGGTGAAGAAGTCGGTCCACGCGTTGGGGCCCTCACCGACGGCGAGTACGTCCGGGGTGTAGACCGAGCGCCACTTGCGGCCCGTCTCGGGGTTCCTGGCCCGGTGCATCTCGAAACCGGTGGCCATGTCCTCGGTGATGGAGTCGTACAGCCCGCCGATGCCCTTGATGGCCTTGATCCGCACCGCGTTGCTGGTGCCGACGAACATGGGCGCGTCGTAGCGGTTCCCGGCACGCTGGATGAGGGCGTGGAAGAGGAACTGCTGGCTCTCGGCGGCCTTGGTGACGAAGTTGTCGTAGTTGCCGTACACCTGCGGGCCGATGACGAACCCGACGTCCGGGTCACGGAAGTAACCGAGCATCCGCTCCAGGTAGTTGGGCAGCGGCACGTGGTCGGTGTCGACGGAGGCGAAGTAGTCGTAGTTGTCGCCGTGGGCGGCGAGCCAGGCGTTGTAGTTGCCGTGCTTGGTCTTCGCCCGGTGCGGGCCCTTCTTCTTGTTCCAGCGGGCCACGCCCTTGCGGGTGAAGTGGTGCACGCCCAGCCGGCGGCAGACCTCCTTCACCTCCGGGTCGTCGCCCTCGTCCAGCAGCCAGATGTGCAGCAGGCCCCTGTGGCGGATCTTCACGGCCGCCTCGAGCGTCTTCGTCACCATCTCGATCGGTTCCTTGCCGGGAACGAAGGAGGTGAGGAAGGCGACGCGGGTGCCGGACTCGGGCACCACGGGTATCGGGTCCCGCGCGACGAGCGTCGCGTGCGCGTTGGAGAGGACGTTGAGCGTACGGAAGAGCTCGATCAGGCCGATCGAGACCAGCATGACGATGTCGAGCTTGAGGACGAGGTCCGAGACGGCGCCGTCGTCGCGCTGCGTCCAGTGCTGCGGCTGCATCAGCCAGAACAGCAGCCCCGCCGAGAGCAGCGGTGCGAGACCGAGCAGGAAGGCCGCCCTGAACCGGTGCGGCTCGTCGGCCAGCAGGCTCCGGTACTTGACGCGGTACGGCTTGTCCGCGGCGGGCTGGGTCAGCGGCCCGGCGAGCCGGCTGTAGTGCTCGTAGTCGTAGCGCGGCAGCTCCTTGGGAGCCCAGCGCAGCCCGCGGCCGAGGGTGTCGCGGGCCTTCTGCCCGATGTTGCGGGGTATGCGCAGCTGCGTCGTCCGCGTCGGGTCGTCGTCGGCCGAGTGCCCTGGCTCCGGCTGCCCGCCGCCGTCCCTCGTAGAGGTCATGGGTCCGTCCCCCTGAACGCAGCAGTCTGCGTGTGCTCGTGCTTCCCGCGTCCTTTCCCGCGGCCCCGGGCGCGGCAGGCGTCGGCTGCTTCGTACTGAGACTGCGAGCGGACGGCCGCCGGTTCCATGTGACCGGTTTCCGGTTCGCCGTCCGAACGGATCTTCGGCCCGGCCGCAGACGAGCCGGTCTCCGGTGCCCCAGGTGCCGGTGGGCCTTTCGCGGGCGGTCGGAGACCTGCGTAGGTTCTCCGACTCCTTGGCCGAACGCAAGGGCGAAAAAGGAAAGTTCGTCCCCGTGTGATGGGATTCGACGCGATCTCTGTGACGGAGGTGTCACCGAAGTGGGCGGGTTGTGTGGCCGGGAGGGGACGGAATGTAGCGTTCACGTGTCCGCCGGCAGGCACACCGGGCGCGGCGTCGGGCGGCCGTACCGCCTCGGTCTCCGGGCAACTCGCCAGGCTCCCGGGCCCGGTTCGGCCGGACCCGCGCGGCAGCAGCCTACGCTGTCCGCCGCGCCGCCCGTCCCGGACCCGGACCCGGTGCCGGGTACGCGAAGGCGACGGTGAACTCCTCGCCGCCCCGGCCTGCTCCGGCGTCCTCGCCCCGGCCTGCTCCCGCGTCCTCGCCCCGGCCTGCTCCGGCGTCCTCGCCGCCGTGCACGGCGAAGTCCAGCAGCCGTTCGCCCTCCGCGGCCAGCGCCCGCTCCTCGTCGGCTGTGAGACGGCGGCCCAGAGGCGTCACCGTCAGCACCGCCACCCGCTTCCGGGGCTGCTGGACCTTCCACGTCCCCCGCACCATGCCGTCGACCAGGATCGTGCCGGGTACCTGCCCGTTGCGGCTCGCGATGGCGGCGCGCTCCTCGTCGCCGATGACGCGCGTGCGGTCCGCGTGGGAGAGGACGAGGTTGTCGTACTCGGCCACGAACCGTACGGGCAGCGGCAGTTCGGGATCGGGCCGCGGGGCCTCGGGCAGATCGAACAGCTCCCGTCCCGCTTCGCTGAGGAAGACCCGCAGCTGCGGACGCAGCCTCTCGAAGACCTCACCGAGGCGGGTGAGCCCCGACCAGGTCTGGGCGTCCAGGACGGAGGCCGGCCCGTACGCCCCCAGGTAGCGCAGCACCACCGACTCGACGTCGGGCTCCGGTGAGACGGGGCGTCCCAGCCATGACTCGATCGTGTCGTAGGTGGGTTGCCCCGAGGCACCCCACAGCCCGCGCGGTGGGATCTGCACCACGTCGCACAGGGCGCGCGGCGCCTGCGCCAGCGCGTCGGCGTCCCGGCCGGGCCACCGCTCGCCGAGCAGCCGGGCCAGTTCGCGTGCCGTGCGGGGCTGCTGCCGCAGGAGCTCCAGGCCCGCCTCGGCGACCTCCCACATGTCCAGGCCCTCGAGCCGTCTGCGGTAGTTGCTGCGCATCAGACGCTCGTAGATCCCCGTCGTGAGCGGGCGCAGCTGAAGGCAGTCGGCGGCGCTGACCAGGTGGACGGTGCCGCGCATGACGCCGGCCCGTACGGCCTCGCGCTCCCGCAGCAGCGCGGACATCTCCTCCGCGCGGAATCCGGCGAGCCGCGACCAGAGGGCGAAGTAGGGCGGCCGTGGTGCCTGCGCCTGCAGCCCGACCAGATGCTCGACGGCTTCGAGTGCGCTCATCTGCGAGCGCTCCGCGAGGAGTTGGCGTGCGACGAGCGCACGGCCCAGGGCCCTGGGGGTGAGGGTGACCGGGTGCATGGGGGGAGTCTGGCGGATCGTCCACGGGGGCGCCACGCGGTGTGGCCCGTACGGACGCAGGCCGGGGGCCGTTCCGCACGCAGCGCCCGCCGGGAGGCGGATCGGCCTGCCCGCCGGGAAGCGGACCGGCCCGGCCGCTGTGGGGCGCGGCCGGGCCGGTCCGCTTCCCGCGTGTGTGCGGGGCGGCGTCGCGGGGTCAGAACTCGACGTCGGAGCAGGCGTAGAACGCGTTGGCCGTGTCGGCGATGGTCCACACGCCCAGGATCAGGTGCCGGCCCGACTTGCCTTCCGGGAGCTTCCCCTCGCCGGTCCACTCCGCGGGCGGCTTCTCGCCGTTCATGGGCACGGTGAGGAAGGGCTCGGCCTCCAGGTCGGCGCGGGTGAGGGGCTTGGCGGGGTCCCAGCCGTCCTTCGTGACGTAGAAGCTGAAGTCCGTCGTCGAATGCATCGCTGTCATCGACCACTTGAAGGTGTGGTCGCTGCCCGGCGTGAGTTCCGTGGCGGGCCAGTCGCCGTTGCGGGGATCGTCGAGCTCCTTGAAGGCGTCGTTGCCGCCCGAGCAGATGGCGCCGTCCTCGGGGCCCGTCTCGGGAAAGCCCTTGGGGCCTTCGACGCTCTGGGGCTCGTGCTCGACGGCTCCGCACCCGGTGACGGTGCCGTCGGCGCAGTTCGCCTGGCGGCTTGCCGGGTCGGTGCCGAAGCCGTGGCCCTGTGCGGGGGCGGCGAAGAGCACGGCCGAGACGCCGAGCGCCGTGCCGATGGCGGCCGCTGTGATCCTCTTGCGCATGTCGCTCCTGATGGTTCGTGGGGGAAAGGAGTTGCTGTCGGATCGGTCTAGACCAAGTCGGAACCTAGCGCGTCGCTCCGGGAGTTGTCCAGACCAATGCCGTACGGGGGTGGGAAGGTGCCGGAGAGCGGACCGGCGCGGGGAGCGGCAGCGGGGGAGGGGGTGCTGCGCGGAGTGGCAGTCGCCGCCCGGCCGTGCGGACGGCGGGGCCGGCGGCCGCGGCGGGACCGGCCGGCCGCGGGAGCGCCCCGGAAACGACGGAAGCCCCCCGCTCGCGCGGAGGGCTTCCGTTCTGTGCTGTACGCCGTCAGGGACTCGAACCCCGGACCCGCTGATTAAGAGTCAGCTGCTCTAACCAACTGAGCTAACGGCGCCTGTCCGGCCCGGTGAGGGCCGACGGGGAAAATACTACCCCCTCCGCGGGGGTGCTCATGACCACGGTCAGATCGCGAGCGACAGCATGACGGGAGCGGCCTTCCGGCTCAGCGTCTCCGCGGCACGTCGCAGCCGGTACGCGTTCTCGACGGGCAGGGACAGCGCCAGGCATCCGACCGATGAGCCGGCCGTGACCGGCACCGCCGCGCACACCGTGCCCACCGCGTATTCCTGCAGGTCCAGGACGGGGACGGTCGGGGGCTGCCGGTCCAGGGTGTTCAGCAGGAGGCGCTCGTCCGTGATGGTGCGCGACGTGAGGCGGGCGGTCCTGTGCCGCGAGAGGTGGTCCCTGCGGCCGTCGTGGTCGAGCTGGCCCAGGAGGCACTTGCCGATCGCGGTGGCGTGCAGGGCGGAGCGGAAGTCGACCCACTCGTTGACGGCGGGGGTCATGGGGCTGTCGGCGTAGGAGGTGACCTCCAGCTCGCCGTCCTTGTACCGGCTGAGGTAGACGGCCGCGCCGACGGTGTCCCGCAGGTCGGCGAGCGTCCGCTGGAGGCGTTCGTCCAGGGCACGTTCGCGGTCGCCGCCGGAGCCGAGGAGCACGAGCGATTCGCCGACGACGTACGTGCCGTCCGGAAGGCGCTCCGCGTACGCCTCGCGGCAGAGCATCGAGAGCAGGTGCGCCAGGAGCCCCGGCGGAAGGCCCGTCTCCTGGGAGATGTGGGCTTCGGTGACGCCGTCCTGGTGACGGGCTATCGCCTCCAGTACGCGCAGCGCATACCGCACTGAGTGGAACGGTGCGGTGTGCTCCGGCTTCAGCGCCACGACGGGCCTCCTTGGCGGGTGACCGTTTGCGTCGCGACCGTCGCGGGCGGTCACGGTAATCCTCACGATAGCGGCCAACAGGGCTGCCGGTGGGGGCCGTTGTGCCTTTTTGGCATATGCGGACCAGTGGGTCCCGCGCAAGGGCCGGGGCCCTGTCCGCAGGTACGGACAGGGCCCCGGCCGGTTGCTGGGCGGGCGGTTCTACAGCACCGCGCTCAGGAACTCGCGCGTGCGCTCGTGCTCCGGGTCGCTGAAGATCTTCTCCGGCGAACCCGACTCGATGACGCGGCCCGCGTCGAACATCAGCACGTCGTCCGAGATGTCCCTGGCGAAGTTCATCTCGTGCGTGACGCACAGCATCGTGATGTCGGTGGTGTGCGCGATGTCGCGGAGGACGTCCAGCACACCCGCGACCAGCTCGGGGTCGAGCGCCGAGGTGACCTCGTCCAGCAGCAGTACCTGCGGCCGCATCGCCAGCGCGCGGGCGATCGCCACCCGCTGCTGCTGACCGCCGGAGAGCTGCGTCGGGTACTTGTCGACATGATCGGTCAGACCGACCAGTTCGAGCAGTTCGCGTGCGCGCTGCTCCGCCTCGTCCTTGGAGAGGCCCAGCACGTGCACGGGCGCCTCGGTGATGTTCCGCAGCACCTTCATGTTGGGGAAGAGGTTGAACTGCTGGAAGACCATGCCGATCTTCTTGCGGACCTCGCGGCTGTGGCGCTCGCCCGCGGGGACCAGCTTCCCGCCCCGCTCCTCGTGCGTGAGGTAGTCGCCGGCGACCTTGATCGTGCCTTCCTCGGGCTTCAGCAGCGTCATCAGCAGCCGCAGGATCGTGGTCTTGCCGGATCCCGACGGCCCGATGAGCGTCACGTGCTTGCCGGAGGCGACGTTGAAGCACAGGTTGTCGAGGACGACGTTGCTGCCGAAGCGCTTCGTGACGTCCTTGAACTCGATCAGTTCACTGCCGTCGGCGGCCGGGTTCTTCGTTTCCTTCGAGGTGCTGCTGTCAGTGGACAAGTCGACGCTCCAGGGCTCTCATAAGCAGGGATGCCGGGTAGGCGATCAGGATGAAGACGACGCCGATGACCGTGATCGGCTCCGTCGGCTGGAAGGTCTCGGCACTGAACTGCCGTGCCTGGCCCAGCATTTCCAGCGCACCGATGGTCGCGATCATCGGCGAGTCCTTCAGCATCGCGATGACGTAGTTGCCCAGCGCGGGCACCACGCGGCGGATCGCCTGCGGCAGGATCACCGCGCTCCACGTGCGGCTGCGCGGCAGGCTCAGCGCCGTGCACGCCTCCCACTGCCCGACGGGCACACCGTCGATACCGGCCCGGTAGACCTCCGCGGTGTACGTCGAGTAGTGCAGACCCAGGCCGATGACGCCCGTCACCAGCGCGGAGAAGGTCACGTTCCACTCGGGCAGCACGAAGTACAGGAAGAACAGCTGCACCAGCAGCGGAGTGTTCCGGATGAACTCCGTGAGGGCCGTCACCGGCCAGGAGACGATCTTCAGGCTCGACCGCTGGGCCATCGCCCAGACGAGTCCCAGCGTGAAGGCGATGAGCGAGCCCAGCACCAGCGCCTGGAGCGTGAGCAGCACGCCGTCCCACAGGCGCGGCATGAAGTCGCCGACTGCCGACCAGTCCCAGTTCATGCGGCACCTCCAGCGGTGGGAACGTCACTCGAGGCGGCCTGGCGCGGCACGGTCACCTGTCGCCGTACGCCGAGGCTCTTCGGCGGCGGGGCCTGCCCGATGCCCGCCTTGGCGTGGCGCTCCAGCACGCGCATGCCGCGGGTGAGGACGAAGGCGAGCACGAAGTACATCACCAGGATGATCGTGTAGACGGGCGCGCTCTCACCGGTCGCGTTGCGCACCAGCATCGCGCCGAACGCGGTGTCCGCCACACCCATGATCGAGACCAGGGCGGTGCCCTTCAGGAGCTCGATGAGCAGGTTGTTCGCCGGCGGGATCATCTCGGGCCACGCCTGCGGCAGCACGATCTTGGTGAGCCGCTGCCACGGGCTGAAGCTGAGCGCGATGCCCGCCTCCTGCTGGGCCGGGGCCACGGCGGCCATCGACCCGCGGACGATCTCGGACCCGTACGCCCCGTAGGACAGACCCAGGGCCAGGACGGCCGCCCACATGGGGAGCAGCTGCCAGCCGAAGGCCACGGGCAGGACGAAGAACATCCAGAACATCAGGACGAGAGCGGAGGTTCCGCGGAAGATCTCCATGTAGGCGCCGGAGAGGAAGCGCACCACGCGCAGCCGGTGGCTGCGTGCGACCCCGACCACGAACGCCACGCCGGCTCCGAGCAGGGCGCTGAAGAACGTGAGCTGGACTGTGACCCAGACGCCTTTCAGCAGCAGCTCCCACAGACCCCAGGTAAGGTCCGTCATTTGCAGCGCTCCTTCGCGGTCTGGGTCGTCATCTCCTGCTCGACGAACCCGAAGGGCTTCATGATGCGGAAGAGCTCACCGCTCTTCTTCATCTTCTGCAGCTCTTCGTTGAAGGCGTCACGGAGGTTGCTCTCGCTCTTGCGGAAGGCGAAGGCACCCGTGCCGAGGTCGGGCTTGCCGTCCAGGGTGGGCACGAAGTCCTCGGTGTACTCCGTCCTTCCGCTCTTGGACTGCTTCACGACGTTGCGGACGGTGATCGCCGTACCCGCGAAGACGTCGGCACGGCCGCCCTGGACCTCGAGCAGACCCGCGAGCTGGTCCGGGAGGAGCTTGATCTCGCTCTTCCTGACGCCGGCGTCCACCGCGTAGTCGATCTCCGCATAGCCCACGCCGGTGGCCATCTTGGCGCCCTTCTCGGCGATGTCCTTGTAGTTGCGCAGCCCCTTGGGGTTCCCCTTCCGGACGATGAAGGCGTCCCTCATCTCGTACTCGGGATCGGCGAAGAGTACTTGCTGGCACCGGTCGGGGTTGATGTACATCCCGGCGGCGACCACGTCGAACTGCTGGGAGTTCAGGCCCGCGATCAGCGAGTTGAACTCGGTGGGCAGCGGCTGGACGTTCTCGATGCCGAGCCGCTTGAAGATGACCCGTGCGATGGCGGGCGAGGAACCGGTCAGCTCGCCCTCTGTGTCGATGTAGCTGTACGGCTGCTCGCCGGCGATACCGAGCTTGACCGTGCCCTGTGCCCTCAGTCTTTCCAGCAGATCGCCCCCGTCTTTGGTTCCGGCGCTGGACACCCGGCTGCAGGCCGTGGTGGCACCCAGCGTCCCGGCCGCCGTCAGTGACGCCGCTCCGGCGAGCAGCGAACGGCGACCGAGAGTTCTACCGGTTCTCCCGGTACTTCCCGTGTTGTTCCCTCGTGGTGGAGCCATGGGCGCGCAGCTACCCAGGCCACCAGAAGATATGCGGATCGTTTTCAGCCCTTGACCTGGTCGTTGCGGGCTTGACCGCTGCGCCACCATTGACACGGAACGATCCATCTCAGCACCACCCGGAGGCACGATGGCCGAGCGCTTCATCGAAGTGTCGTTGGACAAGCGGGGAGTGAGCTGCACAGCCAAACTCCTCGACGACCGCGCACCGATCACCTGCGAGGCCGTGTGGAACGCGCTGCCGCTCGGCGGCGACGTCTACCACGCGAAGTACGCGCGCAACGAGATCTACGCGCTGATCCCGCCGTTCGCCCCCGAGGAACCGCCGCTGGAGAACCCGACGATCACCCCCATTCCGGGCGATCTGTGCTATTTCACCTTCACCGACACGCAGCTGAACACGTCGTCCTACGGCTACGAGGCGGCGGCGGAGCAGCGGGGCGGCCAGGCCGCCCACGCCACCCGCTCCACCGTGATCGACCTCGCGCTCTTCTACGAGCGCAACAACCTCCTCATCAACGGCGACGCCGGCTGGGTGCCCGGCATCGTCTGGGGAGCCGTCGTCGAGGGTCTCGACGAGATGGCCGAGGCGTGCCAGGACCTGTGGCGGGCCGGAGCTCTCGGGGAGACCCTCAACTTCCGCAGGGCGTAAGGCACTTCGCGGCCGTCCGGGTGCCGCCCGAGGGGCGGCGCCCGGACCGGGCGCTCAGGAGGCCGCGCCCCTCAGTGCGGGCGCCGGGATCTCGGCGGCCCCCGCCTCGTACAGGGCGTGCGCGGCCCGGAGCACGAGATCGTCCCTGTGGCGGGCGGCCACCAGCTGCACCCCCGCGGGCAGCCCGTCCGCGTCGACGCCGCAGGGCACCGAGGCCGCGGGCTGCTGTGTCAGGTTGAACGGGTAGGTGAACGGCGTCCACTCCGTCCAGCGCCGGTACCCGGAGCCCTCGGGCACCTCGAGCCCGGCGCCGAAGGCGGTACCGGGCGTCGTGGGTGTCACGAGCAGGTCGTACGTCTCATGGAAGACGCCCATCCGCTTGCCCAGCGCCATGCGGACGTCCACCGCGGCCAGGTAGTCCAGGGCGCTGCGCGCGGCACCGTCCTCGGCGACCTCCCGCAGACCGGGGTCCAGGGCCTCGCGCTGCTCCTCGGTGAAGAACTGGGTGACGCGGGCCGCCCCGGCGAACCACAGGGAGTGGAACGCCTCGATGGGGTCGTCGAACCCGGGGTCGGTCTCCTCCACGACGGCGCCCAGCTCCTCCAGCTTCTCCACCGAGCGGCGCACGCCGGCGGCGACCGCCGGGTCGACCTCGACGCGTCCGCCGAAGTCGGGCGAGTAGGCGACGCGCAGCCCGCGCACCCCTTCCTTCACCGTCTCCCGGAAGGAGCCGGCCGGTGGGGCGAGCTGCGACCAGTCGCGGGCGTCCGGCTGCGAGATCACGTCCATCAGCAGCGCGGCGTCCCGGGCGTCCCGGGTCATCGGGCCGACGTGGGCGAGCGTGCCGAAGGCGCTGGCGGGATAGATCGGCACCCTGCCGTAGGTCGGCTTGAGGGCGAAGATCCCGCAGAAGGCGGCCGGGATGCGCACCGACCCTCCCGCGTCGGTGCCGAGCGTCAGCGGCCCCGCGCCGAGCGCCACCGCCGCCGAGCCGCCGCCGCTGGAGCCGCCCGCCGTGCGGGAGGTGTCGTAGGGGTTCCGGGTGACGCCGTGGCGGGGGCTGTCCGTCACGCCCTTCCAGCCGAACTCGGGCGTCGTGGTCCTGGCCGCGAAGACCGCGCCGGCCTCCCGCATGCGAGCCACGGAGGGCGCGTCCTCCTCCCACGGGCCGTCCGCGGACGAGGACCAGGAGCCGCGCAGCGTCGGCCTGCCGTGCTCCAGCAGGATGTCCTTCACCGTCACGGGAACGCCTTCGAGCGGGCCCCTGGGCTCGCCGCGCCGCCAGCGGTCCGCCGATTCGCGGGCCTGCTCGAGAGCCTCGTCGCCGTAGATGGCCACGAAGGCGTTGACGTACGGCTGCACCTTCTCCGCCTGTTCGATCACCGCACGGGTGACCTCGACGGGGGAGAAGTCTCCTGTCGTGTACCCGGCAACGAGTTGTGTGGCGGTGAGGCTGCTGAGATCCGACATGGCGACCTTTCGGGTGAGGACCTGCGGGACCTCACGACGGCGTCGTGAGGCGTGGGGTCGTGAGGGGGTGAGCGGTACGGGGAGCGAGGCTCGTGCGCAGGGAGGGGGTGCAGGGGAGAGGGGTGTGCGGAGAGGGGGGGGGACGGGCGTCGCGCGGGCTGCGCGGGCGCCCGCACGGCGGAACCGGCCGGAGCGCGGCGGGCCCGGCCCAGGGCCGGACCCGCCACGCGCGGACCGGGTTTCAGGAGGTGGAGGGGACGTACCCCAGCTCCTTGTCGACGACGTTCAGCAAGGGCTCCCCGGCCTCCCAGCGGTCGAAGTTGTCGAGGAACTGCTCGGCCAGGTCGTCCCGCCAGCCGATCGTGTCGCCGCTCATGTGCGGGGAGACCAGCAGGCCCGGGACGTCCCACAACTCGCTCTCGGCGGACAGGGGTTCGTCCGCGAAGACGTCGAGGGCGGCGCCCGCGATGCGGTGCTCGACGAGCGCCCTCTTCAGGTCCTTCTCGACGACGTGCTGGCCGCGGCCGACGTTGATGAAGTGGGCGCCGGGCTTCATACGGGCGAACGCCGCCGCGTCGAACATGCCGCGCGACTCCTCGGTCAGCGGGGCCACGCACACGACCCAGTCCGCGTCGCCCAGCAAGCCGTGCAACGCGTCCCCGGGATGCACCTTGCCGAAGTCGGGGTCGCCGGTCCGCTCCGTACGCCCGACGAGCTCCACCGCGACACCCAGTGCCTTCAGAGTCCGGCCGACGGCCCTTCCAATTGGCCCGGACCCGACCACAACAGCCCGAGTCCCCCCGACTCTTTTTGTCTCTCGGTGCCGCCAGCGGCGCTGGCGCTGCAATTCCCAGCTCCCCCGGAAATCTTTGGCCATAGCAAGAGTGAGACCGGCAACGTATTCGGCAATGGGTTGGTCAAAGACGCCTCTCGCGTTGGTAATGACGGTGTCCGGTGACGCGCTCAGTTCGGGCAGCAGCCGGTCGACCCCCGCGCTCGGCGTGTGCACCCAGCGCGGCCTCGGGCCGCCGCCCGGCCAGGCCTCCCGCACGGCGTCGGAGAGGAAGTCCCACACCAGCAGCACGTCGGCCGCGGGCAGGTGCTCGGCCAGCGTGTTCTCGTCCGCGTGGACGATCCGGGCGCGGCCCGAGAGCCGGTCCAGCCGGGGCGGCGGGTCGGCGTCGAGGACAAGGAGACAAGGCTCGGTCATTGGCAGGAAACCACTTCGAAACGAGGGGGCGGTTGACTGGGCGAGTCAGCTCAACTCGACGGCGTGAACTCCTCACAGATGCAAGGATTGACCACGGTAGGTAGCGCAAACTACCGTCGTCAATGAAGGCATCTGTCCCGGCGTTCCGGCTAATGCCGGCTCCTGTTTTTTCCCTTCCGGCCTCAGGCCACCCCTCCGTTCTTTGGGGCTCAGCTAATGGATGTCTCCTTCCTCGGCGGACCGCAGCCACAACGCGGTGTCGGAATCGTGGCCCCCTTCGACTTCGCTCTCGACCGGGAGCTGTGGCGCTGGGTGCCCGACGACGTGTCATTGCACCTGACACGAACCCCTTTCGTCCCCGTCGAGGTCAGCCTCGACCAGGCCCGGCTCGTCAGCGAGCACGAGACTCTGCGCGAGGGCGTCCAGGCTCTGGGCGCCGTGTCCCCCGAAGTCATGGCCTATGCATGCACCTCCGGCAGCTTCGTCGGAGGCATGACGGGCGAGAAGTCGATGACGGCGGCCATGGAAGAGGCCGGTGAGATCCCGTCGCTGACCACGTCCGGCGCTCTCCTCGGCGCTCTCCGGGAGATCGGCGCCCGCCGCGTCGCTCTGGTCACCCCCTACACGAAGTCCGTCACCGACTCGCTGGAGGAGTTCCTCGGCGAGGCCGGTGTGTCCGTCACGGGCCGCAGCTATCTCGGGCTGACCCGCGAGATCTGGCGGGTGCCGTACCGGGACGTCGTCGACATGGCCCGCGAGGCGGTCTCCGACGCCCCGGACGCCCTGTTCATCAGCTGCACCAACCTGCCGACGTACGACGTCATCCCGCAGCTCGAAGCGGAGCTGCGGATGCCCGTCCTCTCCGCGAACCAGGTGACGATGTGGGACGCGCTGCGCCGCATCGGCAAGGAAGCAGTGGGGCCCTACCAGGCGCTGCTGGACCCGGTCGCGCGCCGCGGTCCCGCAGCGATGACGCCCTCGCTGCCCGCCGCCGCTCCGGAGCCGTCCGGTCCCGAACCGGTGGAGGCACCCCGCCCCGTCGAGGCGGAGGCCGCTCTGGCCGCCGCGGGTGCCGAGAGCGGCGAACCCCTCGAGGGTTACGAGCAGGGCTACCCCTCGGGCCTCACCGACGAGTGGGGAGGCGGCGGCCAGCCGCCCGTGTGATCCCCGGTCAGGCGTGCCGCGGTCCGCGGCGCGTCCCGGGAACGACAACAGCAACGGCGCCGGACACCGTGTCCGGCGCCCGTCCGTGCCCGCGTCGGCACGCACGAGTCCCCGCCGGCCCGTGCGGACGCGACAGCACACCGGGCAGGCGTCCGGCCGGTCCGGCCGCCCTTCCGATCAACCGGTCCGATCAGTCACAGCAGCCGGGCAGCCGCCCGGCGAGGCTCAAGAGCGCTCAGGAGGCGTAGATGGCACAGGCGGCATCCCAGTCGCAGGCGGTGGGATTCCTCTACCCCGGCTTCTCGGCCGAAGACGACTATCCGCGGCTCGAGCGCATCCTCGCGGACGCCGGAGCCGGCGTCCGCCTGCCGCTCGTGCACACCGACATCGGAGAGGACGCGCACCGCGCCGACGCCCTCCTCGAGATGGGCTCCACCAAGCGGCTCGCCGCGAAGGTCGACGAGGTCAAGCAGCAGGACGTGCAGGCCGTCGTCTGGGCGTGCACCAGCGCCAGCTTCGTCTTCGGCTGGGACGGCGCCCATGAGCAGGTGCGGGAGCTGTCCGCCACGGCGGGCCTGCCCGCGTCCAGCACGTCCTTCGCCTTCGCGCACGCCGTGCGGGAGCTCGGCGCGGAGCGCGTCGCCATCGGCGCGACCTACCCCGAGGACGTCGGAGAGCTGTTCACCGCCTTTCTGAAGGCGGCCGGAGCCGAGGTCGTCTCCATGCGGGGGAGCGGCATCATCACCGCCGCCGAGGTCGGCACCTGGGGCAGGGAGGAGGTCCTCGCCCTCGCCCGGGGCGGCGACCACCCCGACGCGCAGGCCGTGCTGCTGCCCGACACGGCGCTGCACACCGCCGCCTGGATCCCGGACATCGAGGAGGCGCTGGGGAAGCCCGTCCTGACGGCCAACCAGGTCACCGCCTGGGAGGGGCTGCGGCTCCTGGAGCGCCAGGTGCGCTGTCCCGCGCTGGGCAGGCTCTTCACCTGACGGCCCGCCTCGGGGCTCGGGCCGCCCGACGGTCCGAGCCCCGGCGGCCGCGCGTCCGCCTGTTCCCGCGCACACCGGGCAGGCGGGAAGAGATCGGCGCCGCCCGCCGTTGACCTCCGAGAAGACCGGCGAACGAGCGGAGGGCGGAACCCGTGGAGGACGTCAGCGCCACAGGCGGCAGCGGCGAGAACAGCGGCCACACCGGCCGGGACGGCAGCATCCGGGGTGAGGCGCGGGGCAGCGCGCCCGTCCCCCTGTCCGTCCTGGACCTGGCGAACGTCGGTGCCGGATACACCTCCCGTGACGCCCTGGCCGCCACGGCCGAGACGGCGCAGCTCGCCGAACGGCGCGGCTTCACCCGCTACTGGATAGCGGAGCACCACTCCATGCCCGGCGTCGCCAGCTCCTCGCCCGCCGTCGTCCTCGCCCACCTCGCCGCCCGTACCGACCGCATCCGGCTGGGCTCGGGCGGCGTGATGCTGCCCAACCACGCACCGCTCGTCATCGCCGAGCAGTTCGGCACGCTCGAAGCCCTCGCCCCCGGCCGCATCGACCTCGGTCTGGGACGGGCCCCGGGCACGGACGGGGCGACGGCGGCGGCGCTGCGCCGTACGTCCCGGCTCCAGGAGGGCGCGGAGGAGTTCCCGCAGCAGCTCGCCGAGCTGACCCACTTCCTCGACGGCGACTTCCCGGACGGCCACCGCTACGCCCGCATCCACGCCGTTCCGGGGCCCGTGCAGGGAGCGTCCGGCAGGCCGCCGCTGTGGCTGCTCGGCTCGTCCGGCTTCAGCGCCCAGCTCGCCGGCAGCCTGGGCTTGCCGTTCGCGTTCGCGCACCACTTCTCCGCGCGCAACACGCTGCCCGCGCTGGAGCTCTACCGCGAGAGCTTCCGGCCCTCAGCGGTGCTCGACGAGCCGTACGTGCTGATCGGCGCTGCCGCCCTCGCCGCCGACGACGAGGCCCAGGCCCGCCGCCAGGTGCTCACCGGCGCCCTGGCGATGCTGCGCCTGCGCACGGGACGGCCCGGTCTCGTGCCGGCCCCGGAGGAGGCGGAGGCGTACTCCTTCAGCGCGGTGGAGCGCGACTTCGTGGACAGCTGGCTGGCCAACGTCACGCACGGCACCCCCGATGCGGTACGCGACGGCCTCGACGCCCTGGTCAAGCGCACCGGAGCCGACGAGCTGATGCTCACCGCCAACGTCCACACCCCCTCGGCCCGCGTGCGTTCGTACGAACTCCTCGCCGACGCCTACGATTTGCCCTTGGAAGTCCGCCAGGGAAGCGCCGCCGGACGGTGAGAGCCCCGTAGGAGACCCGCGATACGACCAGGTCGGTGCCGGGCCCCGCGGCCGCTAGTGCAGCAGCGCCGAGACGCAGTGCGCGGGCATGGGCTTGGCGTAGTGCCAGCCCTGGCCCGTGTCGCAGCCGATGCGCCGCAGCCGGTCCGCCTGGCCCTGGTCCTCCACGCACTCGGCGGTCACCGTCAGGCCGAGCTGGTGTGCGAGGCGCACCAGAGCCGTGACGATCGTCTCGTCGGCCGGGTTGGCGTGCAGGGGAGCGTGGAAGCCCCGCACGAACGACCCGTCCAGCTTCAGTGCGCGTACCGGCAGGCGGCTGAGGTAGGCGAGGTTCGAATAGCCGGTGCCGAAGTCGTCGATGGCGATGCGCACGCCCATGTCGCTCAGGGCCTGCAGGGCCTGCAGCGGCCGGCCCGCGGAGCCCATGACCGCCGATTCGGTCAGCTCCAACTGCAGCAGCCCGGACGGCAGTCCGGTCGTCTCCAGTACGTGGCGTACGTCGGCGACGAGGTCGGAGTCCCACACCTGCCGCACGGCCACGTTCACGCTGACGTAGATCGGCGGGCCGGCGTGCCCGAGCATCCAGCTCCGGGCCTGGCGGCACGACTCCTCAAGGACCCAGCGGCCCAGCGGAACGATCGCGCCGTTCTCCTCCGCCAGCCCGATGAAACGATTCGGGCCGAGCTTGCCGAACTGCGGGTGCCGCCACCTGACGAGCGCCTCGACGCCCCGCAGCGTGTCGTCCTCGAGGCTCACGATCGGCTGGTAGTCCAGTACGAACTCGCCCCGTTCGACGGCACCGCGCAGGCCGGAGGACAGGACCTGACGCGTCATGCGGTGCGCGTTCCGCTCGGGATCGAAGAGGCTCCAGCGGGACTTGCCGTCCGCCTTCGCCCAGTAGAGCGTCGTGTCGGCGGCCTGCATCAGCTCGGTGGGCCCCGTCCCCTCGGCCTCGCGTTCCACCACTCCGATGCTGGCGGAGACCGTGAGCCGATGCCCGCCCAGGTCGAACGGCCGCTGGAGGGCCGTCAGCACCGAGTCCGCCAGGGCCGTCAGCTGCTCCTCGCCCGTCGAACCGTCCACGAGCAGCGCGAACTCGTCGCCTCCGAGCCGCGCCGCGAGGTGGCGCTGTCCGCCGCTCTCGGCGCACTGGACGAGGCGCTGGGCCACCGCGTCGAGCAGTTCGTCGCCCACGCGGTGGCCCATGGTGTCGTTGACCGCCTTGAACCCGTCGAGATCCAGGTAGCAGATGCCGACGCGTCCGGTCGCGGTCTCGGAGAGGGCGGTCGCGAGACGTTCGAAGAAGAGGGCGCGGTTGGGCAGACGCGTCACCGGGTCGTGCATCTGGAGGTGGCGCAACCGGTCGCGCAGGTCGCGCTGTTCGCTGATGTCGGCGACCGAGAGCAGGGCCTCGCCGTCGTGCGTGGTCGGGACGAGGGTGATCTCGGCCCAGAGGGTGTGGCCGTCGTGGTTCTTCAGCCGGCGGGTGCAGCTCATCCGGGGGGTTCCGGTTCCGCACGCGGCGCTCCCGTTCCCGCTCCCGTCCCCGTTCTCCTTCCGGGCTCCGCCCCGCTGCGGCTTCCCGTTCGCGCCGCCGGTGGTGGGCTCGCTCGTGCCGCGTCCCGACAGCACACCTCCGCTCCGGAAGGCGCTGCTGTCCAGCCCCAGCGAGGGCAGATCGGTGATGGAGGCGGAGACGAGCGACTCCGGAGCGGCGCCGAGCAGCGTGCCGAGCGCCTGGTTCGCGCTGACCACCCGCCCGTCGCGGTCGACGATCGCCATGGCGAGCCGCGCGGCGTTGAAAGCGGCGCGGAAGTCGTTGTCCCGCTTCCGCCCGCGCCACTCGCCCCTGCTGTGCCAGCCACCACGGGAACGGCTACGTTCCGTGATTTTCTGCGGAGGATTTCCGGTGGCGCTGCCGGAGTTTCTGCCCGGTCCTTCGATGGGTCCGTTCACCAATCGCTCCCGCCGGGTGGCTCGTCGCGTGCGAATCAGCCGGGCGTTCGGCCCGAAGCGCTTCGTGGCGATCCGCGCTGGAAATGTGCCGATCATAGAGGTTCGGGCGTGAGCGGAGCCAGCATCCACGGCGTCCCACCGGGTCGTTGGTGCGGGTGTTGCGGGAGGGGGGACGCGAGGGTGACCGTTCCTGCAAAGGTGCGGGAAAGGTTCTGATCGTGTACCGCCGCGAATCACGCACGGTAGTCATATTGCCGCTCACGCGCCTGGTCTAACGGAACAGGACTTAGACGACATTACGGGCAAGGGTTGAAGGGTCCTACTCCCTGCCCTGTGAGGTCGGAACGTGGCGCGACTGCGGAAGCACGGTTCGCGGAGAGCCGCTTCCGTGCGGTGCGGGTGGCGCCGTGCGGGAGCCGTCGTCACCGCCCTCTGCGCCTTCATAGGCATGGCGCTCTTCGCGGGACCGATAACCGCGGCCGCAGTGGCCGCCCCATGCGCGCTCCCGCGGACCGGCGCCCACCACTCCCTCGGCGTGGACAGCTGGGACACCGCGTACCCGCGTCCCGAGCGGCGGCTCGACGCCGTGATGCTCTTCCTCTCCTTCCCGGACTCCCGCCCCCAGGTCACCCCCGGGGAGCTGGCCTCCGACCACTTCCCGGGCACCTCGGACTTCTTCTCCCGCGCCTCCTACGGCAAGTTCCGGCTCAGGACGCACCCCGTGAAGCGCTGGATACCGATGCCGGCCGCGTCCCGCTCGTACGGGATAGAGCGCGACTGGGAGGCGGACAAGCGCACGAAGTACCTGCACGACGCGATAGCCGCCGCGGACCCGCGCATCGACTTCAGCAAGTACGACCTGGTCTACCTCGTGGCCGACCCCGACGCCCGCGGCGTCGACTCCGACGCCACGAAGGTCGTCAACTTCGACGACCCCATAGAGGCCGACGGCACCGACCTGCGCCGCCTCGTCACCGTCTTCGAGCAGAGCCCGCCCGACCGGCACGTCCTCGCCCACGAGACCGGGCACGTCTTCGACCTCCCGGACCTCTACCAGCGTCCCGCCTCGGGGAAGGCCGACTGGGACACGTACGTCGGCGACTGGGACCTCATGGGCAGCCAGTTCGGACTCGCCCCCGACCTCTTCGCCTGGGAGAAGTGGAAACTCGGATGGCTCTCCCGGCGCAACGTGAGCTGCGTGCCGGCCGACCGGGGCAGCAGTACGCACCACCTGCAGCCCGTCGCCGCGCACCCCCTCGGCGGGAAGGGCGACCGGCGGCTGGCGGTGGTGCGCACCGGCCACCACGAGGCGCTGGCGATAGAGGCCCGCGACTCGGAGGGCAACGACCGCGGCCTGTGTGCGGCCGGGGTGCTCATGTACTGGGTGCGCAGCGACCGCGCCTCGACCTACGGCCCGATCCGGGTGGTCGACGGCCACCCCGGCACGCACGCGTGCAGCGACGGCTCGGTCTACCCCTCGCTGGCGGACGCCCCGATCGGCCCGGGCGAGAGCTACGAGACGGACCGCGGAGGCGGCCTCCGCGTGGAGGTCACCGGCCACAGCGCCGAGGGCGGCTGGCGTGTGAAGGTCACGCGCAGGACCGGGACCACGTGAACCGTCGGCACACGCCCGCCTATGCGCGCTCACGCCCGCTCACTGGCCTGGCCGGGGACGCACCGTCGGCCAGTGCTCCGGGGACGCCCCGCCGTGCCACTGCTGGGGCGTCCCGGAGCGGGTGCGCACGACGAAGGCCCCCCGCCTCGGCGAGGGGCCTTCGACTGTCTGTGCGCCGCCAGGGACTCGAACCCCGGACCCGCTGATTAAGAGTCAGCTGCTCTAACCAACTGAGCTAGCGGCGCCTGCTGACGTCGTAGACCTTAGCATCACCGTCCGCTGTTCCTGAAATCGATTGTTCGGCGGCAGCAAGGCCGCGACCTGCGAGTACGTGGTGCTGGACGGCCGGGGTGAGCCGTTCGCGGTGTGAGCGCAGGCAAGCACGGAGGAGCACTTCGGCTCCCGGCAGCCACGGGCGGCGAAGGTCGGGAGCCACCAGCCACCGGGAGCGCGCCGCCGCCGCGCCCCGGGCCGGACAGCCCGCTCCGCCTTCCGCGCTGCCGGCGGCATCCGGGGGCAGCAGGCCGGGGACCGTCACGTAGTCGCCGAGCCCGTGGCACATGAGCGACGGGAACGTTTCTGCTACGGCGGGCTCCCGGGCACCGCGCGGACTCCACGGGGCGGACGTGACGGACGTGACGGACGTGATGGACGGGGCGGATGCGGCGCCCGGGCCGGCCTCCGGCGGGCGCCGCCACTCGCCCCAGTTCGAGAGCGCCGCGAGCCTCCCGGCCGTACCCGGGGCGGCGAACAGCAGCACCCGGCCCCGGTGGACGGCCACGGGACCGGTGCCCGGGCCCTTCGTCCATAAGCGGTCCAGAAGACGGCGGCCGGGCAGCAGCGGTGTGCTCACCACGTCGAAGACGGTGCCGCAGGGCAGGGTCCGGGGTGCGTCGGGGCGGTGCCGCCACAGGGCGTGCACGCTCGCCGGGAAGAGGCTGGCGGACGCGAGCCAGTCGGCGCCGGCGGGCGTGACGAAGGAGGGGCCCCGGTCGGCGGGGGTGTGCCGCGTGGCGCTGGTGGAGGCGAACTCCAGGACGTCGGGGTGGCCGACGGGGTCGACGCGCTCGGGGGTGGTGTCCCGTTGCCAGTCACTCATGGCATACACATCTACCGGACATGCCGTTGTGTTTTGAACAGTCTCGGGAAAACCGGACAGGGGCAAGCGGTTTCGGGTAGGTTGCGCCCCCTGCATATGCCCCCTGCCTACGACGGGGTGCTTCGGGGCGACGGCGCTTGCCGCGGTCCGGGGCCGGGGAACTGGAACCGCGGGGCCGTGTCCGGACCCCGCTGGTTCCGGCGCGGTGCGCGCCGGCCGGACCGCCCGTCCCGCCGGACGGGCCTACTCGGGGCCGCGGTCCGCGAGGAGCTCGCGTCCGAACTCGATCATCTTGCGGGCGTAGTCCTCGGCCCAGTCGCCCTGCTCGGCGATGGCCGCGTCCGACAGCTTGTCGAAGCGCTTGGGGTCCGCGAGCTGCGCAGCGGCCATCGCCTGGAACTCCACGGCGCGGTCGGCGGCCGCCCGGAACGCGAGTGCGAGTTCCGTCGAGCGTTCCAGCAGCTCGTGGGGGTCGCTGATCGCCTCCAGGTCGAAGAACTGCTCGCCGTCCCCCTGCTTCTCGGCGGGCTCGAAGAGCAGCGGTGCCGGACGGCGGAAGCGCGGACTGCCCCCGCGCGGGTCCGGAGCCGAATGCGGCTCGGGCATGGTGGCTACCTCCATCTGTCGTGGCCGTCGACCATTGTCCTGCTTTCCCTGCCCGTGTGCAGAGGGCCTCCGGGCTCGCGGGCGCGAGCGAGGGCGCACGCGGGGCTCACCGCTCCCACGGCACCGAGTGCGCCGCGAGGTGGGAGAGCACGGCGTGGTTCGCCTCCCAGCCGTCGGGGAACTTCACCGTGACCCCCAGCTGGACCGGCTCGGTACTGGGATGCTCGTCGAGCAGTTCGGGGACGCCCGCCCGGCAGACCACGATGCAGGCGTGCCGGTGACGGGAGGCCAGCACGCACAGCCGTCCGGTCTCCAGGTGGAACGCGGTCGCGTCGGGACGTCCGGACAGCGGGTGGAGGACGACCGTCACGTCGAACTCCCGTCCCTGGAGCCGGTTCGCGGTGTCCACGGCGACGGCCGTGAGACCCGCGTCGGCGGTGTCCTCGTCCGCGGCGAGCGCGGCCAGAGCGGCGCGGACGGCCGCGGCCTGGTCCCGGTGGGCGGTGCCCACGGCGACGCGGTCGGCGGTCAGGGGCGTGGGCGCGTCCGAGCGCTCGTCCGTGGTGGCGCCGCGCCGGGTCAGCAGGCTCCGTACGACCCGGGCCACGGCGTCCACGGCTTCCGGGTCGGTGCGCGGAGTCGTGCGGGAGGGCAGTTCGAGCAGGCCCCAGCCGGAGGCCGCCGCCTCGTCGACCACCCGGTCCACCGGTGTGCCGTCCGAGGGGGCGCCGAAGCTGAGCGAGCGGTCCCCGGGGCCCGTGCCGCTGCGGAAGGGGGTGTACGGGTAGAACGCCGCCGAGACCAGGGGAGCCGCGGAGGAGGGCAGCCGCCAGGAGACCGGGAGGCGGTGCTGGGGCAGTCCGGGGTTGTGGGAGAGGAGGGTCGTGACGGCGCTCGCGGACGGGTCGTAGGTCAGCCCCGCCCACTGCTCGGCACCCACCTGGCTGAACGGGTCGAGCTGGCCCGGATCGCCGACGAAGAGGGCCTTCTCGAAGAGCCCGGCGACGGCGAGCAGGGCGTCGGAGCGCATCTGGTAGGCCTCGTCGACGATCGCGTGCGGCCAGGGCGTCTCCGTCTTCACCCAGGCCCACTTGGCTGCGGTCGACACGACGATCGGCAGCTCGCGGAGATCGGCGATCTTGGCCGAGGTGACGACCGCGGCGTGCTCGTCCAGGGCGGGGTCGTAGGGGCGGGGTTCGCTGCTGTGCAGGCGGCCGACGGGCAGCTCCGGGTCGGCGTCCGCCAGCCGGCCGACGAGGTCGTCGACCTGGGCGTTGGTCTGGGCGATCACGATCAACGGGCGCCCCGTCGCGGCCAGTTCGCGTGCGGCCCGTACGACGAGCGTCGATTTCCCGGCGCCGGGCGGCGAGTCCACGACGACGCCGCGGGAGGCGCTGTGCAGAGCGTCGTGGAGGATCGCTCCGGTGGCCCCGGCGGCGGCCTCGGACGGGGAAGCGGCGTCGGCCGAGGGGTACCGGGCCGGGGCTGCCGGCCCGACCGCCGGGTCGGCGCCCGCGGGGCGGGGAGGCGCGCTCACAGCAGGTCCTCACTGGTGACGGGGTCGGGGAGCGGGAGGGGCGCGGCCGTGCGCCCGCCGGCCCGTCCTTCCGGACCGGCCGTGCTGCCGGAGTCCGGAGAGCCGGCGGCTTCGGTGGGAGCGGGCGCGGCAGGCGGGCTCTCGGACGGCGGGCCGCCGTGCGTCCAGGGCGTGTCCTCCACGTCGGGCAGGCCCGGGCCGCCGCGCGGGGAGTGCTCGAAGAGCGTCCAGCACAGGCGGTCGCCCTTCTCGGGGACCGTGCCGGGGGCCGGCTCCTTGCTCCGGCCCATGCCGTTCGTCAGCCGGAGCGTCAGCGTGCCCGGGCCGTGCCCGTCGACGAACTCGGCGCTCTGGCGGGCGCCTTCGTCCATCGTCCGGTGCACCTTGCCGCCCTCGCTCAGGTGGGGCCGGTCGGTGGTCCGCAGGGTGACGAGGGGGCGCGGCATGGGCCGCTTCCCCTCCGACCAGGCCACCTCCACCTCGACGACCTCCCCTTCGAACGCCTCGCCCGCCAGGCGGCGTTCGGCCATCACCAGCGGGTCGTCGAGCGCCTCCTGGGCCTCCAGCCGGGCCTGCGCCTGCTCGCGCGCGGCGAGTTTGGCGGCCGCCGTGACGGCGTCGTCGCGGCGGGGCTGGGGCGGTTCGCCGCTGCGCACGCGGTCGCGGTGGCCCGTGTAGGACCAGCGGTCGCGCTTGAAGCGCTCGGGCACCCGCTCTCCCTCCGGCAGGCCGCGCAGCAGGTCGACGCCCCGCCACACCGCCTCCCAGGTGGGCCTCAGCTGCGACTCGATCAGCGCCCGTACCTCTTCCTCCGCGCCGTGCACCCCGGCGTCGAAGCGGGCCACGGCCGGCGCAAGGAGCTTGTTGTCGAAGGCGGGGTCCGTGGCCGGGCCGGCGGGCGGGCACAGGAGCTGGCCCTCGGCGTCCCGTCCGGTCTCCGCGCGCAGCGCCGCCTCGGCTCCCGTCAGACCCTCCGGCGGGTCGATCCACGCGAGCAGCGCCCCCAAGTGCTGGTCCTCCAGGGCGCTCTGGCCCGTGGCCCAGTGCCGCGACAGCAGCTCCGTCATGGACATCAGCAGGCACGATCCGGGGACCCGGGCACGCTCTCCGTACTGCGTGAGCCAGCGCCCGAGGAGCGGTACGCGCGGCGGAGCGGGGTAGGCGGCGTCCGGGTCGTCCTCGGCCGTGCGGCGGAAGCGCATCGAGCGGCCGAGCAGCCGGACGAACTCCACGCCGGGCCCGTTCGGCACGAGCAACTGCGGTGCGTCCACGCACAGTTCGGCCTGGACGGTCACCTTCTTGCCCGTCTCGGGGTCGGTCTCCTTCCGTTCCTCGAACTCGACGTCGTCCAGGGCGGATTCGAGGTGGGGGAGGAGCACTCCCGCCAGCCGGGCGAGGAACGCCCAGCGCCGGTCCCTGTCGCGCGGTTGGGGGACGACGAGCAGTTCGGGGCCTGCGCGGTCGGTGCCGGCGAGAGCGCCGAGCGGCGCCCCGGCCTCTCCCGCAGTGGTCAACGGCACGAAGACCAGGGGGCGTTCGGCCAGATGCCGATGGCGGACGGTCGCACGCGGCCGGGCGCGCCCCGCGGCCGCTGCCTCCATGCGCGCCAGCGCGGACATCAGCGACACGTCGCCTCCCGATGGCGCGCCTTACGGAGACAGCGCCCGGTCCGGCTGCCGGGGCGGACGGTCAGCACATCGCCTCCCCGAGCGCTTCGGAGCGGAGCCGGGCGGCGCGGCGCAGGGCCGACCCGGGGGGATCGGCGCGCTCTCCGTCCGCGTCCGCGGCCTGCTCCGCGGCCCGCGGCGACGCGTCGCCGTTCGGGGCGCCGCTCCCGGACCCCGGGCCCAGGCCGGCTGCCTCCAGGACGGCGTCGATCGTGGTGAAGCCGCCGAGCTCGCCGCGGATCGACCTGCCCAGCGACTCGACGGCCCCCGCCGCGCGGGCGCGTTCGCGGCAGTGGAAGGCGAGTTCGCAGCTGGAGAGGCATTCGGGGGCGTAGGCGGCGGGCACCGACTCGACGGCCGATGAGAGCTGCTCCGCCGGACGGGACGGGTCGAAGACCGTGCCCTCCGGGACCTCGGCGGCGATCTCCTCCAGCCGCGTGAGGCGGGCGAGTTGGCGACGCGTCGTGGCGCGCTGCCTGCGGATGTCGACGCCGTGCGCGGTCGGCAGGTTCGTGAAGTCCCGGGGGCATACCAGCAACGCCCGCTCCCGGACCGGGGCTTGACCGCCGGGGGCGGCCTCCTCCAGGGCCAGCGCGTAGACGGCGGCCTGGCGCGCGGCCGCTCCGACCTTCGCCGCGTCGGCCGAACCGTCGAGGATCGGGAAGGACTTGATCTCGACGACCGTCCAGCTGCCGTCGGGGTGCACAGCGATCGCGTCGGGCTCCAGGTACGCCGTCGAACCGGCGACCTCGAGCGCGAGCATCGGGTGGTACAGCAGCGACCACCCGCCCGGACCGCCCTCGTCCGCCGTCTCCTCCTGGGGCTGCGCCGGCGGATCCTGCGTAGCGGGCGGATCCTGCGCGTGCGCCGACGGGAACAGCGCCGCGCGGGTGCGTGCCGTGCGCCCGGCGGGCCCGTCCGCGGAGAGGTCGGGGACGGCGACGGCGCCCGCATCGGGTGGCGTCTCGCCGGTTGACGCGCACAGCAGCCGGATCAGCTCGGCACCGCCGTCCGCCTTGACCTTCGCCTCGAAGGAATTGCCGCGCGCGAAGGCGAACTGCGACTGCCCGAAGGGGGCGGGGGCGCCCAACGCCTGTGCGAGCGCGGCCTTGTCGACCCCGGCGCCGTCCAGCAGGGCCCGGCGTCGGCACCCCGGATTCGCGGCGAGGGCCGCCAGCGCGCGGGCGTCCAGCGGGCGCGGCAGGACTTCGGGACCGCCGCGCAGCTCGGCGAGGCGCCGGCGCAGTGCGGCGCTGCCGTCGGTGTGGGTCATCGGCGTTCGCCTCGGAGAAGACTGCAGTACCTGCGGAAGTCTGGCATCCACTGCTGACAGGCGACATCGCGACGCCCCGTTCGGCGGTTGCGGACAGCGGGTGCGTCCGTCCTCCGCGCGCCCGCGGGCATGCCGGGCGGCGCTCCGGCCACCATGGGAGAAGCGGGCGGGGCCGTGCCGCGCGCCGAGGGGCGGCGAGCACGGACCGCGCGTCGCGACGGCCCGCGCGGTCCCCAACGCCCGTACGGCGTCCGGACGTTCCCATCGACGGTGGAAGAGGAGTCCCATGGCAGCGCGCATCCTGCTGGTCCGGCACGGTGAGACCGAGTGGTCGGCCACCGGACAGCACACGGGGACGACCGACGTCCCGCTGCTCGACGCGGGGCGCCGCGACGCCGAACGCCTCGGCCGCCGCCTCTACGACCCGCCGTGGGACGGGCTTTCCGGCGCAGAGGTGCGCACCAGCCCGCTGTCGAGGGCTCGCGACACCTGCGACCTGGCGGGCTTCGGCGACCGGGCCGTCACCTGGGACGCGCTCAGGGAGTGGGATTACGGCGCGTACGAGGGGCTCACGACGAAGCACATCCGTGAGCGGACGGGCACCGACTGGCTGATCTGGCGGGACGGCGCCCCCGAGGGCGAGAGCCCCGCCGCCATCGCCTCACGCGTGGACGGCGTCGTCGAGTGGGTGCGCTCGGCGGACCGCGACGTGCTGTTCTTCGCCCACGGGCACGTGCTGCGCGTCCTCGGTGCCCGCTGGCTCGGGCACGAGACCTACTTCGGCCACTGCCTGACGCTCTCGCCCGCGTCGCTGTCGGTGCTGGGCTGGGCCTACGGGAAGCCGGCCGTCGAACGCTGGAACGACACGGGCCACCTGGACTGACGCGCGCCCCGGGCCCGCCACCCGCCACCCGCCACCCGGCACCCGCCACTCGCAGGCCGCGGCCCCTCAGCGTTGAGGCCGGAGCCCGCGAACCGCTCGCCGGGCCCGCCGGCTCGTCGCGCCGCGTGCCGCGTACCGTCAGGCCGTGCGCGGGCGGGGAACCCTGTTCTCCTGCCTGTTCTTCTCCTGCCGGGCGAGGAAATCACCGACGGTCTTCTCGCCGGCGTACGGGCGCAGCCGCTCCGCCGTCTTGTCCAGCATCGAGCTGATGCGCGAGGACTGCACGGGCCCGAGCAGCGCCAGGGCCTTGCTGCCGGCGTCCGCAGCCTCCTCGGGGCGGCGCATCGCGGCGAGGTCGCCCGCCAACTCGGCTGTGAAAAGGGCCTTGTTGCGCACGAAATGCGGGTCCTGGAGGTCGACGGCGCGACGGGCGTCCTCCGCCGCGCGCTCCCAGTCGTGCAGCGCGGAGCGGCATTGCGCTTCGAGGCCCGCGAGTTCGGCCTCGCCGAAGAAGCTCATCCACGCGGGGTCGGTGTCCGAGGTGCCGCGGTCGAAGAGGGTGTGCGCCCTGCCCAGAGCCTCGTTGCAGGCGGAGGTGTCGCCCAGGCCGGCCCAGCCTCCCGCCTCCCGCATGGTGAGAAGCGACAACAGCCGCGCCGAGCCGAGGTGTTTGGCCGCCTGCTGCCCTGCCTGCGCGGCGCGTACGGCCTCGCGGGGCCGGCCGGCGTCGCGGGCGAGGAACGCGGTGTTGCAGAAGGCGTGGGCCTCCAGCGCGGGGTCGGAGGCGACCCGGGCGGTGGCGAGCGCTTCGGCGTAGTGGGAGCGGGCGTCGCCGTACCGGTCCGAGTCGTGAGCCAACCAGCCGACGGAGATGGCGAGTTCACCGGCGCCGTGATGGACGCGGTCGGTGACGGACTGGCGTTGCGGGACGCCCGCGTCGAGGAGTTCGTAGGCGGCGCGCAACGAGTCGCCGGCCTGCCGGTAGAGGTTGCCGGCGCCGTGCCGGTCGTCGAGCAGGCGGATGCGGCGTACGGCGTGCTCCAGGCTCTCGGCCTCGGATTCGCCGATGCGGCGGTGCGGGCGCGCAGCCGAGGGGCGGCCGCCGGTGGTCGCGGGCATGGCGGCCAGGGCGGCCGCCGGGCCGTTGATCATGAACGCGCGACGTAGCACGTCGCTCTCCTCGTGGATCTCGGGACATTCTGAACAGATCTGGCAGGCAGGCGAGTTGTGGCACTCGTCAGGGGCATCGCTGGTGAAACCGGTGTCGCTGGGGCCAGTGTGACCAGAGGGGCTCCTGTGGCCGAAGAGGGTACGGGATTGCCCTTGACGGGGCGTCAGTTGTGGCGCTGAATTGTCACCTCCGTAAGCCTCTCCGGGGCGTGCCCCCCGGCCGCGGACGGCCTCTCGGGGGGCGAAGCCCATGTCGGTCAGCGTGCGGCCCGGGAACATGTGCAGGAAGACACGTTCGTAGGCGTAGTTGGGGCAGCGGATCTCGCCGGCCTCCACGCGCCCGATGTACCGGGCGTCGCAAGCGACTTGTTCGCCGATGGCCCGCGCCGCCCGGCGCACGGCGGCCGCGAACTCGGCCGGCGAGCGTGTGCCGCGCAGTCGCCGGAACGCGGTGTTGGGCACGCGGGGCGGGCCCTGTGACGCAGAAGGTGACGACGCCATGGCCGGACGGTACAGGCTGTGACATGGTCAACACGCACTGTTCGGCGGCAAACCGGATATCTCACCCGTGATCTGCCATGAAGTGCCATCCTTTGTGGGCGTCATATGCCGTACCTGTTGACGTTCCGAGACGTTTATCCCTGCATGACCACTGCGGAGCAGGTCCAAGGAGGGGTCTCGATGCAGGAGAGCGGCCCGGTAGTCCGAGCTGCCGCCGGCGGTGTGCCGTGCGATCTGGTGACCGTGCCCGTGCGCCAGGGTCTGGAGGCCGTGGACATCCTGCGGCTGCGGGACGGACTCGGCCCGGTGCTGTGCGACGGAGCGGGCGACACCCTCGGCTTCCTCGTACCTCCGGGCACCGCCGCGTGCTGGGACCTGCCCGGCAGCTCCTGCACCCAGACACCCGGACGTCCCCGGACGGCCGCGCAGGAACTCCCCGCACCGGACGCCGGGTGGCTCGTGCCGCCCGAGGGCGCCTTCGGGGTGGCCACGGACGCGTCGCTGCTGCGTGCCGCGCTCGGTGAGGCGGCCCGCACGATCAAGGCCGCCGACAGCTGCGGCTGAGATCCGCGCCGAGGCGCGGCCGCCGCGGATGATCCCGCGCCGGCCGGCGCCTGCCACAGGGTGAGGGCCGGTGGCGGACGGTCCACCACGCCGGACACGAAGCCCGTTCGGCGATACTGGCCGTGTGGCGAGGAGCAACCGGGGCGGTACCGGAAAGGGCGGCGGCCAGGAGCGCGGCGGCCGGGGGCGTCGGGCACGGCAGGCGCTGACGGAGCGCGTCGGCGGCGGAACCGCCGAGCTGCGGCCCGATCCCGACCGCGCGGACGGCTGGACGCTGCTCCTCGACGGCGCCCCGCAGTCCTACGTCGACCTCGCCGACCCGGAGTACCTCGGGTTCGACTACCAGCGCAGGATCGGCCACGTCATCGACGCCGCCGCCCCGCCCGGACGTCCGCTGCACGTGCTGCACCTCGGCGGGGGCGCCCTCACCCTCGCCCGCTACGTCGCGGCGACCCGGCCGCGCTCCACGCAGCAGGTTGTCGAGCAGGACACCGCGCTGACGCAACTCGTCCGCGACGCACTGCCGTTGGAGCGCGGCTGGCGCATACGGGTGCGCGGCGGCGACGCCCGCGAGGGGCTGGGGAAGCTTCCCGGACAGTGGGCGGACCTCGTCGTCGCCGACGTCTTCAGCGGCGCCCGCACTCCCGCCCATCTCACGAGCGCCGAGTTCCTCCAGGAGGTGCGCCGGGTACTGACGCCCGGCGGGCTGTACGTCGCGAACATCGCCGACGGGCCGGGTTCCTCCGACGCGCGGGAGCAGGCCGGGACCGGGGGGCGGCGCCCTCCGCCGGCGCATCTCCGTTCCCAAGTCGCCACCGTGCGGGCCTCGTTCACGCATGCCGCGCTGATCGGTGAGCCGGCGGTGCTGCGCGGGCGCCGTTTCGGCAACGGAATCCTCGTCGGCGCGGACGGTCAGCTGCCGTACGCCGAACTCACGCGCCGCGCCGCGGCGGACCCCCGGTCGGCGAGGGTCGAACACGGCGCCGCGCTGGAGGGGTTCGCCGCCGGAGCCGCGGCCGTCACGGACGCGACGGCGCTCCCCTCACCCACGCCGCCCGAGGGCGTCTTCGACTGAGGCCGGACGCGGGGCCGGAAGCAGGCGTGCGTGCGCCGCCGGTTCGGCCCCGTGGATCAGCCGGAGTTCAGCCCTGGAAGGTCTCGATGCGCGGCGGCCCGTCGTCCCACCGGCAGAACACGGAATGGGAGGGGGCGCCGTGCTTGGAGAAGGTCACCCGGATCCACGTGGTGTCCTTGAAGACCTGCGTGTCCCAGCCGTCGTCCGGGGTCGCCGAGACGAGCGTCGCGTAGTCGTCCTTCATGTCGAACACGGCGCGTCCGCCCGGGACATCGGTGCCGCGGACATCGCCCTCGGGCGCCGGCTCCTCGGTCTGAGGGGGCTGCGGCTGCGGCTTTCCGGTGCCGCCGGTACCGCTGGGGGACGGTTTCTCGGGCGGCTTCGAGGAATGCGAACCCGGGGGCGGCTTCGGGGAACGCGAGGGCGGGGGCTCCGGCTCCTGGGTGCCGGGAGCACCGGGGCGGGCCGTCGACGCCTCGTCGGACAGGGGCAGCGTGCGCGGCGGGTCGTACTCCGTCCCGGCGAGGACCGTGTGCACCCCGAACCAGGACAGTGTCACCGCCGCGCTCGTGGCCAGAAACCACGCTGCCGCGTGCACCAGTGGTCGTCCCATCCCGGTCACCATAGCGCTGTCCCGTTCACTCGGAAGGAGGATGGCGTAACGTGCCGCCATGGCTCGTGTGCTCGTGGTCGAGGACGACCAGTTCGTCCGCTCCGCTCTGATCCGGCACCTCACTGACGCCTCGCACGCGGTGCGCAGCGTCGGTACGGCACTTGAGGCCCTGCGCGAGGTGGCGCAGGTCGGATTCGACGTCGTCATCCTCGATCTGGGCCTTCCCGACCTCGACGGATCCGAGGCGCTGAAGATGCTCCGCGGCATCACCGACGTACCGGTGATCATCGCCACCGCGCGCGACAACGAGAACGAGATCGTCCGGCTGCTCAACGACGGTGCGGACGACTACCTCGTCAAGCCCTTCTCCGTCGAGCATCTTTCGGCCCGCATGTCGGCCGTGCTGCGCCGCTCGCGGGGAGGAGGGGCGGGGAACGGATCCGGCCACGGTGACAACGCCGGGGTGCTGCGGGTGGGCGGGCTCGTCATCGACCCGCTGCGCCGGCAGGCCGAGCTGGACGGGACGCTGCTGGATCTGACCCGGCGCGAGTTCGACCTGCTGGCCTTCCTCGCCGCACGCCCGGGTGTCGTGGTGGCCCGCAAGGATCTGCTCGCCCAGGTCTGGCAGCAGTCCTACGGGGACGACCAGACGATCGACGTCCATCTCTCCTGGCTGCGGCGGAAGTTGGGGGAGACCGCCGCGCGGCCCCGCTACCTGCACACGCTGCGGGGAGTCGGCGTGAAGCTGGAAGCGCCGAGGGAGCGGCAGCCATGAGGAAGGAACCGCGGGCATGAGATGGGCACTGGTGAAGGTGTGCCTCGCCGTCACCGCCATGGTGGTGATCGCCTTCGCCGTGCCCCTCGCGATGGTGGTGAAGGAGACGGCGCGGGACCGCGCGTACTCCAACGCCGAGCGTCAGGCCGCCACGGTGGGGCCGGTGCTCGCGATCACCACGGACAAGCAGCAGCTGGAGATCGCGGTCGCCAGCACGGAGGCGGGCGGTGACGGGCGGATCGCCGTCCACGTGCCGACGTCCTCGAAGCAGACCGCCACCGGAGAGGCCGGGAGGCCGCCCGTCGAGATCGGCAGGCAGCGGGCCACCGACGAGCAGGTTGCGACCGCCCGCCGCAAGGGACGCGCCTCCACGGTCCAGGTGCCCGGCGGCTACACGCTGCTGCGGCCGACGGCTGTGGCGAGCGGGGAGTTCGCCGTGGTGGAGGTGTTCATCTCCAACGAGGAGGTCACCCACGGTGTGACCACCTCCTGGCTGATCATCGCGGGCGTCGGGATCGCGCTGATCCTGGGCTCCGTGGCCGTCGCGGACAGGCTGGGGACGCTGATGGTGCGTCCCGCGGGGCGCCTGGCCGCCGCGGCCCGCTCCCTCGGTGAGGGACGGCTCGGCGTGCGGGTCCAGGAGGAGGGGCCGCGTGAACTGCGCAGCGCAGCCGTGGCGTTCAACGCCATGGCGGATCAGGTCGTACAACTCCTGGCCAACGAGAGGGAGTTGGCCGCCGACCTCTCGCACCGGCTGCGTACGCCGCTGACCGTGCTCCGTCTCAACGCGGCCTCGCTCGGCGACGGCGACGCCGCGGCACACACCCGCGAGGCCGTCGCGAAGCTGGAGAGCGAGGTCGACCAGATCATCAGCACCGCGCGCGAACAGCGGGAGCAGCGCGCCCAGTCGACGGGCGGACTGGAGTCCGCGGCCTGCGACGCGGCGGAGGTGATACGCGACCGCATGTCCTTCTGGTCCGCGCTGGCCGAGGACGAGGGCCGCGAGGCGCGCCTGGCCGGTGTGGAGCACCCCGTACGGGTGCCGGTGGCCCGGGCCGAGTTCGCCGCCGCGCTCGACGCGATGCTCGGCAACGTCTTCCGGCACACCCCCGAGGGGACGGCCTTCTCCGTCGACGTGCACCACGGCGGTGCCGCCAGCAACTCGGTGATCGTGCTGGTCTCGGACGCCGGGCCCGGCATCGCGGACCCGGACGCGGCACTGCTGCGCGGCCACGGCGACGGCAAACCCGGTTCGACGGGGCTGGGACTCGACATCGTGCGCAGGGTGGCCGAGTCGACGGGCGGCGACGTGCGGATCGGCCCCTCGGTGCTCGGGGGTACGGAAGTGCGCGTGTGGCTGACCCTGAACGGGGCCGGGGAGGAGACGGGCAGGCGCCGCGGGCGCCGCAAGTCGGAGCGGCGGCTGAGGTATTCGCCGCGGCGCGGCACCATGACCTGACAGCTAAGCCGCGGACGGACGTGTCCGGCCGAACGGGCGGCGCCCCGGCGGACGTTGACGGTACGTGTCGGCTTCTTCACCCTGCCGCTCCCGCCCTTCCCTAACCAGGCCATTTCCGTGGCTTAAGCGTGGCTCAACTCCTCCGGCGTGCGTCCGGTACGGGGGAATTGCCCGAGTCGCCGTCGCTAGCTTGCTCCTCGTCCGAGTCACACCCACCCCCCACACGAGGCGGTCGAGGATGACCCACGAGGCAGCATCAGCACACTCCCGGCGCGGCAGACGCCGCACCAGCCGCACCAGTCGTATCGGTCGCACCAGCCGCATCAGGTTCGCGTCGGTGGTGTCCGTCGCCGTCATGGTCCTCGGCTCCGCGCTGACGACCGCAGGCAGCGCGAGCGCCGCCGGAGCGGACCGCAGCGGCGCGCAGGTGGCGAGCGGTACAGACGGGAGCCGCACGGCAGCGGGCGCGTTCACTCCGTACGTCGACGTCTCGCTCGAACCCTCCTACGACCTCCTCGGGAACGCCGGGGAGACAGGGGTGAAGGAGTACAACCTCGCCTTCGTCACGTCCGGCGGCGGCTGCACGCCCAAGTGGGGAGGGGTGCAGGAGCTGGGCGACAACGCCGTGGCGCAGCAGGTGGAGGAGTTGCGTGCCATGGGCGGCGACGTGCGGATCTCCTTCGGCGGTGCGAGCGGCTCCGAACTCGGCCTGGTCTGCGGATCGGCCGACGAGCTGGCGAAGGCGTACGGAGAGGTCGTCGAGGCGTTCGACCTGAAGAAGGCGGACTTCGACATCGAGGGCGCCGCCCTCCCCGACACCGCGGCGAACACCCGCCGCGCCCAGGCGATCGCACAACTCCAGGAGGCGCACCCGGACCTGGACGTCTCCGTCACCCTGCCGGTGCTCCCCGAGGGCCTGACGCCGGAAGGTACCGCGCTGCTGGAGAACGCCGCGGCGAACGGCGTCGACGTCTCCGCCGTCAACATCATGGCGATGGACTACGGGCCTTCCTACGACGGCGACATGGGCGAGTACGCACTCGAAGCCGCCACAGCGACCCAGGCGCAGGTGAAGACGGCGCTGGGGATCGAGGACGACGCCGAGGCGTGGCGGACGGTCGCGGTCACCCCGATGATCGGTGTCAACGACGTCGTGGTGGAGGTCTTCACCCCCGAAGACGCCGCCGAGGTCGCGCAGTTCGCCCGGGAGAAGAACCTCGCGTGGCTGTCGATGTGGTCTGCCACTCGCGACAAGCCCTGCCCCGGAGGGCCCAAGGACGAGGCGGATGCGACCTGTTCGAGTATCGAGCAGGGAGAGAACGACTTCACGAGGGCCTTCACGGGCTGATAGGCAGTCGCGGTTCGCGGTCCTGAGCCCGTGGTGCCGCCCGGTCCTCAGGGCCGCACGCCACCAGGCCGCCCCCGGTCAGGGTGGGGCGCAGACCTTCCCCCCACATCCCTGCGCCCCACCCGTCCTCCCTCCCCCGGCCGGAGCGGCCCCGTGCCGGACATCCCGCCCGGCACGGGGCCCTACGCCCGCCTGCGTCCACTCCCCGCCGGGGTCACAGGGCCGGAAGCCGCCCCGTACGGGCCACGTCCGCGTACCAGTGGGCGCTGGACTTGGGCGTGCGCACCTGGGTGGCGAAGTCGACGTGGACGATGCCGAACCGCTTCCCGTACCCGTACGCCCACTCGAAGTTGTCCATCAGCGACCACAGGAAGTAGCCGCGCACGTCCACTCCTTCCTCCAGCGCACGGTGCACGGCGGCGAGGTGCTCGTGGACGTAGGCGATGCGCTCCGGGTCGTGCACCCGGCCCTCGCCGTCCGGTTCGTCGGCGTAGGCGGCACCGTTCTCCGTGATGTAGAGCGGCACGTCCGGGGCCTCGCGGTGGAAGCGGTGCAGCAGCTCGGTGAGTCCGCCGGGGTCGATGCTCCAGCCCATCGCCGTCTGCTCGCCCGGCGGCTGGTGGAAGGCGACGACGCGGTCCGCGCCCGGCCAGGGCGAGTGCTCGCTCGCGCCGTGCCCGTCGCGGCGCTCCGGGGCAGGCCCGTCCTCGTCGGGCTCGACCGCCGAAACCACCGACGGGGTGTAGTAGTTGACGCAGATCCCGTCCAGCGGCTGGTGCGCGGCGGCCAGATCGCCGTCCCGCACGAAGGACCAGTCGGTGATCCGCGCGGTGTCGGCGAGCAGGTCCTCGTCGTAACGGCCGTGCAGCATCGGCCCGGTGAAGACGCGCGTGGCGAGCGCGTCGATGCGGCGGGCGGCGTCCCGGTCCTCGGCGGACTCCGAACGAGGGCGTACGGCTGCGGGGTTGAGGCTGACCATCACCTCGGCGGACGCCGGGAGGACGTCCCGCAGCGACTGGGTGGCCAGGCCGTGCGCCAGGTTGAGGTGGTGTGCGGCGCGCAGCGCGTCGGCGGGGTCCGTGCGGCCGGGGGCGTGGACGCCCGAGCCGTACCCCAGGAACGCGCTGCACCAGGGCTCGTTGAGGGTGGTCCACAGCTGTATCCGGTCGCCGAGCGCGTCGGCGACGAGGCGGGCGTAGTCGGCGAAGCGCAGCGCCGTGTCGCGCTCCGGCCAGCCGCCGGCGTCCTCCAGCTCCTGCGGGAGGTCCCAGTGGTAGAGGGTGAGGACGGGGGTGATGCCCGCCTCCAGCAGCTCGTCCGTGAGGGAGCGGTAGAAGTCGAGGCCCCGCTGCTCGGCCGGGCCCCGCCCGGTGGGCTGCACGCGGGACCAGGAGACGGAGAAGCGGTAACCGCCCAGTCCCAGCCGCGACATGAGCGCGACGTCGTCGCGGAAGCGGTGGTAGTGGTCGCAGGCCACGTCGCCTGTGTCGCCGCCCTCGGTGCGGCCGGGGGTGTGCGAGAAGGTGTCCCAGATCGAGGGGGTCCGCCCGTCCTCCGCGGCCGCGCCTTCGATCTGGTACGAGGAGGTGGACGAGCCCCACATGAAGCCCGACGGGAAGCGGAGATCCGCCACGGCCGGGCCGGCCGCGGGGGAGACGCTGCCCGGGGACTGCGGAGAGGGCTGCGGGGCGGCGTCGGGGGACAGGGGGGACGTGGTCATGGAAGCGCTCCCATTCGAGGACGTGAAGAGGTGCGGTCAGTGGGGTGAGGCGCACATCGGGACAGGTGTGCCGGAGCCATGGGCGGCGGGTCGCGGCCGGCGGCGGGCCCGCCCGGGCCATAGGGGAGCCCGGACCCCGCCGCCGGTACGTATTAGGCCCTGTCTGACACATCTCGCCTTGCTCGCGACGACTGGCACGCACATCCGCTGCGTTGTCGCATCGACCGAGTAGCCCACTACGAGGGCGATCCTCCGCCTTGCGGCTGCACGCACCATCCGCCGCGAGCACCGCCTGCGGCGGACGGCGCCATGTGTCAGACAGGCCCTAGGACACGTCCTAGCCCTTCACCGCGCCCTGCATGATGCCGCCGACGATCTGCTTGCCGAACAGGGCGAAGGCGATGAGCAGCGGCAGCGTCCCCAGGAACGCTCCCGCCATGATCACGGACTCGTCCGGGATGTAGCCCCGGCCCAGTCCCGTCAGCGCCACCTGCACGGTCGGGTTGTCCTGGGTGAGTGCGATGACCGGCCAGAAGAACTCGTTCCAGGCCATCACGAACGTCAGCATCCCCAGCACCGCCATCGCGGGCCGGGCCACCGGGAAGACGATGTGCCACACGACGCGGAGGCTGTGCGCGCCGTCCACCCTGGCCGCTTCGACGAGTTCGGTGGGCAGGGCGTTCACGAGGTACTGCCGCATGAAGAACACCCCGAAGGCGCTCACCATCAACGGCAGGATCACCGCCTGCAGCTGGTTCGCCCACTCCAGTTTCGCCACCGCCATGTACAGCGGCACCACGCTGAGTTGGGGCGGCACCATCATCGTGCCGATCACCGTCAGCAGCAGCGCGTTCCTGGCGCGGAAGCGCAGCTTCGCGAAGGCGTAGCCGGCGAGCGTGGCGAAGACGACCGTGCTGACGGCGACGGTGCCGGCCACCGCGAAGGTGTTGAGCAGCGCCTTGCCCATGTTGGCGTCGTTCCACGCGGTGGTCATGTTCGGGACGAGGTTCGACCCGAACCAGAAGGGCGGCGGCGTCTCGGCCAGCCGCTGGTTGTCGCGGGACGCGGCGATCGCCGTCCACACCAGCGGGAAGAGCGAACCGAGCGTGAAGAGCGAGAGGACCGCGTAGGTCAGCCGCCCCGCGTGCAGATGCCTGCCCGCGGTGCCCGCCCGCTTCGTCGTGACGGTCCTGCCGCCGCGCCCGCCGGACGGGCCCTCGCCCGGTGCGGGTGTGCCCTGCGCCGTGCCGGGGCCCGTGGGCGGTTCCGGCGTCTGGTTCCGTGTCTCCGTCTGCACCGTGCCGACCTCCCTCATTGGCTCGAGCTCCTCTGCAGGCGCCTGGCGACCAGCCAGTTGGCGAGGCCGATGACCAGCAGGATCAGGAACATCGTCCAGGCGATGGCGGAGGCCCGGCCGAGGTGGAAGTTGAACCAGCCCTGCTCGTACAGGTAGAGCCCCAGCGTCTGGTACTGGTGCGACCCGCCGCCCGTCTGGGAGCCCCCGAACAGCAGGGGTTCACCGAAGAGCTGGGTCGCTCCGATCGTGGAGACGACGACGGTGAAGAGGATCGTCGGCCGCAGCGAGGGGATCGTCACGTGCCAGAACTGCTGCCACCGCGAGGCCCCGTCGATCGCCGCCGACTCGTACAGGTCGTCGGGTACGGCCTGCATGGCGGCGAGGTAGATGAGGGTGTTGTAGCCCGTCCAGCGCCAGATCACGATGCTCGACACCGCGATCTGCGACGTCCACGTGCCGTTCTCCCAGTCGACGTGCTCGAAACCGGCCAGCCCCAGCGCCCAGTTGATCATCCCGTAGTCCCGCCCGAAGAGCAGCGCGAAGACGAGGGTCGCCGCGGCGACCGAGGTCGCGTACGGGGTGAGCATGACGACGCGGAAGAACATCGAGCCGCGCAGCCGGTAGTTGAGCAGGTGGGCCAGGCCGAGTGCCATCGCCAGCTGGGGCACCGTCGAGAGGACGCCGATCGTGGCGGTGTTGCGCAGGGCGTTCCAGAAGAACTCGTCCTCCCACAGCCGGGAGAAGTTGTGCAGGCCCGCCCACTCCATGTGCGTGGGGTCGTGCAGCGAGACGTTGTGCAGCGACGCCCAGCCCGTGTACAGCAGCGGGAACAGGCCGAAGGCGGCGAAGAACAGGAAGAAGGGGGCGATGAAGGCGTACGGGCTCCACCGGGCGTCCCGGCGGTAGCGGCGGCTGCGGCGCTCCTCGGCGCGGCTGCCGCCGCCACTCGCGGCGGGACGGACCGGCGGCTTCCGCGAGCCGGTCGCGGGCTCAGTCCTCGACAGCGTCATCGATCTTCTTCACCGCCGAATTCCAGCCCTCCTCGGGCGACTTGCCCTGCTGCTCGACCTGGAGGATGCCGATGTTGCCGATGTTCTCCTGGATGAGCTGGTCCTTCGGGCCGAGCACGGCCGTCGGTATGTCCTTCGCCGCGTCGGAGAAGATCTCGCCGATGGGCGCGTCGTCGAAGTACTCGTGCTCGGCGTCCGCGACGGCCGGGAGCGAGAGCGCCTTGCTCGAACTGGGGAAGCTGGCCTGCTTCTCGAACAGCTTCGCCTGCTGCTCCGGCGCGGTCAGCCACTTGGCCAGCTTGACGGCCTCGTCCTTGTTCTTGGCGTGCTCCGGGACGGTGAGGAACGAGCCGCCCCAGTTGGCGGGCCGCGGCGGTGCGGCCACGTCCCAGGCGTCGGCGCCCTTCGGCCCGGACTTCTCCTTGATGTAACCGAGCATCCAGGGCGGGCAGATGACGGAGGCGAAGGTGCCGTTGGCGTACGCCTGGTCCCACGCCTTGTCGAACTGCTTGAGCTTGCCGGTCATTTTGCCCTCGACGGCCTGCATGGCCAGGTCCCAGGACTTCTCGACGGCTTCGCTCTTCTTGTAGATCAGCTTGCCGTCCCGGTCGTAGTTCTTGACGGCGTAGCTGGAGACCGACCCGTTGTAGAGGCCCGCGGCGGCGTCGGTGAAGGTCGTGCCCTTCGGGGCCTCCTTCATGTAGTCCTCGCCCGTCTCCACGTACTTGGCCCAGTCGCCGGCCCACAGCTCGGCGACGTCCTTGCGGTCGGTGGGCAGCCCGGCCTTCTCGAACAGGTCCTTGCGGTAGCACACGCCCATGGGGCCGATGTCCGTGCCGAGGCCGACGACCTTGCCGTTCTCCGCCTTCGCCTGGTCCCATTTCCAGGGCAGCCAGGCGGACTTGTCGACGCCCTCCGCCTTCGCCATGTCGACGAACTTGTCCGAGTGCAGGTTCGCGACCTCGTTGATGTTGCCGACTTCGACGGCCTGGATGTCGCTCAGACCGCTGTTCGCCGTCAGGTGGTTGAGCAGCGCGGGGTAGTAGTCCTCGTTCCGCTCCGTCGAGTTCTCCTTGATCTTGATGCCGGGGTTGAGCTTCTCGTACTCGTCGTAGAGCCCGGCCTGCTTGTACCCGAAGACGCCGAAGACCCCGACGGAGACGACGGTCTTGCCGTCCGCGCTCGTCCCCGAGCCGCTGCCCCCGCCGTCCTGCGCGCAGCCCGCGAGAAGACCCGCGGCGAGCACGGCGGCGAGCCCTGAGGCGGTGAGGCGCCGGGAACCCGGGCGGTGCCGCAGGTGGCTGGTGCGGTGGAGCGGGGAAGTGTTCCTGCTGGTGTGCATGGCTGTGCCATCCCCTCCCGTACTTACGGGCTGTGAAGGGAGCGGCTATCATGGGAGCGCTCCCATACTTGATGAGTTGAAGAGTCCACGAGAGGTGGCGGGGTGTCAAGAGATACGGCGGCAACGTGCCCCGTACCTCGTGTAGTTGAATGATCCGAGCCGGGCGGGCCGCAGCAGCAGGGGCGGCGGCCGCCACGGCGAGGGCCCGACCAGGGAGGGGAGGGATCGATGGCGGCAGCCCACCTCGGACGCACGTCCCGTTCCGCGGGCAGGGGAAGGCCCAGGCCGACCCTCGAACAGGTCGCCGCGCGCGCGGGTGTCGGCAGGGGCACCGTTTCCCGTGTCATCAACGGTTCGCCAAGTGTCAGCGACCGCACGAGGGCGGCGGTCGAGGCGGCCGTGGCCGAACTCGGCTACGTGCCCAACGGCGCCGCCCGTGCGCTGGCCGCCGGGAGCGCCGACGCCGTCGCGCTCGTCGTGCCCGAGACCGAGACCAAGCTCTTCGCGGAGCCGTACTTCTCCGGCATCCTGCGCGGCGTCAGCGCCGAACTCGCCGACAGCTCCATGCAGTTGCTCCTCACCCTCATCCGGGACGAGCACGAGCGGGACCGCTTCGCTCAGTACGCGGCGGCCCGCCGCGTCGACGGAGTGCTCCTCGTCTCCGTCCACGCCGACGACCCCCTGCCCGACCAGCTCGTCGAGTCGGGGATGCCCGCGGTGCTGGGCGGCAGGCGCAGCGGCGCCGAGACCGTGCCCTACGTCGACTCGGACAACGTGGGCGGCGCGCAGATCGCCGTCGAGCACCTGATCGGCCGTGGCCGCCGCGCCGTCGCCACGATCACCGGCCCGCTCGACATGTACGTGGCCCAGTGCCGTCTCGAGGGCCACCGTGCCGCGCTGCTCGCCGCCGGCCGTGAGGACGACGAACGGCTCGTCGCACACGGCGACTTCACCGAGGAGGGCGGCAAGCGCGCGATGCGCGAGCTGCTGGAGCGGGCCCCCGAGGTGGACGCCGTCTTCTGCGCCTCCGACCTGATGGCGTCCGGTGCCCGGCTGGCGCTGCGCGAAGCCGGGCGGGACGTTCCGGCCGACGTGGCGCTCGTCGGCTTCGACGACTCGGCGGTCGCCCGCCACATGGACCCTCCGCTGACCAGCGTCCGGCAGCCCATCGAGGAGATGGGACGTGCGATGGTGCGGACGCTTCTGGGCCTGATGGCGCGGGAGCGGGGCCCCTCAGCCGGTGGGGCCGGCGGGGCCGCCACGCGGGACGGCCGGCGCGCGGCCGCGGGCTCGGTGGTGCTCCCCACCGAACTGGTGCGGCGCGGTTCGTCCTGAGCCGCGCTCGGCGGGGGATCGCGGTAGCGGGCGGAATCCGTACGCGCCGGAAGCCCGCCCCTGAATGTGACGGGGAGTGAGCCGGTCACCCCTCCGGACAACTCCCGCGTGCGGCCCTGCCGGTGCTGCCCTTTGCTGCCTGGTATGACCTCAGAGACGCGACGTGAGCCGGGTACCGTCCGCCGAATACTGACAGGAGCAGTCGCCGCGGCCGTGTCCATATGCGGTTTCGCGGGCACCGCGCCGGCCGGCGGAAACCGCGGAGCGGAACCGGTGGCCCACGAGGCCGGAAGTGTCCGCAAGGGACAGCAGGTGCCGAGCGAGCCCGCTGTCGACGACTACACACGCCCGATCTCCCGAGCCGCCCCCGTGACGGCCAGGTGGGGAGTTCCCGGCGGCTGGGCGGCAGGCCATCACACAGGCGTCGACTTCGCCGCTTCGCCGGGAACGGTCGTGCGATCGGTGGGGACGGGGCGGGTCGAACTCGCGGGGGAGGCGGGGTCGTACGGGAAGGCCGTGATCGTCCACATGAAGGACGGCAAGCACGTCCTGTTCGCCCATCTGTCGAAGATCACGGTCCGGCTGGGACGGGTCGTACGCGCGAACACCGTGCTCGGCGAATCCGGCAACACCGGGCGGTCGACGGGACCGCATCTGCACTTCGAAGTACGCGCTCAGCGGGGTTACGGCACCGAGGTCGACCCCGTCACGTACCTGGCTCGGCACGGCGTCCGGATCGCTTAGGGCGCGGGACGGCGGCGAGCCAGTAAGAGGTCCCCACCGGAGAGGTGTCCCGGTGGGGACCTTGCCACGGAGCGCGGTGGCCGGCGAGCGGTCGCAAGAAGGCCGGGGGAGCGACGCGCTTCAGTCGCGTCCGGAAGAGGCGCTGCGTGCGACTGTCGACATGAGTGTGCCGATGACCAGGCCGATCACCAGATAGACGCCCGCGGTGCCCCCCTTCGCCTCCCAGGTCGCCGTCGAGTTGAACGGCGCCAGCATCGCCGCCGCCGTCCCGAGCGCGATGATCCAGGCGAGGAACCGGCCGGGCTGCGGCGTCGCCAGCAGCAGCAGATGCAGCACCGCCGTGGCCGCCAGCGCTGCCAGGGCCGCACCGAGGGCCAGGGGCCACGTCGAGGCCGCCACCAGCATCCCCTCCGTCTCGGGTGCGAAGACCGGGATGTCGAGCACTCCTCGTACGAGCAGCATCGCCACGGCGGCCGCCAGCGCCGCGACGAGCGCGACGGCGGTCCCGCCCGCCCACAGGCGCACGGCGCTGAAGCGCCGGCGTGCGCTGCGCGGCGGGCGCCGGTCGTGGTCGTAGCCGTTGGTGCGGCGCTCCGTCACGGGGCCGGAGTACGGATCGGGGTACTGCTTCGTCGGCCCGTAGCCCGGAACCGGGTCGAAACGTTCGAACGGCCCGTCGTGGTCCCTTTCCCCCTGCCCCCGCGGGTCCTCCGGCTCCTGCGGCTCCTGCGGGCCGTGTGTACCTGCCATCGGTGTCGCGTCCTCTCCTGGGCCTCCCCGGACCACCGCCGGTTCCCTCAGGCTCGGTCCGCGCGACGGCGCCCGCATCTCCAGCCCGGCGGCGGTGAGCCGACGGCGGACGCCCTCACCCGTGCGGCGCTACCTGTACGCGGGCGCGGGCGACCCCCTCTGCCTCGACCTGGACACGGCCGGCCGCTCGCCGTACGGCGGTCATGGGGGTACCCGGTGCCGCTCAGGGCGGACCGGTCCTCGGAGGGCGCCGCGCCCCTCCCGTACCGAGCCGACCGGGTCCGTCCGGCGGGGCCGCACACGCGACAAGGCCCCCGCCCGGCAACCCGGGCGAGGGCCTTGATCTTCAAGGGTGAATGACGGGACTTGAACCCGCGACATCCTGGACCACAACCAGGTGCTCTACCACCTGAGCTACATCCACCACGGACCGGCGCGCTTCCCACCGGCCGAGAAAGAGTGTACAGGGTCGGCCGGGATGCTTGCGCACGGGTTTGCCGGGGGCCGGAACACCGTCCCGGTCAGGACGCCGGGGGCACCACGTGCTTGGCGGCGACCTTCTTGGCGGTGTCGGAGTCGGGACCCGGCGGCGGGACGAAGACCGCCTCCCGGTAGTAGCGCAGCTCCGCGATCGACTCGCGGATGTCGGCCAGCGCCCGGTGGTTGCCGTTCTTCGGCGGGCTGTTGAAGTAGGCGCGCGGATACCAGCGCCTGGCCAGCTCCTTGATGGAGGAGACGTCCACGATGCGGTAGTGGAGGTGCGTCTCCAGCTCCGCCATGTCGCGGGCGAGGAAGCCGCGGTCGGTGCCCACCGAGTTGCCGCAGAGCGGGGCACGGCCCGCTTCCGGCGCGTGCTCGCGCACGTACGCCAGCACCTGCTTCTCGGCCTCGTCGAGCGTCGTGCCCTCGTCGAGTTCGTCCAGGAGGCCGGAGGCGATGTGCATCTCGCGGACCACCTCCGGCATCGAGGCGAGCGCACGTGCCGGAGGCCGGATCACCACGTCCACGCCCTCGCCGAGTACGTTCAGCTCCGAGTCGGTGACCAGGGCGGCCACTTCGATGAGCGCGTCGTCGGCCAGCGAGAGGCCGGTCATCTCGCAGTCGATCCACACCATGCGGTCATTCATGCGCTTCACCCTACGTCGACACCCTCAGCCCCGGCCCCGCTGTCCCGGGAGCCTCGGAGCCCAGGCGTCCGATTCCGGCTTCCCCGGCTCCCCGGCCTCCGAACGGGGCTCGCGGTGCTCGCGCTGCTCCCGCGGCTGGTGCGCGTCCCGGGCCTCACGGTGCGGACGGGCCGCGTCCCGCAGGTCGCGGGCCATGTACTGGCCGGGGTGCGGAACCATGCCGTGCGCGGTGCCGCCGCCCTGCGTCCCGCCGGTGGAGCCTCCCGCCGCGCTGTGCGCGCCGCCGCCCGTCCCGCCGGAACCGCCCGCCGTACCGGAGCCTCCCTGGCCTCCCTCCGCTCGTCCGCCCTCTCCGAGCCCTCCCGAGTGCCCTCCTCCGTTGCCGCTGTCAGGACGCCTGACCCGGTACGCCGCGCGGTACGCGGCGGGGGAGGAGCCCAACTGGCGCCGGAAGTGGCCCCGCAGCGCCACCGGCGAGCGGAAGCCGCAGCGTCCCGCCACCTCGTCGACCGAGTAGTCGGAGGTCTCCAGCAGCCGCTGCGCCTGCAGCACCCGCTGGGTGATGAGCCATTGCAGCGGCGCGCTGCCCGTCAGGGAGCGGAAGCGGCGGTCGAAGGTCCTGCGCGACATGTACGCGCGCGCCGCCAGGGCCTCCACGTCGAACTGCTCGTGCAGGTGTTCCAGGGCCCACGCCACGACCTCGGCGAGCGGGTCCGCACCGATCTCCTCGGGTAAAGAGCGGTCCAGATGGCGTGGATGACCCCCGCTCTCCATGCCGCTGCCGCGGCGCGGCGGTACGACGAGGCGGCGTGCGAGCGCACCCGCGGCCTCCGCGCCGTGGTCGTTGCGCACGACGTGCAGGCACAGGTCTATGCCCGCCGCCGTTCCGGCGGAGGTGAGGATGTCGCCGTCGTCCACGAACAGTTCGCGCGGATCGACGTGGACGGCCGGGTAGCGCTTGGCGAGCGTCGGCGCGTACATCCAGTGCGTCGTCGCCGGACGTCCGTCCAGCAGGCCGGCGGCCGCCAGCACGAACGCTCCGGTGCAGAGGCCGACCAGGCGGGCGCCTTCCTCGTGCGCCCGGCGCAGGGCCTCGAGCGCCGCGGCGGGGGGCGGCTGGGTGATGGAGCGCCAGGCCGGTACGACGACGGTCCCGGCGCGGGAGAGTGCGTCGAGTCCGTACGGGGCGCTCAACTGCAGCCCGCCGGTGGTCCGCAGCGGCCCGTCCTCACCCGCGCACACCAGGAGCCGGTACCGGGGGACCCCGGCGTCCTGGCGGTCGATGCCGAAGACAGAGAGCGGTATGGAGCTCTCGAAGATGGGTCCGCCACTGAAGAGCAGCACCGCCACGATCTCGCGGCGCCTCCGTGCGGCCAGCTTGCGGGTCGTTGCCGGGCCGTTCGTCGAGTCCTGATGGCTCTTTGGAACGCTCACCGGATGTCAGCCCCCCTCAATCGTCGCGTCCTTCTCGGTCCTGCACGTTTCCCCCGCGGCGATAGCCAAGATCGAATCTACTGTGTCGCACGAGGTCGGCGGGACGAGTTCCAGACCCGCCGCTATGTCGACAAGGCAACTTGGCGTGAAGCATTCGATCACGAAGCGTCGCATTCGGTGACGCCACTGGGAAGTGCGCATGCCGTCCCTGCCCCGCTGCCGATGCGGCCACACGTGCCCGTCGGTCCTTTCCGCGCAGGTCGTGGGCGGTTGGGCTGTCACGCCGTCAACGGCCCTTGTAGGGGCGAAAGTTGGCCGAAAAAAGTGGGGATCACATGCGTGATTCGGACACACCCCCGGTGTGCGCCCCTGCCTACTGTCGTGCGCCGGTGCGAAGTCGGGCGTTCCGGACGGTCAGGTACGGCCGGTGTGCCGTCCGCCTCTGTGCAGGCCGGTGCCGGTGCGGCTGTGGCGTCCGCGGTGCGGCTCGGGCCTGCCGACGGGCCAACGGCCGGTCGTCCGGCGGGCGTACATGCGCTCTGAGCAGCGAAGCAGCGCGCGGCAGGACGCGTTGACCGCGGCCAGGCCGACCGCGGTCAACGCAACCGTCTGCAACGGCGAACCGCACACGAGCAGGGTGAGCGGGGCCAGGGTGCAGGCGAAGGTCCCCCAGCGGACGATCTCAGCCGCCGCCGCGGAGGCGTGCGCCGCGGCCTCGGGGTCGCGCTCCGAAGCCTCGTCGGGGGTCTCGTCGGGTCGGACGCGGGTGTCCGAATCCTTGCGGTATCCGGGCCGCGGGGCGGCGGCGGGGACGCGCCGCCGGCGGCCCGTCCCTGTGGTGGGTGCTGGCACGCACTGCTAACGCGAGGGCGCCGGGGCGGTCACCGAACGTCGCGGGGCGCTGCCTTTCGGTGAGCGCACCCGGCCTTGTCCGACGACGGCGGCGCGAGCGGGGGAGGTAAGGGGCGCAGAGGGGCGTTGCGTGAAGGCACTTCCTCAGGCATGCTCCGGGGTCAGCCCGTGACGGTCAGTGCCTCCCGGCGCCTCTGGGCAAGGCGGGAGTGCGGTCGTACCCTTACGGGTAAGGGGCTGATGAGGCCTTGGCCGGGATTGTGCGTCCGTGAACCCCCGCGGGCTCCTTCTCCCCTCAGCGCCCGAAGCTCCTCCCGTCTCCCCTTTGGAAGATCGAAGTCAACCGCCGCTCCCTCCGCACAGAGGACTCCCTTCGCCGAGACACCGATGGCCGGAAAAGAGATCCCCGAACCAGCGGACCGCAAGCAGGTCGCCGATCCGACAGCGACTCCTGAAGCGGCGGAAGAAGCACGCCACTCGTGCGACCCGGCGTTCCAGCACGGTGTCGTCGTGGGGTTCGACGGTTCCATGTCGAGCGAGCGGGCCCTGGCGTACGCCATCGGGATGGCCCACCGTTCCGGTTCCGGCCTGATCATCGTGCACGTGGCCAACCGGCTGCCGACGACGGTGTGGGCGGGCTGCGAGCCGCCGGTCTTCGTGGACGTCCCCGACCACCGCACCGAGGTCCTCGGCCTCGAACTGTCGTGTGCGGAGCACCTGGCCGAGGTTCCGTGGATCCTCGTCGAGCGCGGCGGTGACATCTGCCACGAACTCGAAGAGGTGGGGCACGAGTACGAGGCGGACGCCATCGTCGTCGGGTCCACGCACGGTCTGGCGGGCCGCATCTTCGGCTCGGTGGCGGGCCGTCTCGCGCGGCGTGCGGAGCGGCCGGTCGTGGTGATCCCGTAGCGGTCCCCGCCCTCGGGATGCCTCGAATGCCCTTGTCTGCGGGGCGAGTTCGCAGTTGTCCAGCACGGAATCTCCTCGCTTCACGAGGTGACTTGTGCGCTTGTGAGGGGCATATAGGTGGCACAGGACGCAGGGCGCATCCGCGCCCGGACTCCAACGGCGCGCCGCCGCGCGGGAGGTGACGGTCCCGCGGGGCGGCAACCCGCCGGCGTTATGGGCGACGCCGGTGCAGGGGAGGCGGAATCCCGCGTGGATGGTGGCCCGCGCGGGATTCCGCCCACCGCCGTCCCGCGTCCTCCGGAGAGGACCGCGGACGGGGGCCCGCCGCCTTACTCGACGGTCACGGACTTCGCGAGGTTCCGCGGCTTGTCGATGTCGCGGCCGAGCGCCAGCGCCGTGTGGTAGGCGAGCAGCTGGAGCGGGATGCCCATCAGGACAGGGTCGAGTTCGACCTCGTTGCGGGGCACCACGATCGTGTGGTCCGCCTTCTCCTGCTCCTGGTGCGCCACCGCGAGGATCTTGCCGCTGCGGGCCTTGATCTCCTCCAGCGTCGCGCGGTTCTTGTCCAGCAGTTCGTCGTCCGGGAGGATCGCCACCGTCGGCACGGCGGGCTCGATCAGGGCGAGCGGGCCGTGCTTGAGCTCGGAGGCCGGGTACGCCTCTGCGTGGATGTACGAGACCTCCTTGAGCTTCAGCGAGGCCTCGCGGGCCACGGGGTAGCCCCGTACGCGGCCGACGAACATCATGCTCTTCGCCTCGGCGTAGTCCGCCGCCAGCTTCTTGATGTCGTCCTCCGTACGCATGATCTCGTCGATCTGGCCCGGCAGCCGCCGCAACCCCTCGATGATGCGCTTGCCGTCCGCGACGGACAGGTCGCGGATGCGGCCCAGGTGGAGGGCGAGCAGCGCGAACGCCACGGCGGTGTTGGTGAAGCACTTGGTGGAGACGACGCACACCTCGGGCCCCGCGTGCACGTACACGCCGCCGTCCGTCTCGCGGGCGATGGCGGAGCCGACGACGTTCACGACGCCCAGCACCCGCGCGCCCTTGCGCTTGAGCTCCTGCACGGCCGCGAGGGTGTCGTAGGTCTCGCCGGACTGGCTGACCGCGATGTAGAGGGTGTCGGGGTCGACGACGGCGTTGCGGTAGCGGAACTCGCTCGCGGGCTCGGCGTCGGCGGGGACGCGCGCGAGCTCCTCGATCATCTGGGCGCCGATCATGCCCGCGTGGTAGGCGGAGCCGCAGCCGAGGATCTTCACGCGGCGCATGCGGCGCGCCTCGCGGGCGTCGAGGTTCAGGCCGCCGAGGTGGACCGTCGCGAAGCGCTCGTCGATGCGTCCGCGCAGCACCCGGTCCACCGCGTCGGCCTGCTCGGCGATCTCCTTGTGCATGTACGTGTCGTGGCCGCCCATGTCGTAGGACTCGGCGGCCCATTCGACGGTCTCCGGCGAGGTGGAGGTGCGGGAGCCCTCGGTGGTGTACGTGCGGTAGTCGTCGGCCTTGATGGTGGCCATCTCGCCGTCGTCGAGGGTGACGACCTGGCGGGTGTGGGAGACGAGCGCGGCGACGTCCGAGGCGACGAACATCTCGTGCTCACCGATGCCGAGCACGACGGGCGAGCCGTTCCGCGCGACGACGATGCGGTCGGGGAAGTCGGCGTGGAGGACGGCGATGCCGTACGTGCCCTCGACGAGCCGCAGCGCCTCCTGGACCTTCGCTTCGAGCCGGTCGGCCTGCGCGCGGGCGATCAGGTGGCTGAGGACCTCGGTGTCGGTCTCGGAGACGAACTCGACGCCGTCGGCGGTGAGCTTGGCCCGCAGCTCGGAGGCGTTGTCGATGATGCCGTTGTGCACGACGGCGACCTGCTCGGCGGCGTCGAGGTGCGGGTGGGCGTTGACGTCGTTGGGCGCGCCGTGCGTCGCCCAGCGGGTGTGGGCGATCCCTGTCGTGCCCTCGAAGCGGGCGGGGACCCGCTCCTCCAGGTCGCGGACCCGCCCCTTGGTCTTGGCGGTCTTCAGGCCCGCGCTCCTGCCCGTGCCACTGCTGTGAATGGCGATGCCGGCGGAGTCGTACCCCCGGTACTCCAGGCGCTGCAGACCTTCGAGCAGGAGCGGCGCGACATCACGCTGACCGATATATCCCACGATTCCGCACATGTTGGCTGTCGCCTCTCCCTCGTCGCTGTCCACCGGATGGTGGCTCGCTGTCGTTCTGCTGTCTGTCGGTATTTCCGCCGGTCCTCGCCGGTCCTCTGCCGGCCGGGGTCCCGGACTCCGCCGGGGCCGGTGCGTCCGGGCGCGGTGCTGCTGCGGTCTCAGGCCCGGGGTGTGCCCGCTCTTGCCGGTGCTTGCGGTGTCTGCGGTGCTGCTCCCGGTACGCGCCGGGTGCGGGTCAGGGGTGTCATCCGTAGACGATGCGGCGCAGCTGCCGCAGGGACAGTTCCGGAGGCGCCACCGCCCGGCGTGGAAGCTCGGACGAGATCAGGGCGAAGATCTCCGGGTTTCTCCGGCCCCTGGACTGCAGTTCGCGATGGCGGCGGCGTACGTACTCCTCGGTCGTCTCGTCGAAGTACGCCAGGACGTCCAGGACGATCCGGGCCGCTTCGCCGCGGTGCAGCGGCGTGGTGCGGACCAGATGGTCGACGAGGTCGTCGTGGACGGGCGTACGGACTTCGAGCACATCTTGATATTGCGGGCTCGGAGCGAGGAACGCAAGAAACCTGCCCGATTTCGGGCAAGCGTGTCGATCAAGGTGCGGTGCGCGGGAGGAAGCCCTGGAACGGCGGGGCCGGAAGGGAGCGGGCTCCGCGCTCCGAACTGGTCTACACCTTGACCGGCCCGTAGCCGCACGGTACGAGTGTGACCGTCCCGTCGCTCCACGCACACGCCCGGCCATGCGGCCTCCGCCGCGTGCGCCTCCATGGACGAAGCCCCGTCGAAGGGATCGCTCGTGAGACGAATCCGGCCACTGCTGATCTGCGCCGTCCTCCTCGCGGCCACCGCCACCGCCACGACGCCGGGCGCGTACCCGGCCGCTGCCGCGGAACCGTCCGGGCCCGCGGGGGAGGAGCCGACGCCGCTGGGCCAGGTCATCCCGGCACCCCTGTCCGTTGAGGAGAAAGGTGCTCCCTTCACGATCGACGAGCGGACGGTGATCCGGGTCCCGGGCGCGTCCGGGAAGAGCGCCTCCGACGGCCCGTCCGGCAGCTCCGCGTCGTCGGCGGGCGATGCGGGCACGGACCGCGCGTCGCGGAAGGCGCGCGGGGTCGGCGACCGGCTCGCCGAACTGCTGCGGCCGTCCACCGGATTCGCCCTGCCCGTCACCGCGAAGCCGGGCGCGGACGGCATCCAGCTCAGACTGGAGGACGACGGGAAGAGCAAGTCCGCACTGGGCGGCGAGGGTTACCGCCTGGACGTCACCGAGCAGGCGGCGGTCGTCAGCGCGCCGACCACCGCGGGGCTCTTCCACGGCGTCCAGACGCTGCGCCAGTTGCTGCCCCCGCGCGTCGAGGCGAGGACGGAGCAGCCGGGGCCCTGGCAGGTCGCGGGCGGCACCATCACCGACAAACCCCGGTACGGCTACCGCGGTGCGATGCTCGACGTCTCCCGCCACTTCTTCAGCGTGGACGAGGTCAAGCGCTACATCGACCAGCTCGCCCTCTACAAGGTCAACAAGCTGCATCTGCACCTCTCCGACGACCAGGGCTGGCGGATCGCCATCGACTCGTGGCCGCGGCTGGCGACGTACGGCGGGGGAACCGAGGTCGGCGGCGGGCCGGGCGGCCACTACACCAAGGCCGACTACCGGGAGATCGTGCGCTACGCCGGTGAGCGGGAGCTGACCGTCGTCCCGGAGATCGACATGCCGGGGCACACGAACGCCGCGCTCGCCTCGTACGCCGAACTCAACTGCGACGGCGTGGCCCCGCCCCGCTACACCGGCATCGAGGTCGGATTCAGCTCGCTGTGCGTGCCGCTGGAGCGGACCTACGACTTCGTCGACGACGTGGTGCGTGAGCTGGCGGAGATGACGCCCGGCCCCTACCTGCACATCGGCGGGGACGAAGCACACGAGACAAGCCCCGAGGACTACGCGGCCTTCATGGAGCGGGCGCAGAAGACGGTCGCCCGGTACGGCAAGAAGGTCATCGGCTGGCACCAGCTCGCCGAGGCGGAACCGGCGGAGGGAGCCGTCGTCCAGTACTGGGGGACGAGCGGCGCCGCGGACGAACCCGAGGTCGTGGAGGCCGCCAGGAAGGGGACGCCGCTGATCCTCTCGCCCGCGAACCGCGCCTACCTCGACATGCAGTACAACGAGGACACGCCGCTGGGGCTGCACTGGGCCGGCTACGTCGAGGCGCAGCAGTCCTACGACTGGGACCCCGGCAGCTACATCGAGGGCGCGCCCGAGGACGCGGTCATGGGGGTCGAGGCACCGCTGTGGTCGGAGACGCTGGAGAACAGCGACCACATCGAGTTCATGGCGTTCCCCCGGCTCCCGGGGATCGCCGAGCTGGGCTGGTCGTCCGCGGCGTCGCTCGACTGGGACGCCTACCGGGTGCGGCTGGCCCAGCAGGCGCCGCGCTGGGAGGAGTTGGGCATCGGCTTCTGGCGCTCGCCGCAGGTGCCGTGGCCCGCTGACGAGGGCTGACGAGAACCGGCGAGGGCCCTGGTCGCGCCGTCCGCTCCCCGTCCGCCGGGGGGCGGACGGGCCTGCCGCAGCGTCCGGTGAGCGGTCAGAAGCGGGAGAGGACCGCTTTCTTGGCGACGACGAACTCCTCGTCCGTCAGCACCCCTTCGCGGTGCAGCTCGCCCAGTTCGCGCAGGCGCCGCAGCAGGCTGTCGTGGTCGGCGGCCCCGCCTCCGGCCGGGCCGCCCGCGTCCTCGCCCGAGGTCTTGTCGAGCGAGGGGGGAAGGGCTTCCCGGTCCTCCTCCGGGAGCGTCCGCGACGCGGCGGGGTGGGGGAGGCGGGCCGTCACCGCCGCCGCCAGCAGCACCGAGCCGCCCGTCTCGCGGGCCTGCCGGACGCCCCACAGCAGCAGGCAGTTCGGGTCGTGCTCGGGTTTGAGTACCGCGTGCCTGCCCTTCGGGCGGAAGCGCAGGGAGCCGTTCTCCCAGCCGATCGCGGGAGTCCACTCCACTCCCTCCAGCTCGCCGACGGCCAGGACGCGCGGCCCCGCGTGCGACTTGCCCTCGCCGGCCATCCAGTTCCAGTCGAGCTGGACACGCTCCCCGTCGAAGGAGGCGACCCCGTCCGTGCCCGAAGCCGTCAGCGGGACGGACGGGCCGGGCAGCAGGTAGCGGTCGCAGGGCGTGGCCGGGACCTCCTCCAGCAGCAGGGCGTGGCGCAGCTCCTCCGCGAAGTACTCGGCCACGCCCGTGCGGTCGCGCTCCACCGGCAGCTGGTACGGGTCGGAGGCGTCCGGCAGCCGCCCGCTCGCCACTTGGGAGAGCGGGTCGGCCCCCTCGCGGAGGCGCAGCCGCAACCGGCCTGCCTTGCGGCCCGGTTCGTACGCGACGCCGGAGACCGCCTCGAGGGGGACCGCCACTTCGCCGAGAGCCTTGCGCAGCGGGTGCACCTGCTTCTCCGCCGCGGGCACGATGCGGACGGTCTCACCGTCGAACGTCCACGTGCCCGCGCGCTGGATGATTTCCGCCATGAGGCGATTATCCGACGCCGAGCTCCCTGGCCACCAGCATCCGCTGGACCTCGCTCGTCCCCTCGCCGATCTCGAGGATCTTCGAGTCGCGCCACATACGGGCCACCGGGTACTCGTTCATGAAGCCGTAGCCCCCGTGGATCTGCGTGGCCTCGCGGGCGTTGGTCACCGCGATCTCCGACGAGTACAGCTTCGCGAGCGCGGCCTCCTTCTTGAAGCGCTCGCCCAGCAGCAGCCGGGAGGCGGCGTCGCGCCACGCGATCCGCGCGGTGTGCGCCCGCATCTCCATGTCCGCCAGCTTGAACTGGATGGCCTGGTTCGCGCCGATCGGCTTGCCGAACGCCTTCCGCGTGTTCGCGTAGGCGACCGACTCGTCGACGCAGCCCTGGGCGAGACCCGTCGCCAGGGCCGAGATCGCGATGCGGCCCTCGTCGAGGATGCGGAGGAACTGCGCGTAGCCGCGGCCCTCTTCACCCAGCAGGTTCGCCTCGGGGACCCGGACGTCGCTGAAGGACAGCTCCCGGGTGTCGGACGCGTTCCAGCCGACCTTCGAGTAGGGGGCGGCGACGGTGAAGCCGGGAGTCCCGGAGGGGACGATGATCGTGGAGATCCGCGGCGAGCCGTCGTCCTTGCGGCCGGTGACGGCCGTGACGGTGACCAGACCCGTGATGTCCGTGCCGGAGTTGGTGATGAAGCACTTGCTGCCGTTGATCACCCACTCTCCGGTCTTCTCGTCCCGCACGGCGGTCGTACGCGTGCCGCCCGCGTCGGAGCCGCATTCGGGCTCGGTCAGGCCGAAGGCGCCCAGCATCTCGCCGGAGCACAGCTTCGGCAGCCACTCGCGCTTCTGCTCCTCCGTGCCGAACCGGAAGACGGGCATCGCGCCGAGCGAGACGCCGGCCTCCAGCGTGATGGCCACGGAGGAGTCCACGCGCGCCAGCTCCTCCAGGGCGAGGCAGAGGGCGAGGTAGTCCCCGCCCATGCCGCCGTACTCCTCGGGGAACGGGAGCCCGAAAAGGCCCATCTCGCCCATCTGCCGCACGATCTCGTACGGGAACTCGTGCCGCTCGTAGAACTCGCCGATCTTCGGCGCGACGACCTTCTGCGCGAACTCCTCGACGGTGCGGCGGAGTTCCTCGTGCTCTGCGGAGAGACGGTGATCGAGGGACATGATGGTCACTGCTCCTTGTGGGAGTGCTGGTGAGATCCCCCGCGGTCGTCGGCGCCGGTGAGCGCGCGCACGGTGCGGGAGGGGCTGGGACGGCCGAGCCGGTCCGCCATCCAGCCGCTGACGGCCGCGAGACGGGCGAGGTCGACCCCGGTGGTGATGCCGAGGCCCTGGAGCATCCACACGAGGTCCTCGGTGGCGAGATTGCCGGTGGCGCTCTTGGCGTACGGGCAGCCGCCGAGGCCGCCCGCGGAGGCGTCGACGGTCGTCACGCCGTGCCGGAGCGCGGTGAGGGTGTTGGAGAGGGCCTGGCCGTAGGTGTCGTGGAAGTGGACCGCGACCCGGCTGACGGGTACCTCCGCGCCGTCCAGCTCGGTCAGGAGCGCCGAGACGTGCCCGGGGGTCGCCACACCGATGGTGTCGCCGAGGCTCAGCTCGTCGCAGCCCATGTCCAGCAGGGCGCGGCACACGCGCACGACCTGGGCCGGCGCCACCGCCCCCTCCCACGGGTCGCCGAAGCACATCGAGACGTACCCCCGAACCCACTGCCGCTCCGCCTTGGCGCGGGAGACCACCGGCTCGAACATCGCCAGTGACTCCTGCAGCGTGCGGTTCAGGTTGGCCTCGGCGAAGGACTCGGTGGCGCTGGCGAAGACCGCGACGTCGCGGCAGCCGTGGGCCAGCGCCCTCTCCAGCCCCCGCGAGTTGGGGACGAGGACCGGCAGCCGCAGGCCGGGCGGGAGGTCGCTCAGCAGCGGCATGAGCTGTTCGGCGTCGGCGAGTTGGGGCACCCACTTGGGGTGCACGAAGCTCGTCGCCTCGATCGTTCCGAGCCCCGCGGCGCGCAGCCGGTGGACGAACTCGGCCTTCACCTCGACGGGGACGGTCGCCTTCTCGTTCTGCAGGCCGTCCCGCGGGCCCACTTCGTAGATCCGCACCTCGGACGGCAGGCCGCCGTCGGGGAACCGCATCGGCAGACCCTCGATCATGCCTCCGCCTCCTTCTCCCGCGTCCCGGACTCGCCGGACGTCCCGGACTCGGCCGTCCCGGACTCGCGGGGCTCGACGACGGCGAGCACCTGGTCCATGGCGACGGTGCTGCCCGCGGTGACGTCCAGCTCCGTGACGGTCCCGTCGTGGGGCGCGGTGATGACGTGCTCCATCTTCATCGCCTCGACGACGAGCAGGCTCTGACCGGCCGTGACCTCGTCACCCGCGGCGGCCTTGACCACCGTGACGGTGCCCGGCATGGGTGCCGTCAGCGCGTCCGCGCCGTGCGCGCCCGCGCCGCCGCGCAGGGCGGCCGCCACGGGGTCGTGGTCCTGTATGTGCCAGCTGTCGCCGTCGAGGCCCAGCCAGTGGCCGCTGCCCGCGGGCGCGTGGTCCAGCGAGACCGTCAGCCCGTCCCAGTCGAGCAGCAGCCTGTCCGTGGCGGCGTCCGCGGTCAGCCGGGCAGTCCGCTGCTCCGACGAGCCGACGCGGACCTGCGCCTCGAGAGCGTCCCCCCGGCGGGGCAGGGGGGAGCGCCCCCGTACGCGCAAGGCGACGGGCTCGTGCCCGGGCACGCGCACATGGTGCACCGTCCAGGCCGGTTCGCCGCCGAGCCGCCAGCCCGAGGGGAGGGAGAAGGGGTCCGTCCATCCGGCGTCGGTGGCGCCCGCCGCGGCGGCCGGCTCGGCCGGTTCGAGCGCCGACTGGCGGAGCAGAGCGGCCGCGGCGTACACCTCGTCGGGCACCTCACGCGGCACGAGCGAGGCGGCGTCACGGTCGACGAGCCCCGTGTCGAGGTCGCCCGCGGCCACGTCGTCGTGCGCCAGCAGCCGCCGGAGGAAGCCGGTGTTGGTCTCGACGCCGAGCACCACCGTTCCCGCCAGCGCTCCGCGCAGCCGACGCAGCGCGGTGGGACGGTCCGGGCCGTGGGCGATGACCTTGGCGAGCATCGGGTCGTACGTCGTGCCGACCTCGCTCCCGGTCAGCAGACCGGAGTCGGTGCGCACGGAGCGGTCCGCCGGTGCGCCGTCCTGCCCGCCGCCCGGCTCCCGCAGCTTGAGCACGGTGCCGGCGGAGGGGAGGAAGTCCACCCTGCCCTCCTGGCCGGACAGGCGTGCCGTCTCCGCGCAGATGCGTGCCTCGACCGCGTGCCCGTCCAGGGAGATGTCGGCCTGGGTGAACGGCAGCCGCTCACCCGCCGCCACCCGCAGCTGCCACTCGACGAGATCGAGGCCGGTGATCATCTCCGTCACGGGATGCTCGACCTGGAGGCGGGTGTTCATCTCCATGAAGTAGTACGGACGCGGAGTGCCCTCTCCCGATGCGGCGGGGGCCTCGCCGGGCACGATGAACTCCACGGTCCCCGCGCCGCGGTAGCCGCACGAGCGGGCGGCGTCCACGGCGGCCCTGCCCATCGCCTCGCGGGTCGCCTCGTCGAGCAGGGGGCTCGGAGCCTCCTCGATGATCTTCTGGTGGCGGCGCTGCAGGGAGCACTCGCGCTCACCGAGGTGCACGACGTTGCCGTGGGCGTCGGCGAGGACCTGGATCTCGATGTGGCGAGGCCGGTCGATCCAGCGCTCCACGAGCAGGGTGTCGTCGCCGAACGAGCCGAGGGCCTCCCGGCGTGCCGCCGCGATCTCCTCCGGCAGGGCCGACTCGTCGCGCACGAGCCGCATGCCCTTGCCGCCACCGCCCGCTGAGGGCTTCAGCAGCACCGGCATGCCGATCTCCCGTGCGGCGTCGGCCAGTTGGGCGTCGCTCAGGCCGGAGCCCGACGAGCCGGGCACGACGGGGACGCCCGCCTGCCGCACCGTCTCCTTGGCGCGGATCTTGTCGCCCATCAGCTCGACCGCCTCGGCGGGCGGGCCCACGAAGACCAGGCCCGCCTCGGAACAGGCCCGCGCGAACGCGGCGTTCTCCGCGAGGAAGCCGTACCCCGGGTGCACGGCCTGCGCGCCGCCGCGGGCAGCGGCCTTGAGCAGCCGCGTCGCGGAGAGGTAGCTCTCGGCCGCGGCGGCGGGCCCGATGCGCACCGCCCTGTCCGCCTCCCGCACATGCCGGGCGCCGGCGTCCGCGTCGCTGTGGACGGCGACCGAGGTGACGCCCAGCTGCCGCAGGGTACGGATCACCCGTACCGCGATCTCGCCGCGGTTGGCCACCAGCACGGTGTCGAACATGGTCACAGTCCCCATCCTCACGATGCAGCCCCTCACATCCGGAAGACGCCGAAGCCCGGCTCCGCGGAATCCTTGCGTGGCAGTGGCGCGTTGGCGCAGGCGGTGAGCGCGAGGCCCAGCACCGTCCGCGTCTCCAGCGGATCGATCACGCCGTCGTCCCAGAGCCGCGCCGTCGCGTAGTAGGCGCTGCCCTGCTCCTCGTACTGGGCGCGCACCGGGGCGCGGAAGTCGGCCTCCTCCTCCGCGCTCCACTCCTCGCCGCGCGCCTCCATCTGGTCGCGCTTGACGGTCGCGAGCACGGCGGCGGCCTGTTCGCCGCCCATCACGGAGATCTTGGCGTTCGGCCACATCCACAGGAACCGGGGGCTGTAGGCGCGGCCGCACATCGAGTAGTTGCCCGCGCCGTACGAGCCGCCGACGACGACGGTCAGCTTCGGCACCCTGGTGCACGCGACCGCCGTCACCATCTTCGCGCCGTGCTTGGCGATGCCGCCCGCCTCGTAGTCCCGCCCGACCATGAAGCCGGAGATGTTCTGGAGGAAGAGCAGAGGGATGCCGCGCTGGTCGCACAGCTCGATGAAGTGGGCGCCCTTCTGGGCCGATTCGGAAAAGAGGATGCCGTTGTTCGCCACGATGCCGACCGGGTGCCCGTGGATACGGGCGAAGCCCGTGACGAGCGTCGTGCCGTACTCGGCCTTGAACTCCTGGAAGCGGGAGCCGTCCACGACGCGGGCGATCACTTCCCGCACGTCGTACGGCGTACGCGAGTCGACGGGGACCGCGGAGTAGAGCCCCGCCGGGTCCACCGCGGGCGGCTCGGCGGGCCTGACCGCCCAGGGCAGCGGGCCGCGCTCGGGCAGGGTGCCGGCGATGTGCCGGACGATGCGCAGGGCGTGGGCGTCGTCCTCCGCGAGATGGTCGGTGACGCCCGAGACCCTGCTGTGGACCTCGCCGCCGCCGAGCTCCTCCGCGGTGACGACCTCGCCGGTGGCGGCCTTCACCAGCGGCGGCCCGCCCAGGAAGATCGTGCCCTGGCCGCGCACGATCACGGCCTCGTCGCTCATGGCGGGGACGTACGCGCCGCCGGCCGTGCACGAGCCGAGCACCGCGGCGATCTGCGGGATGCCCGCGCCGGACATGCGGGCCTGGTTGTAGAAGATGCGGCCGAAGTGCTCGCGGTCGGGGAAGACGTCGTCCTGCATGGGGAGGAACGCGCCGCCCGAGTCGACGAGGTAGATGCACGGCAGGCGGTTCTCCAGCGCGACCTCCTGGGCGCGCAGATGCTTCTTCACCGTCATCGGGTAGTAGGTGCCGCCCTTGACCGTGGCGTCGTTGGCGACGATCACGGCCTCGCGGCCCGCTACCCTGCCGATGCCGGCGATCACCCCGGCCGCCGGCGCCGCCCCGCCGTACAACCCCTCCGCGGCCAGCGGCGCCAGCTCCAGGAACGGGGAGCCGGGATCGAGCAGCGAGTCGACCCGGTCGCGCGGAAGGAGCTTGCCCCGGGCGACGTGCCGCTCGCGGGCGCGCTCGCCGCCGCCCAGACGGGCCGCCGCCAGCTTCTCGCGCAGCCCGGCGGCCAGTTCGCGGTGCGCCGCCTCGTTGGCGCGGCAGGATTCGGACGCCGGATCGATGCCGCTGGTCAGCGGCGGAGCCGACGCCGACACCGCGGCCGGGGCCGCCGCCCCCGCCGATGTGGCCTCCGGAACCGGCCAGTGCGGCGGTGCCGCCTCCGAGGCGCCCGCCGTCACCGGCTGCGGCTGCTCGTCCCTCACGTCGCGCCCCCTCACCCTCTCCTCGCGAACGCTGTGATCGCGACCCTCTGCTCACGCGAGCGGTTAACGTCCATTAACCGGCTCCTTCAGGTTAACGCTCGCTAACCCGCCTGTCTAGAATGGGCTCATGAGCTCCCAGCCGGCCTCCGCCCCCACCCGCCGCGAGCAGATCCTGCGGGAGGCTGCCCGTCTCTTCGCCGAGCGCGGCTTCCACGGCGTCGGCGTCGACGAGATAGGGGCCGCGGTCGGTATCAGCGGCCCCGGCCTGTACCGCCACTTCGCGGGCAAGGACGCGATGCTCGCCGAGCTGCTGGTCGGCATCAGCGAGCGGCTGCACGACGGGGGCCGGGCGCGGATGGAGGAGGCCGCCGCGGCGGGCCTTCCGCCGGAGGCGGCGCTCGACGCCCTCATCGACGGCCATATCGAATTCGCCCTGGACGACCGCCCGCTGATCACCCTGCACGACCGCGAGCTGGACAGGCTCCGCGAGAGCGACCGCAAGCAGGTGCGGAAGCTGCAGCGGCAGTACGTGGAGCTGTGGGTGGGCGCCGTCCAGGCGATCTACCCCGAGCTGACGCAGCTGGAGGCCCGGGTCGCCGTGCACACCGTCTTCGGGCTGCTCAACTCCACGCCGCACCTGAGCGGTTCGTCCGCGCTCCCGGACCGCGAGACGACGGCGGCGCTGCTGCACCGCCTCGCCCGCGGCGCCCTCTCGGCGGCCCCCGCCGGCGCCGCCGCGCCGTAGCCCTGGTGGCTGTCTGGCGGTTTCGCCTCGCCGGCGACGTCCGGCACGCGTGCCCGCCGTCAGGCGGAGGCCGCGTCCGCCGGACATCGCTTCGGCGCCGTCGCGGAGTGCCGCCGGGCATCAACGGCGCCCCGCTGCGGGTGACTTGGTCCCACTGTCAAGTGGCGGGGGCGCGCTCGCACGACATCTCCACGGGATTCCGGCACCCGCTTACAAGGCCCACCGTCGTACGCGATGATCTGGCGTCGTCGGGCGGCGCGGACGGCCGCACGGGTTCGTCATACCCGGACGAAGTCGCGGGCGCGGGGGCGGTGCGGCCGCCCTGTGCCTGGAGGGATGCGGCGCCCCGGACGCGCCTCTCGCCCGCGCCGGCGACCCGACGAGCAAGGCAAGGTCCGCACGAACGCCTGATCCGAACCGGTCGCCGCCCGGCCGCGCCTCCCTCCCGCGCGGGCGGCCCGCGACGACGTTCCGTCGCTACCTGAAGGAGTTGCCATGCCCGACCGCAGACGCAACATCGTCCACTGCGCTCTCGCCGTCCTGACCGCCGCCGCGGCGGCGACCGCGGTGACCGTGGGAGCCCCGGCGGCGGAAGCCGGCGTGGACGCCCAGGCCGACGCCCTCGTGGTCTACGACAACAACATCGAGAACATGCTGCCGACCGAGTGCGCCGACGGCTACGAGTTCGACCGGCTCATCGCCTACCTCAAGAAGCAGCCCGAGAGCCCGGACGTCCTCACCGTCCAGCAGATATCCGACGCCGAACAGCTGGAGGCGCTGATCAGGCGGCTCTCCGACGAGCTGCCCGGCACGTACGCGGGCAGGATCGCGGTGCCCGAACCCGGTTCGATGGGCTACGACAGCCCCTGCGGCAAGCTGAAGAACCAGCAGACGAACGCCGTGATCTTCCGCACCGAGCGGCTGGCCCCGCAGCAGGAGACCGACTGGCGGTCCGACGCGCCGGAGAAGCCGGAGGAGGGCAGCGGCCCCTGCCGGAACCTCGAGCCCACGAAGACCAGTCAGGACCGCGTGCACAACATCGCCGTCCGCCTCAGGGACAACGTCACCGGCAAGGACGTCACGGTGGCCTCGGTCCACTGGCCGACAGGCAAATGGCACGGTCCCGAGTGTGCGGACGAGAACATCAAGGAGGCCGACGAGGCCGTCGGCAGGCTCGGCGGCGCACTGAAGATCGTGGGCGGCGACACCAACGCGGTCACCGACGACGCCGACTGGTGGGACAAGGGCAACTCCTACGGCTACCGCGACCCGATCGCCGAGAAGTGCGGCGGACCGGAGTGCCCGCCCGAGCACAACACGACCAAGAACTACCGGATCGACTTCCTGCTCGCGAAGGGCGCCACCGGGTTCAGCGACGTCGCGACCCTCACCGACGACATGGTCGGCGGCAAGTACTCCGGTCACCGCGCGGTCACCGCGCACATCGGCTACTGACCGCCCGGGCCTGCCGCTGCTCCGCGGCATCCGGGCCCGTTCCCGCTCGGCGCCTCCCGCCCCCACCGGTACCGGCCCACCGGTACCGGTCGCCGGGGCGGGAGGCGCTGCTCCTGGAGCCCCACCTCTGGACAGGCGAGCTGACCCCTGGGTAGCTTGTTGGCTGAGCAAGCGCTTAGCCAAGGCGGCGGCCAGGCGAGCGGATCCGTACAGCGCAGCGTCCGTACAGCACCGTGAGCGGCAGGCCGGGGCGGCTGGCGCGCGACAGCGGGACTTGAGGAGGCGTGCCAGTGCGTCGCACGGTGTTCGACGAGGACCACGAGGCGTTCCGTCAGACGATTCGGGAGTTCATCCAGGCCGAAGTCGTCCCCCACTACCCGGAGTGGGCGGAGCAGGGCTACGTCCCCAGAGACTTCTACAAGAAGCTCGGCGAGCTGGGCGTCTTCGGCATCGAGGTGCCGGAGGAGTACGGCGGCGCGGGGGAGGCCAGCTTCAAGTTCAACGCCGTCATCACCGAGGAGTGCGCGCGGGCGGGCGTCAGCTTCGGCGGCTCCAGCGTGCACACGGCGCTGTGCCTGCCCTACATCCTCAACTACGGGTCGGAGGAGCAGAAGCAGCGCTGGCTGCCCGGCTTCGTCTCCGGCGACATGATGACCGCCATCGCCATGACCGAGCCCGGGACGGGTTCCGACCTCGCGGGCATGAAGACCACGGCCCGGCTCTCCGAGGACGGCACGCACTACGTGCTCAACGGCGCCAAGACGTTCATCACCGGCGGCGTCCAGGCCGACCGCGTGCTGGTGTGCTGCCGTACGTCGCCGCCCGACCCGGAGGACCGGCGCGGAGGCATCTCGATCCTCGTCGTCGACGCCAGGAGCGAGGGCTACGCGGTGGGCCGGAAGCTGGAGAAGCTCGGCCTGCGCGCCTCCGACACCGCCGAACTCTCCTTCAACGACGTCAGGGTCCCCGTCGAGGACATGCTGGGCGAGCCCGGCAAGGCATTCGAGTACCTGACGCACAACCTGCCGCAGGAGCGGCTGGGCATCGCCTTCGGGGCGTACGCGATGTCCGCGGCCGCGCTCCGCTTCGCGCACGAGTACGTCAAGGAGCGCACCGTCTTCGGGCGGGAGGTCGCCTCCTTCCAGAACACCAAGTTCGTGCTGGCGGACTGCAAGTCCGACGTCGACGCGATGCAGGCGGTCTGCGACCGCGCGCTGGAGGCGCTGGACGCGGGCGAGTTGACGGCCGCCGACGCCGCGTCCGCGAAGCTGTTCACGACGGAGTTGGCGGCCAAGGTCATCGACAAGTGCCTGCAACTGCACGGCGGTTACGGCTACATGCTGGAGTACCCGATCGCCAGCCTGTACGCGGACACCCGGGTCTCCCGCATCTACGGCGGCACCAGCGAGGTCATGCGCTCGATCGTGGCCAAGTCGATGGGGCTGTGAGCGGGAGGTGACCGGTGCCGTGAACCGCGCTGTGAGCAGCGGCGATGTGATGCGTGCCGCTTCCGCCTCCAGTGTGATCTGCGCCGTGACCGCCGGTAGCACCCGAAGGGCACAATCGCCCGCATGAGCAATGAACTGACGTCCCTGCTCGACCTGCTCGATCTGGAGCGGGTCGAGCAGGACATCTACCGGGGCGACAGCCGGGAGGCCGTCGTACCGAGGGTCTTCGGCGGCCAGGTGGCCGCGCAGGCCCTCGTCGCCGCCTGCCGGACCGTCCCGGAGGGGCGTCTTCCGCACTCCCTGCACGCGTACTTCCTGCGCCCGGGCGATCCGGGCGCCCCGATCGTCTACACGGTCGACCGCATCCGGGACGGCCGCTCCTTCACCACCCGCAGGGTCGTGGCCGTCCAGCACGGGCAGCCGATCTTCCACCTGTCCAGTTCCTTCCAGACCTACGAGGAAGGGCTCGAACACCAGGAGCCGATGCCGGAGGCGCCGGACCCGGAGACGCTGCCGACGGCCGAGGAGATGCTGCCCCGGTACGCGGAGCTCTTCCGCGGCTCCGACGTCCCGCAGCGGCTGCTGAAGGCACGCGCCGCGGTCGATCTGCGCTACGTGCGGGAGCCGCCCTTCGCCAGCGCGGGACGGCCCCGCGAACCGCGCTCGCAGGTCTGGTTCCGTACCAACGGCAAGCTGGACGGCGCCCTCGACGACCCGATGCTGCACGTCTGCCTCGCCACGTACGTCTCCGACATGACGCTGCTGGACTCGGTGCTGCTCGCGCACGGGCGCGGCGGCTGGGCCGTCGGGGACGTGGTGGGCGCCAGCCTGGACCACGCGATGTGGTTCCACCGCCCGTTCCGCGCGGACGAATGGCTCCTGTACGACCAGGTCAGCCCGACCGCGCAGGGCGGACGGGGGCTCGGTCAGGGACGGATCTACACGCGCGACGGACGGCTCGCCGTCTCGGTGATCCAGGAGGGCGTCGTCCGCGTGCCGCGTCAGCACTCCAACTCCCGGAACAGCGCGAGCCATTGAGCGGGTGCCACGAGCCCGACGGGGAGTGACTCCGCCACGTCCACGGCGCGGAAGGCGGCACGTACGCGCCTGCGGCCGTGGCGCCCGGCAAGGGTGGCCGCGAGCGATCCGCCGAGGCCCGTGAAGCCGAGCTCGACGAAGTCCCGGTAGGCGGGGAGCCGTTCGCGCGGAAGCAGCGGCCGCGGACGGGTTTCGAGGCGCAGCACCGCCGAGTGCGTGCGGGGGGCCGGCGTGAACGAGCGCCGGTCCACCCTGCCGAGGCGGCGCCAGGCGTGCTCCGGCCAGGTCCGCACCGTCAGCAGCGGCCAGCGCCCGAACTCGCCCGTGTGCTTGCGGGCGAACTCGAGCTGGGTCAGCAGCGTGGCCGACGTCAGCCGGGGCGCCGCCAGGCACCAGCGGACGATGTCCGTCGTCCGGGAGTAGGGGATGTTGCCCACCACGCAGAACCGCTCGCGCGGCGGGCGCGCACGCAGGAAGTCTCCGTGCACGAGCCGCAGGCCCGGCAGCCCGCCGATGTCGCGGGAGAGCCGGGCGGCGAGCCGGGGGTCGATCTCGTAGGCGACGACGCGGCGCCGGCCGGTGGCCAGCGAGCGGGTCAACGCCCCTTCTCCGGCGCCGGGTTCCCACACCAGCGCGTCGTCGGGGAGGGCGGACAGGCGCACGATCCGGCGTACGACCGCGGGATCGTGGAGGAAGTTCTGGGAGAGCGTCTTGCGGCGGTGCGCCACGGCGAGGGTCCTCTGCGCGCGAGGACGGGCCCGGCGACCTGGACGGTGATGCGCCGCGTCGGGGGCGGGCGCCCGCATGGATGTCGTACGGGCGCACCGAGGCCGGGCCTGTCCGGTGGATGTCGGACACCGGAGGCCCTGGCACGTGTGCGGGGACGCCTCGCCAGGCCGTCAGGATCGGGGCCGGGCGGGTCGGGGACCGGGCGGTCGGAGCGGTCGCGGCACCCGGAACCGGCACTCGGAGACGCGCTCGCGCGTCGGCGAACCCCATGACGCGTACGCGCGGTGCGGTACGCGCGAGGAGCGGCTGCGCGTGCGTGGAGTGTGCGGGTGAAGGGTGGCGGGCGTGGACCTGAGCGCCTCAGGCGTCCTGGCGGACGGCCAGGACCGGGCGCCGGTAGCGCGGGCGGGTGACGGGCCTGAGGACGGCCCGACGGCTGTTCCCTCCAAGCCCCGAGGGCGTGGTGAGGGACGCACCCGGCGCATCGGCGCTCACGCCGTTGATGATCGCCTGGAACGCTGCGGACGCTGCGGACATGGCCGGGACGCTATGCGGGGCGGGACGGCCGCGCAACGGGTTTTCCCGCGCGGCGGATCCGGTCGGCGGGCGGCTGCGCGGGCGGGCGGAACCCCGGGGCTCAGTCGGGGAGGAGCTGGGCCGCCGCCAGCAGATAGGCCGTCATGGGCTCGTAGTAGCGGGGGTGTACGACGTGGTCGTCCAGCGGCACGGCGGCCGCGAGGGTGCCCTCGGCCTCGCCGAGGAAGAGAGCCGGGTCGTTGCAGTCGGCGAACCCCACGGTGTGGATGCCCTGCTGGGCGGCGTACCCCGCCCAGCCGTGGTCGGCGACGACGAGGTCCGGCTGCGCCTCACCGGCCTGCCGGAGGGAGTTCAGCACCTGCGCCATCGGTGCCGGCGAGTGCGTGTGCCAGAGGGAGGCGCCCCGCTCGTACGCCGCGACGCCGCCGAACTGCACCACGACGCCCTCGTCGGCGAACGTGTCCAGCGGGACGCGCACGATGTCGCACCCGGCGTCGTGCAGGGCCTGGGCGACGGCGCCGTGCATGTCGAGCAGGGCGCCGGGGTGGCCCGTCGCCAGCAGCACGCGCCGTTGCGCCTCGGCGGCCTTGCGCAGCTCCGCCGCGGCGCGGTCCAGCGCACCGACGGTCAGTTCGGGGTCGATGGTGTCCTGGCCGGTGCGGTGGCCGGGATCGTCGACGACGCCGCAGCGTTCCGCCATCACCGCGAGCACGTCCTGCTCGTCGCTCCAGCGGTCGCCGAGCTCCAGCCCCAGCCAGTAGTGCCGGTCGTTGTTCGCGAGGCGGCGGTAGTGGGAGAGGTTGTTCTCGCGGGGGGTGGCCACGTCCCCCGCGATGCGGGTGCGGACGAGGTGGTCGATCAGCTCGGTTCTGGTGGGGGCGGCGTCGCTGAATATGGGCATGCGGTCATTGTCGCCCCTTGCCGTACGCGTTCTGTGGCGGCACCCGTCACCGGTCGCCAGGCGTCCCGCTTCTGTACGCGGCGGACAAAAGCGGGCCCGTCGCTCCCGGATACGTCCAACGAGCGGGCCGGTCCCGCCGCCTACGCTCGCCACCATGAACACAGGTGAGCAGCCCGAACAGTCCCAGCAGCACGCGGAGTCCCCCGCTCCGCGGCCGCGTGCCGAGCCGCTCGGCCCCGTCGACTCCTCGCGCGTACCGCGCTACGCCGGGCCCGCCACCTTCGCGCGGCTGCCCCGTCTCGACGAGACCGGCGGCAGGGCGGACGTGGCGGTGGTCGGCGTCCCCTTCGACACGGGCGTCTCCTACCGGCCGGGCGCACGGTTCGGCGGGAACGCGATCCGCGAGGCGTCCCGTCTGCTGCGTCCGTACAACCCCGCCCAGGACGCCTCGCCCTTCGCGCTCGCGCAGGTCGCGGACGCGGGGGACATCGCGGCGAACCCGTTCGACATCGGTGAGGCCGTCGAGACGGTCCAGGAGGCGGCCGACGGCATCCTCGCCACCGGCGCGCGGATGATGACGCTCGGCGGGGACCACACGATCGCGCTGCCGCTGCTGCGCTCGGTCGCGAGGAAGCACGGGCCCGTGGCGCTGCTGCACTTCGACGCCCATCTCGACACCTGGGACACCTACTTCGGCGCCGCCTACACCCACGGCACGCCGTTCCGCCGCGCCTTCGAGGAGGGCCTGCTGGACACCTCCGCCGTCTCGCACGTCGGCACCCGGGGGCCGCTGTACGGCAAGAAGGACCTGGACGACGACGCGAAGATGGGCTTCGGCATCGTCACCTCGGCGGACGTGATGCGCCGTGGCGTCGACGAGGTCGCCGACCAGCTCCGGCAGCGCATCGGCGACAGGCCGCTGTACATCTCCGTGGACATCGACGTGCTGGACCCGGCCCATGCGCCTGGCACCGGGACGCCGGAGGCGGGCGGCCTCACCTCGCGCGAGTTGCTGGAGATCATCCGCGGACTCGCGTCGTGCCGTCTCGTCTCGGCGGACCTCGTGGAGGTGGCGCCGGCCTACGACCACGCGGAGATCACCTCTGTCGCGGCCTCGCACACGGCGTACGAGCTGACGACGCTGATGGCCCGCCAGGTGGCGGGGGAGCGCGAGGACGCGTGAACGGTGGGACGGGAGCGGTGTCGACAGGCGGTTCGAGTCACGCACACGGGGCGGTTTCCAGCCGTCTTGGAAACTGACTGTATGCGCTTGCTCGCACAACGTGTCGATTCCCCCTCGAAACCTGTCGACGATCATGGCTGGTGGGAGCGGTGCGTGTGATCACGACCACACACAGTAAGCGGTAACTGTGCGAAACTGATTTAATACAAAACGTTACTCAATCTGGTCGGTCGATGTGCATTCCGTGAAACTTCCCGACAGACTCCGCAGTGCGGTCCCGCGGGAAAGGGGACGTCACATGACGGCGACAGCGTCGGCCCTGTGGGGGGTGCCTGCCTGTCAGCAATTCCATGGACGTTCCCGCCGGGACGGTCCGGGAGAGCCCCCCGCTCTCCCGGACCGTCCCGGATGCACATGCGGCGCCTCCCGCCCCCACGTCCACGGAATCCCCGCCGCCGTCCCCACCGCGCTCCGCCCGAAGTCCTAGACCGCCGGTCCCGAATTCACCTCACCCCGCACCGGCGGGATGAATTCCGCTCACCACGGCGTTGGTGCCTTCGGCAGCATCGGAGCGGGGGACACCCCGGGGGTTCCCACGCCGTGAGCGGCGCGGCAGCGTCCGGAGAGCGAGGAGACAGGGTGACGGGGACGGAACAGGAGAGCGGGACGCGGGGGAGCGGACCGCAGGGCTGGGCACGGCGGCTGGCGGGCTACTGCTGGCACTACAGGCGGGCCGTGGTGCTCGCCGTCGGCGCCTCCCTCGCGGGCATGGGCGTCATGGCACTCGTTCCGCTGCTCACCAAGGTGATCATCGACGACGTGGTCGTCGGCGGCGGGGACGGCATGGTCCTGTGGATCGGCCTGCTGCTCGCGGCGGCCGTCGTGATCTACGTCCTGACCTGGGCGCGCCGCTACTACGGCGGCCGTCTCGCCCTCGACGTCCAGCACGACCTGCGTACCGAGATGTACCGCGCGATCATCCGCCTCGACGGCCGCAGCCAGGACGAACTGTCGACCGGTCAGGTCGTCGGACGGGGCACCAGCGATCTGCAGCTGGTGCAGAGCCTGCTGTTCATGCTGCCCATGATGATCGGCAACGTGCTGCTCTTCGCCGTCGCCCTCGTGGTGATGGTCGTCCTCTCCCCGCTGCTGACCGTCGTCTCCCTCGCCGTCTTCCCCGCCCTGTGGTGGATCGCCGACCTCAGCCGCACCCGTCTCTTCCCCGCCACCTGGTACGCGCAGCAGCAGGCCGGAGCGGTCGCCTCCGTCGTGGACGGATCGGTCACCGGCGTCCGAGTGGTCAAGGGGTTCGGCCAGGAGTACCAGGAGAAGCGGAAGCTGCGGGACATCAGCCGCGAGCTGTTCGCCGCCCGGCTGCGCACGGTGCGCCTCAACTCCCGCTACACGCCCGCCCTGCAGTCCGTACCCGCCCTGGGGCAGGTCGGCATGCTCGCGCTGGGCGGCTGGATGGCGACCGAGGGCCAGATCACGCTGGGCACGTTCGTCGCCTTCTCCACCTACCTCGCCCAGCTCGTCGGCCCCGTGCGGATGCTCGCCATGATGCTGACGGTCGGGCAGCAGGCGAGGGCCGGCGTCGAACGCGTCTACGACCTGATCGACACCGAGCCGCAGCTGAAGGAGCGGCCCGACGCGCGCGAACTGCCCGCCGACGCCGAGGCGTCCGTCGAGTTCGACGGCGTCGGCTTCGGATACGAGAAGCCGGACGAGCCGCGGGAGGACGAGGCCCGGGAGGACGAGCCGCGGGAGGACGAGGCGGGGGAGGCCGCCGCGTCGCCGGAACCGGCCGGGGCCGCGTCCTCCGCGCCCGCCCGCCGCGGCATGGTCCTGGACGGGTTCAGCCTGCGCGTCGAGCCGGGGGAGACCGTGGCCGTCGTCGGATCGAGCGGCAGCGGCAAGTCCACCCTCGCCCTCCTGCTGCCCCGCTACTACGACGTGACGGAGGGCGCCGTACGGGTCGGCGGGCACGACGTGCGGGACCTGACCCTCGGCTCGCTGCGCTCGGCGATCGGGCTCGTACCCGAGAACAGCTTCCTCTTCTCGGAGACCATCCGGGAGAACATCGCCTACGGCGCCCCCGACGCCACGGACGAGCAGATCCGCGCCGCCGCCCGCGCCGCCCAGGCCGACGGCTTCATCGGTGAACTGCCCGACGGCTACGACACCACCGTCGGCGAGCAGGGGCTGACCCTCTCCGGCGGCCAGCGGCAGCGCATCGCGCTCGCCCGCGCCATCCTCACCGACCCGCGGCTGCTGCTCCTCGACGACGCGACGTCGGCGGTCGACGCGCACGTGGAGCACGAGATCCACGAGGCGCTGCGCAGTGTGATGGCGGGACGTACGACGCTGCTGATCGCGCACCGGAGGTCGACACTCCAACTCGCCGACAGGATCGCCGTCCTGGACGGCGGGCGCCTCGCCGACGTCGGGACGCACGAGGAGCTGGAGGAGCGCTGCGCGCTCTACCGGCGCCTGCTCACCGACCCCGACGAGCTGGGCGAGGTCGAGCGGGACCCGGCGGGCCTCGCCGCCCCCGCCGCCGCGACGGCCCGGCCGGTGCCGCTGACGGCCGGCCTGGCGAACGGCACCGAGGGAGGTGCGGCGACCAAGGACGTTCCGCGGGTGGACGGCGTCACGCCGGAACTGTGGGTCCGCCGCGACGAGAAGTCGGCGGACGGGGCCTCCGGCGCGAGTTCCGACATCGGCTCCGCACAGGCCGGGCGCCCCGGCGGCTTCGCCACCGAGCTGGCGTCCATGCCGGGCAGCCCCGAGCTCCTCGCCAGAGTCGCCGCGCTGCCGCCCGCCGACGACGTCCCCGACGTGGACGAGGAGCGTGCGGAGGGCGCGGAGAAGTCCTACGGGCTGCGCCGGCTGCTGCACGGCTTCGGCGCCGCGCTGCTCGTCGCCCTGCTCTTCGCCGCTCTGGACGCGGCGTTCGGGCTGGCCCTGCCCGTACTGATCCGCAACGGGATCGACGACGGCGTGGAGAAGGCCGCCCTCGGCGCCGTCTGGACGGCGTCCGCGCTGGCCCTCCTCGTGGTGGTCTGCCAGTGGGGCGCGCAGTTCGTCGCCATGCGGCTCACCGGCCGTACGGGCGAGCGTGTGCTCTACGCACTGAGGCTCAAGATCTTCTCCCATCTGCAGCGCCTCGGACTCGACTACTACGAGCGCCATCTGGCCGGTGCCGTCATGACCCGGATGACGACCGACGTGGACGCGCTGTCGACGTTCCTGCAGACCGGGCTCGTCACCGCGGTCGTCTCGGTCTTCACCTTCCTCGGCATCCTCGTGGCGCTGTTCGTGCTCGATCCGCAGCTGGCGCTCGTCGTGTTCGCGACACTGCCCGTTCTGATCGTCGGCACGGTCTACTTCCGGCGGCACAGCGTCAAGGCGTACGAACTCGCCCGCGAGCGGGTCAGCGTCGTCAACGCGGACCTGCAGGAGTCCGTGGCGGGACTGCGCATGGTGCAGGCCTTCCGCCGGGAGCGGCGCGGCACCGACCGCTTCGTGCAGCGCAGCGACGGATACCGCCAGGCGCGGGTGCGCGGGCAGTGGCTGATCTCGGTCTACTTCCCGTTCGTGCAGCTCCTCGCCTCGCTGGCGACGGCAGCGGTGCTGGTCGTGGGGGCCGGCCGGATCGGCGAGGGGACGCTGACGGCGGGCGGGCTGGTGGCCTACCTGCTCTACATCGAGCTGTTCTTCTCGCCCGTGCAGCAGCTGTCGCAGGTCTTCGACGGCTACCAGCAGGCGTCCGTCGCGCTGGGGCGCATCCAGCAGCTGCTGGGCGAGGAGACGACGACGCCGGCGCCGGACCAGCCGCGCGAAGTGGGTGCCCTGCGCGGGGAGATCACCTTCGAGAACGTCGACTTCAGCTACGCCACCGCCGAGGGCGGGAGGCACGAGGAGGAGGCACTGTCCGGCATCGGGCTGACGATCCCGGCCGGGCAGACCGTCGCCTTCGTCGGGGAGACCGGCGCGGGCAAGTCGACGCTCGTCAAGCTGGTCGCCCGCTTCTACGACCCCACCGCCGGCGCCGTCCTCGTCGACGGGGAGGACCTGCGCACGCTCGACCTCCCCGCCTACCGGCACCGGCTCGGAGTCGTGCCGCAGGAGCCGTACCTCTTCCCCAGCACCGTGCGCGACGCCATCGCCTACGGACGGCCCGGCGCCACCGACGCCGAAGTGGAGGCGGCGGCACGGGCGGTGGGCGCCCACGACATGATCGCGACACTGTCGGACGGCTACCTGCACACCGTCGCCGAACGGGGCCGCAACCTCTCCGCCGGGCAGCGGCAGCTCATCGCCCTCGCCCGTGCGGAGCTCGTCGACCCGGACATCCTGCTGCTCGACGAGGCGACAGCGGCGCTCGACCTGGCGACGGAGGCGATGGTGAACCAGGCCACCGACCGGCTCGCCGGGACCCGCACCACCCTCGTCGTCGCGCACAGGCTGACGACCGCGGCTCGCGCGGACCGGGTCGTGGTCCTCGACCGCGGCCGGGTCGTCGAGGACGGCACGCACGGGGAGTTGCTCACGCTGGACGGCAAGTACGCGCAGCTGTGGCGCACTTTCTCGGGCGACCCCGAGCCGGCGGCGGTGCCGACGGCTGCGGAGAGTTCGGCGGTTTGAGGGGTGCGGTGGCGGTTGCCCGGACGAGGCCGTTCTTCGCGCATCGTCGCAGCGTCGGTCTCACAGTGCCGTCGAGACGTGAGGTATCCGGAAGGGGAGCGTCGTGGGTGACATGGTGATCGTGGGCTACCGGCCGAAGCCGGGCGGTGCGGACGAGTTGCTCGCCCTGACGCGTGAGCACGTGCCCCTCCTCCGCCGGCTCGGCCTCGCGACCGACCGGCCCGCGCTCGTGATGCGGGCGAAGAGCGGCGTGATCGTCGAGGTCTTCGAGTGGCGGGACGGTGCGATCACGGCGGCGCACGAGCATCCGGACGTGGTGGCCATGTGGGGCCGGTACGCAGCGGTCTGCGACTACGTTCCCCTGGCGGAACTGTCCGAAGCCAGGGACCTGTTCGCCCAGTTCGAGCCCGTCGACCTGTGAATCGCCGGTCGGCCGAGGCCCCCACGGGCCTTCCGCCCTCCGGCCGTCCCCGGCCCGTTCAGCGCGCCCGCTTCTCCCGGCACAGTTCCACGATGTACTCGTCGACTGTCTGGACGAGCCCTCCACCTGGCAGGGGTTCCGTGCCCGCGCGCCAGTGCACCGCCGACACCTCGTCGTTGGCCGTGAACGGGTGCGGCTCCCGCACTTCCGCCGCGAACACGGCACCGCCCAGGACCCGTTGGGCCTCTCCGACAGCCGTACGCGTGTGCCCGACGAAGCGCAGCTCTGCCTCGTCCACCCGCTGACCGGTCTCCTCCCGCAACTCCCGCACGGCGGCAGCCCTGGGCGTCTCCTGCGGCTCGATGCCGCCTCCGGGCAGCTCCCAGCATGCGCGCTCACGCTCGTAGACCATCAGGACCCGGCCCTCGTGCCAGAGCACGACGAGCACGTATCCGGTCGGGACGTCCTCGTAGCCGGCGCTCTCCGGGAGTTCGGCCGCCTCGTCGAACGAGAGCAGCGCCATCCGGCGCGGGCCGGTGACCAGCGGTACTTCCCGAGCGTCCGTCATGCACAGCAGCGTAATTCCTCGCGCTGCGCGACGGGACGCCGCCCGGAACCGCCACTGCCTGCCGCTGCGGGGACGGTTGGCCGGAGAGGCCCGTCCGGCGGTCCGCTCTCCCACGTCCGCTTCGTGGCGAGGAGCGGCGGGCGTCCGGGCTGCGTCACACCGGAGCGGAAGTTATGGCGGTGCCGCATCCGTACCGGTAAGTTCACCTCGACTTGCCGGATCCAGGGGAGAGCGCATGCGAAGAACCTCCAGATGGCTGCTGTCGTTGACGGTGCTCATAGGCGCCGCCGGTGTCGGCGGAGCATCGTTCAACGCCACAGCGGCGGACACGGACATCAAGGACCGCATCCTCGCGATCAAGGGGATGAGCATCATCGAGGAGAAGCCGGTCGACGGCTACCGCTTCTTCCTCCTCAACTACGAACAGCCGGTGGACCACCGCCACCCCGAGAAGGGGACCTTCAAGCAGCGCCTCTCCCTGCTCCACAAGAGCGAGAAGAGCCCCACCGTCTTCTTCACCTCCGGCTACGGGCTCAACGAGGAGCCCCGGCGCAGCGAGCCGACGCAGATGATCGACGGCAACCAGGTCTCGATGGAGTACCGCTACTTCACCCCGTCGCGGCCCGAGCCGGCCGACTGGTCGAAGCTCGACATCAAGCAGGCCGCCGACGACCAGCACCGTGTCTTCACGGCGCTGAACGACATCTACGGCAAGCGCTGGATCTCCACCGGCGGCAGCAAGGGCGGCATGACGGCGACGTACTACCGCCGCTTCCACCCCGAGGACATGGACGGCACCGTCGCCTACGTCGCGCCCAACGACGTGGACAACAAGGAGGACTCGGCCTACTACGACTTCTTCGAGGAAGTCGGTTCCAAGGAGTGCCGCGACCGCCTCAACTCCACGCAGCACGAGATCTTCGACCGTCGCGGCGAGATGGTCGACCGCCTGAAGAAGTGGGCGAAGGAAGGCAAGTACACCTTCAAGCTCGCGGGCAGCGCCGACAAGGCGTTCGAGCTGGTCGCCCAGGACCTGGTGTGGGGCTTCTGGCAGTACCACCTCGAAGAGGAGGAGTGCGCGGACGTTCCCACCAAGGACGCCAAGACGGACGAACTGTGGGAGTGGGCCAACGAGATCGGCGGCTGGGAGGCAGGCACCGACCAGGGCATGGAGTACTACACGCCGTACTACTTCCAGGCCGGTACGCAGATGGGCTCGCCGGACTACGAGTCGCCCCTCCTGGACGACGTCCGCAAGTACCCGGGCCTCAACACGCCGCGTACGTACGTGCCCCGGGACATCCCGATGAAGTTCGACCGCAAGGCGATGAAGGACGTCGACAGCTGGGTGCGCAAGAACGCCTCGCAGATGCTCTTCGTCAACGGCGAGAAGGACCCCTGGAGCGCCGAGCCGTTCAGCGTCGGCAAGGGCACCGAGGAGTCGTACGTCCTGGAGGCTCCCGGCGCCAACCACGGCGCGGAGATCGCCGGCCTGAACAAGGACGACAAGGCGAAGGCCACCAGCGCGCTGCTGAAGTGGGCGGGTGTGAAGCAGGCCGACGGCGCGCAGCCGAAGCGCCTCACGAAGTACGACGCCGAGCTGGACCGCCCCGATGAGAGGGAGCGGATGCTCCGGCCGTAAGGACCGCACAGGAGGCGGGCGGTCAGCGCCTGCCGTGCACACACGCGGTTCGCACGCGAGGGCCCGGCCCGGGGGATCGAAATCCCCCGGGCCGGGCCCTCCGCTCGTCGCGCGCCCCCGCGGGCTCAGACCTCGGCGAGCAGCGCCTTCAGGTGGTCCCGCACCCCGGGAAGGAGGGCGGGCAGGTCCGGCACCTCGGGGTACCAGCGCTTCTCGTACTCCCAGCACAGCCATCCGCGGGCGCTGTCCGCACGGGCGGCGGGCGCCGGGCTGCCCCCTGATCCCACGGCCCCGATGGGGTCGTCCGCCTCGCCCGCGTGCGTCAGCAGCCCGAGGATCCGGTGCAGCGGGAGCACGCCCTGGCCGGGAGGGAGCGGAGTGGTGTCGTCCACGGATGCGATGTCCTTGACCTGCACGTAGCCGAGGAAGGGCGCGAGGAGGCGGTGGCTGACCACCGGGTCCTCGCCGGCCCGCCACGTGTGCATGACGTCCCACAGCGCACCCGCCGAGGCGTGGCCCACCGCGGCGAGCACGCGCGCCGCGTCCTCGCCGGTGCTGTGCGAGTCGTGCGTCTCCAGCAGCAGCCGCACGCCCAGGTCCGCGGCCGGCGGCGCCATCGCCGCGAGGCGGCGTGCGGCGGTCGCGTCGGCCTCTTCGATGCTGTCGCCGCCGCCGGGGAACACCCGTACGTACGAGGCCCCCAGATCCCGCGCCAGCTCCAGCAGCCCGCGTACCTCCCCGAACACCGCCTCGTCGTCACCGGGGGCCGCGACCTTCGCGTACCCGGCGACGGTGAGGATCTCCACTCCCGCCGCCTTGAACTCCTCGACCACGTCGACACGGTCGTCGAGGGACAGTCCGGGGTGCACCGGCTCCTCGGGGTGCGCGCGCAGCTCCAGGCCCTCGTAGCCGTTGTCGGCGGCGAGCTGGACTGCGTCGGACACGGACAGACCTGGGATGCCAAGGGTGGAGAAAGCGAGTCGCATTGCCACAGCGGATCAGATGTCGGTGCTGTCGGACAAGCTCCTGGGCACGAACTGCCCGCTCGTGCCCCGCGACAGGGGCCCGTGTGGCCGTGTGTCCGTCTGGCCGTGTGTCCGGGGCATGCCGTACCGAGTACCCGTACGGCCGCGTCGCAGACGTGGCGTACCGCGCAGCGGCCGTACGTCGCACCGTGCGGCCGGCCGTCGTCCGGCGCGGCCGCCCCGCGTCCGCGTGAAAGCCGCTCCCCGGCGCCCGGCGGCCGGGAGCGCGTTCAGTCCGCGCGGCCGGCCGGAACCCCCGTCGACGCCCGCACCATGAGTTCGACGCGTACGGTCGCGACTCCGCCCGGCGGGGGCGTCTCCCTGCCGAGGGCGAGGCGGCCGGCCCGCGCGCCCGCGTCGTGCAGGGGTATGCGGACGGTGGTGAGGGCGGGGGAGGCGTCGGCGCTGAAGGGCAGGTCGTCGAAGCCCGCGACGGAGACGTCCTCGGGTATGCGCTTCCCCTGATCCCGCAGGGCGGCGCATATCCCCAGCGCGACGGTGTCGTTGGCGGCCACGACGGCGGTCAGGTCCGGGACGCGGCGCAGCAGTTCGAGGGCGCCGTCGTAGCCGGAGGAGCGGTCGTAGTCGCCGCCGTGCACCGTGAAGTGCTCCGCCTGCGCGAGAAGGCCGGCGGAGTGCTCGCCGAGGGCGAGCCGGTGGCCTTCGAGCCGGTGCCGGGTGGTGGTGCTGTGGGCGGGGCCCGCGACGTAGCCGATGCGCCGGTGGCCCAGCGACAGCAGGTGCTCCGTCAGCCGCCGGCTGCCGCCGCGGTTGTCGAAGGCGACCGTGACGATGCCGTCGCCCTCGTCCCGCTCGTCCCCCGCGCCGCCCTCCGGCGCCCCCTTGCCCTCTTCACCCGCCGCGGCGGTCAGGGGCGGACGTCCGCACAGAACGATGCGGGTGCCTCCCGCGGCGAGGCGGCGCAGGCGCGCCGCGACGGCCGCCCCGTGCTCCTCGTCCTCCACGGCACCGCCCGTGAGGACGACGGCCGCGGCGCGCTGCCGCTGCAGATGCGTCAGGTAGGTCAGTTCGCTCTCCGGCGAGCCGCCGGTGTTGCAGACGACGGCCAGTTTCTGGCCGCCCGTGCCGCCCGCCGCGCCTTCGCCCATCTCGCTCTGCACGGCGCCGGCGATGATGCCGAAGAAGGGGTCGGCGATGTCGTTGACGAGGATGCCCACCAGGTCGGAGGTGGCCGCGGCGAGGGCGCTCGCCGGGCCGTTGACGACGTACTGCAGCTCCTCGACCGCGCGGAGCACCCTCGTCCGAGTGGCGCCCGCCACCGGGTAGTTGCCGCTCAGCACGCGCGAGACGGTTGCCGCCGAGACCCCCGCTCGCGTCGCCACATCGGCCAGGGTCACTGCCATTCAGTCCTCCGTTGTCCGCTGCCCACGTCCGTCCGGGCTGGTCCACTGTGTGCCTGCGTAGCGCTGTGCAGTTGGCGGCTGCGGAGCCCCTGGGACGCACGCGTCGGGGCAGCCGAACCCGCAGTCGCCGCCCGCGGTGCCGTACAGGAGCGCGCCGCACGGCCGCGGCCGTACAGCTGTGCGTGCGGGCGGCGGGCGGGCCCATGTTCTCACTCTGTTCGGGTCGCGGTGACCACAACCGGTGACGAGACAGCAGTGGGACAGAGCCGGACAGATGGGCCGCGGTACGCCGCACACGCTCCCGCCCCGGTGGCGCGAGCGGCCCGCGCGCCCGTGATCGGCAAGCGCTTTCCGTGACCGCGTGCCCGGCGCCGGGCGGGTGCGGGGGCCGGTCCTCATCGCGTTCCTCTCCGCAGGCGGGGCGCCGCGGCGACTTCTCGTGCCGCCGTCTGGCTCTTCGGGTCCGACAAGTACACACTCGGACTGGCACTACGTACATCCCATGACTCATCCGGTACATCCGAATGCGGTCCGCGCGCGCCACGTCGGCGTCGGGGCCGTCCGAAGCGCCCTTCCCGGCCGGGGCCCGGCGGTCCCGGCCGGATGGCGTGGCCAACTCGCGGGTGACAGGCTGACGTTGGACGAGTGGGCGCGGCGCGGATGCGGACGGCGGGCTTGTCCGGGAGGGCGGGCGGCAGCAGACTCCTCACAGGGGAAAGCGCTTTCCCCGGCTTCGGCGCCCCGACGGCCGCAGCGGCCCGACTCCGGCACGACGGCGTGACGGCGCGGCAGTACCGGGCAGAGCCGGGCAGGCGGACAGTAAGGAGAAGACCCACGTGACACGCAGGACAGTGCGCATCGCCATGAACGGGGTGACCGGGCGGATGGGATACCGCCAGCACCTCCTCCGCTCCGTACTGGCCATCCGCGAGAACGGCGGGCTGGACCTCGGCGACGGCAGCATGCTGTGGCCCGAGCCCGTGCTCGTCGGCCGTCGCGACCTCGCGCTCAAGGCCATCGCCGAGCGGCACGGCCTGGACGAGTGGACGACCGACCTCGACGCCGTCCTCACCGACGCGAGCATCGACGTCTACTTCGACTCCCAGCTCACCAGCGCCCGCGAGGACGCGCTCCGCAAGGCGATCGCAGCCGGGAAGCACATCTACACCGAGAAGCCCACCGCCACCGGGCTCGACGGCGCACTCGACCTGGCGCGCCTGGCGCAGGCCGCCGGCGTCAGGCACGGCGTCGTACAGGACAAGCTCTTCCTGCCGGGACTGCTGAAGCTCAAACGCCTCGTCGACGGCGGCTTCTTCGGACGGATCCTCTCCGTGCGCGGCGAGTTCGGCTACTGGGTCTTCGAGGGCGACTGGCAGGAGGCGCAGCGGCCCTCCTGGAACTACCGTTCGGAAGACGGCGGCGGCATCGTCGTCGACATGTTCCCGCACTGGGAGTACGTGCTCAACGGCCTGTTCGGGAGGGTCACTTCGGTCCAGGCGCACGCGGTCACACACATCCCGCGGCGCTGGGACGAGCGCGGCGAGCCCTACGGCGCCACGGCCGACGACGCCGCCTACGGGATCTTCGAACTCGACGGAGGCGTCGTCGCACAGATCAACTCCTCCTGGGCGGTGCGCGTCAACCGCGACGAGCTCGTCGAGTTCCAGGTCGACGGCACGGAGGGCTCCGCCGTCGCGGGACTGCGCCGCTGCCGCGTGCAGCACCGGGCGCACACGCCCAAGCCGGTGTGGAACCCGGACCTGCCCGCCACGGAGACCTTCCGCGACCAGTGGCAGGAGGTCCCGGACAACGGGGAGTTCGACAACGGCTTCAAGGCGCAGTGGGAGCTGTTCCTGCGGCACGTGGCGCTGGGGACGCCCTGGGAGTGGGACCTGCTGGCAGGCGCCCGGGGCGTGCAGCTCGCCGAACTCGGCCTGCGGTCCTCGGCGGAGGGACGGCGCCTGCCGGTCCCTGAACTGTCGCTCTGACACGCCGGGTTGCGAGGGACGTTCCGAGGGTTGTTGCGAGGGATGTTACGAGGGAGAGGGAGACAGCCTGTGATCCGACTGCCCGACGAGAACGGCGTCCTGCGCCTCCACGAGCCGAGGGCCGAACCGGCCGGCCCGGTGCTGCTGCCGCCGTCCGGTGCCCCGCCAGCCTCCCGTACGGTCTTCGCCGCCGCGCACGTCGTCGCCGACCCCCTCGCCGACCCGGCCTCCCGCAGCCCCGCCCTCGACTGGGACGCCACCCTCGCCTTCCGCCGCCACCTGTGGTCGCACGGCCTGTGCGTCGCCGAGGCCATGGACACGGCCCAGCGCGGGGCGGGCCTCGACTGGACGGCGGCGGCGGAGCTGACGGTGCGCTCCGCGGCGGAGGCGCGGGCGGTCGGCGGACGGGTCGCCTGCGGGGCCGGGACGGACCAACTGCCGGACGGCGAAGCCGACTTGAGCGCCGTGCGCAGAGCGTACGAGGAGCAGCTGGAGGTGGTGGAGAAGACGGGGGCCCAGGCGGTCGTCATGGCCTCCCGGGCCCTCGCCGCGACCGCCCGCGGCCCCGAGGACTACCTGGACGTCTACGGAGAGCTGCTCCGGCAGGCCGCCGAACCCGTCATCCTCCACTGGCTGGGGCCGATGTTCGACCCCGCGCTGGAAGGCTACTGGGGGAGCGCCGAACTGGACGCCGCCACCGGCACGTTCCTGCGGATCATCGAGGAGCGTCCCACGAAGGTCGACGGCGTGAAGGTGTCCCTGCTCGACGCCCGGCGCGAGGCGGAGCTGCGGCGCCGGCTCCCGGAAGGCGTCCGCTGCTACACCGGCGACGACTTCAACTATCCCGAACTCATCGCGGGCGACGGCGAGTTCCACAGCGACGCCCTGCTCGGCGTCTTCGACCCGCTCGCACCGCTCGCCGCCGAGGCGGTCCGGCTCCTCGACGCGGGCGACCGCGACGGATTCGAGGCCGTGCTCGCCCCGACGGTCCCGCTCGCCCGGCACCTCTTCGAGGCGCCGACACGCTTCTACAAGACGGGAGTCGTGCTCCTCGCATGGCTCGCCGGCCATCAGGACCACTTCGTGATGGTCGGGGGCATGCAGTCGGCACGCTCGCTCCCGCACCTCGCCCGCGCCTACGAACTGGCCGACGGGCTGGGCCTCTTCCCCGACCCCGGCCTGGCGGAGACGCGCATGCGCCGCCTCCTCGACCTCCACGGAGTCGCGCGGTGACCCAGGACGACCTCGCCCGCTTCTCCATCAACCAGGAGACCGTCAAGCAGCTCACGCTCCCCCAACTGGCCGACGCCTGCGGCCGGTCGGGCATCCGGCAGGTGGGCCTGTGGCGGGCGCCGGTCCAGGCGTACGGTCCGGAGGCGGCCGCCCGGCTGATGCGCGACGCGGGGCTCGTCGTCACGTCGCTCTGCAGGGGCGGCTTCCTCACGGATCCCGGCCCGGCCGCGCGGCGCCGCGCGCTCGACGACAACCGCGCCGCGGTCGAGGAGGCAGCGACGCTGGGGACGGGCACGCTCGTACTCGTCTGCGGAGGGCTGCCGCGGGGGAGCAGGGACCTCGCGGGCGCACGGGAGCGGATCGCGGACGCGCTCGCCGAACTCGCCCCGTACGCGGGGGAGCTGGGCGTGCGTCTGGCGATCGAGCCGCTGCACCCGATGTTCGCCTCCGACCGGTGCGTCGTCTCGACGCTCGGGCAGGCGCTCGACCTGGCGGAGCGCTTCCCGGCGGAGCAGGTCGGCGTCGTCGTCGACACGTACCACGTGTGGTGGGACGACCGCGCGCCCGAGGAGATCGCGCGGGCGGGAGCGGGCGGCCGGCTGGCCGCGTTCCAGCTCGCGGACTGGGTGACGCCGCTGCCCGAAGGCGTACTGCTGGGCCGGGGCCAGCTCGGGGACGGCGCCGTCGACCTGCGGCGCTTCCGCGGACTCGTCGACGCTGCGGGGTACGGCGGGCCCATCGAGGTGGAGATCTTCAACCCGGGCCTGTGGGCACGGGACGGTGCCGAAGTGCTCGCGGAGACCGTGGAGCGGTACGTGCGCCACGTCCTGCCGGAGAGGGACGTCGCAGGCCACGGAGAAACCTGAAGAAGAAATTCCGGATCGCGCGCAACCGTTCCGGCCGATCGGGGGTCTTAGCTGGTACTCGGGCCTCCTGGGGGGTCAGCAGAGGCCGAGGGGGCAGAGGGGCCCGGCCGTTGGAGCACGGCAGCCGGGCCCCTGTCCCATGCGCCCGGCGCCGGGGCGCAGCGCGGGAGTCGGCCGGCGACCGGCGACCGGCGACCGGCGGCCGAGACGACCGGCGGCGCGCGCCTGGCACCAACACCCGTTTCGTGTACGGAAGTTGCGTTCCGAGGCCGATTCGCACGGTTGCGATCCGTGATGTGGTGCGAACGCTCTGGTTACCGGTGGGTCGGCCGCTAGTCTCCGCAGGTGCACCGGTGTCACCGAACGGGTGTCACCGAACGAGTGCCCTGTAAGACAGCTCTGGAGTGTGCGCATGCCGACCACATGCCCACGTTGTGGGACGAGATCATCTGCCGCGTCCGAATCGTGCCGGGAGTGCGGACACGGTCTCTATCGCCTTTCGTATCCCGACGCCGCGCAGACGTCGCCGCTGAACCTCCGCGCCATAGGCGGCGCCATACCCGGAAGCGCACGGCTCGCCATGACCGGCGCGGCCCTGGTCCTCGGCGCGGGCGTCGCGGCGGGGCTGATGGTCGCCGGCGGCGAGGACGAGGAGCCCGTCTCGAACAAGAAGATCCCCGCCTCCGCCCTGCCGCGCGAACCCACGGAGACCGCCGAACCTGCCTCCCCCGAGCCCTCGAAGAGCGAAGCGCCGGCGAAGCCCGCCCCCACGACCACCTCGCCCCCACCGAGCACACCGGCGCCCGAACCCTCCTACACGCCGACCTCCGGACCGTCCATACCCGGGGTCTCCGAGGCGGAGTGGGCGCGGGAGTTCGCCGAGAGGCTGAGGGAGAAGTACGGCACCCCGGGCCCCGGGCGCACCCACTGGGAGCAGCACGAGCAGGGCGACGGCTACTCGTACGACTACGAGTACAGCTACAGCTACGACTACCAGCAGGGCGAGTAGCCCCGAGCGCCGCCGGGCCCGAAGCGCCGACCGCGACAGGGTCCGGCGGAACCCCGCTGAGTTCCGGGCGAGGCGGCACCGGTCCCGGCGCGGGGCGAGCGAGGGCGGGGCTGCGGGGTTGGCAGTTCGTTCACTGGGATTCGTAGAACTCTGCCAGAGCTCGGTGGACGGAGGCCGGAGTCCGGGTGTCAGAAGAATTGTTCATGCCGAGCATTGCCAGGTCGATCACGATGCTCTCGATGTGGTGAGGCGTGTCGAACTCCTGCAGGTTCCAGCTCTTGATTCCCTCGAGAGCGCGACTCACAGCGTGATAAGCGGGACTGACGTCCTCCCACCCCGGTGCAACACTGCGTCCTCCTTCAGGGTTTTTCACCATGGGGCGATAGGGGGGAATAATGATGAAGGGCGGCATCCCGTCGCCGTTCTTGTTCTGCAAGATCTGCGCGTCACTGCTCTGTGGTCGGCCACCGTACCTGTCGAAGGCGAACTGCCCGGCCATCAGGATTGCGTCAGTCGTGAGCTGAGGTGGAACGGTGGATGTGAATTCCACTATTGGGATCCTGATGATGGACCGCCAGACTTCCAGAGTTTCCTGATTGGTGGTTGCCACGTGAATCTTCATCAGTTCCTCGGGATCGGCATGTGGGGCATGATGTGTACGCGACCCATTTGTGACATCTCTTCGAGGCTGAGGGCCACGGGGGTGTCCACGGAACCCCCCGCATCGGCAAGATGTTCGATCTCGCTTTCCGCCTTGATTGCGTGATCCGGGATCGACGAGTAGACAACCGTGTACGGGCCCTCATCGGGGAACCTGCCATGCATCTCACGACCATATGCCGCTGCGCCCTCCGCGGTACCGCTGAAGTACTTGGTTTCTACGCCGTATGGGTTCTCAAATCTCCTCGTTGCTTGGATTTGCTGCAGCTCAGGGTCTTTGACAGCTCGATAGAGATATCTCTCGCCCGGGCCCAGTTTTCCGGTGTTCGGTCCGCACTCCGGCGCCAGGCCCAGCGCGTCTGCTGTCGTGTAGGGGTTTTCGACATAGGCAACGGGGTTCGGTGCAGGGGCGAGGCCCAGCGGGTCGGGGCTGCTGTACCGGGCAGTCTCCGGGTCGTAGTGCCGGAAGTAGTTGTAGTGCAGGCCGGTTTCTTGATCGGCGTACTGTCCCGGGAAGCGGAGGGGAGTGTAAGCAGTCGCGTCACGGTTCCAGGTAGTGCTTCCCCAAAGGCTGGTGCGGGTGTGCCAGACGATGTGGCCGGTTTCGTCGACCAGTTCGGTCGGCCGGCCGACGAGGTCCGTGACGATGGCGAAGAAGCGCGAGTCGACCTGGTCCTGGGTGAGGGCTTTCCGCTCGTACTGGGCGAGGGGGCGATGACCCTCGTGGTCCCAGGTGAGGGTGACACCGGTAGCAGTGTCGGACTGTTCCGCGAGACGGGTGCCGTCCCAGGTGAAATAGGTCGCCTCGACGGGTGAACCCTCGGCGTTGAGGCGGTACTTGCCGGTGCGTCGCCCCAGCGCGTCGTAGGTGTAGGTCCAGCGTGCGCCGTCGGGGGTGGTACAGGCCGTGAGTCGGTCCTCGGCGTCCCATTCGTAGCGCCAGGTGTCGGGCTTGCGGGACAGGCGGGTCCGCTGCCGCAGCGTCATGCGGCCTGCCGAATCGTGTTCGTAGCGCACGCCGCCCGCGGAGTCGATACGTGTGCCGGTGTATGTCCGCTCACCACAAGCAACGGCGCGTCCTGCCTGCTCGGGCCATGTGGCAGCGGTCTGGTTGCCTGCGGAGTCGTAGGCGTAGGTTTCTGACCAGCCGTCCGCGGTCACGGTGAGCGGCCGTCCGACCGGGTCGAGTTCGACCTGCTCGTTGCGACCGGTGATCTCCTCGGTGATCGAAGTGAGATTGCTGTCGGGGCGGTAGGCGTACGAGCGGGCGCGCTGGGTGCGGGTGTTGGTGACGAGGTGCTGGCCGATGAGCCGTCCCAACGGGTCCCAGGCCGAGGCGAGGGTGACCGCTTCACCGATGGTGCGCTCGATTTCGCGCCCGTTGGCGTCATGCGTGAAGCCGAGCCGATGGCCGTCGGCGGAGAGCGACGTGCGGTTGCCAGCGCTGTCGTAGGTGAAAGTGCTGACGGCACCGGTCGGCGTGGTGCGGGTAGTGCGGCGGCCGAGTTCGTCGTAGTCGTAGCGGGTGGTGCGCCCGTCGACGGTCTCGGCCAGCATCCGGCCGACGACGTCGTATTCGAGGTCGAGGCTGGTACCGGGTGCTGAGGCGTGTATCAGCCGGCCGGCGTCGTCGTAGGTGTAGTCGGTCAGTGCGCCTGAGGCGTTCTTGGACACGACGCGTCCGAGGGAGTCGCGCTGGTAGGTGACCGTGTCCCCCAGCGGTGTGGTGCGGTCCCTGAGTTGGCCTGCGGCGTCGTAGGTGTAGGTGATCTCGCGCTCGTCGAAGTCGGACTCCGTGACGAGGCGGCCCGCGCGGTCGTAGATGTAGTCCCAGGTCAGTCCCTGGGGGTTGGTGACCTGGGTGAGGCGCAGTTCGGTGTCGTACGCGAACCGGTAGCGCGCACCGTCGGCCGCGGTGCGGGATGAGAGCAGGTCGAAATGGGTGTACGCGTTGCGTGTTTCCCCGCCGTTGGGATCGGTGTGGTTGACGCAATTGCCCTCCCCGTCCCAGCGCCAGGTTTCCTCGGTGCCGTCCGGTGCTACGCGACGGGTCGGCTTGCCCTCAACGGACCATTCGAGGCGTGTCGTAGCCCCCAGCGAGTCCGTGAAGCTGACAGGGCGGCCGAACGCATCGCGGATGCAGGTGGTTTCCGGGCCCAGAGGGTTGGTGTGAGTGAGAGGGAGGCCGGCCTCGCTGTTTCTGATCGTCGTCACGGCTCCGAGCGCGTCCGTGACCGTCGCCACCGCTCCGGTGGGGTCGTGGGTGTAGCGCGTCACGGCACCGTCGGGTGCGATCAGGGCCGTGCGGTTTCCCCGGGCGTTGAACTCCTGCCGCCAGACCGTGTCGTCCGGGAGGGTGATCTCCGTGGGCAGGTGCTGGTGGTTGTAGGCCGTCGAGGTGCTGGTGCCGTCGGGGCGGTGAACAGAGAGCAGATCGAGGTGATCGTCCGCCCATTCGAAGCGGGTCGTGCGGCCCAGGGCGTCCGTGCGGGAGAGCAGGTTGTCATGGCGGTCCCATTCGCTGTGGACCGTGTTGCCCAACGGGTCAGTCTCAGCGATGACTTGGCCGAGATGGTTCAGCTGGTACGTGGTGACCGCCCCGAGGGAGTCGGTGTATCGCGTGGTGAGCCGGGCCTTGTCGTATTCCAGCTGCGAGGAGAGGTAGCCCTCCGGGCCGACGGTGCGGGTGACGCGGCCGCGTTCGTCGTAGACGAACTGGTAGGTGGAGTCGTTGCGGTCGGTCCAGGACGTGATGCGGTGGTCGCCGTCGTAACCGAACACCAGCGGCAGCCCGGATGAGTTGACGATGTGCGTCAGGTTCCGGGCGTCGTCGTAGGCGTAGGACTTCACCTGCACCGGGCCGTCGGACGTCCGCAGGGCGATGGCGGAGATCAGTCCGTCGTCGGTGGCGACCTCCACGTGGTAGCCGCCGTCGTGGCGTACCGCCGTCGGCGTGCCGTCCGCTTCGCGGTCGATGCTGATGCCGTTGCCTTTGCGGTCCTCGACCTCCGTCAGCCACCAGACGCCCTGCGTGCCGTCCTCCTGGGGCAGGAAGCGCCGGGTCAGGCCCGTGCGGGGATCGGTGACGGCCATGTCCCAGCCACTGGAGCCCTGCACGCACGTCAGAGGGATGCGGTTGCCTTCGTACGGGTGGACGGCCTCACCGATCATGTCGGGGGCGTGGTGGTAGCGCAGCGAGGAGCCGTCCACCCGGTGCCACCACAACTCGGTGGTGCCTTCCGCGACTTCGAGCCGTTCGTCCAGGGTGGAGGCCCAGGACGGGCCGTAGAAGCGGCCGTCGCGGTAGCCGGATATGTGGGTGCGCTCGATCACGAGAGGCAGGACGCCCGGCAGGGTGAGGTCGGTCTGGTGCTGGAAGACCTCGCCCGTAGCCATGTCGATGGGGTCGCCGCCCAGGCATTTGTCGTTCGCGTTGCGTCCCTTGGCCGACAGCTCCGGCGAGGGCGGCTTGCCCTTGCCGCCGGGGTTGTTCTTGCCCGCCGGGTTCGGGCCGCCCGGCAGCCCGCCGGGGCCCTTGCCGTCGCCTCGCGAGTTGATGGCCTTCATCGAGTCCGCGACCGAACTCTCGTTGTCGCGGTGGCGCTTGGCCATCGAGCGCACCCCGCCGGGGACGCCTTCGCCGATGTGCTTGGCGACCTTCTTCAGGGTTTTCTCGGAGCCGCTGAGCGCGCCGTCGAGGACGCTGTCGAAGGCTTGCGTGAAGGGATCGCGTCCCTTGGTGCGGCCGAAGGCGCCTTTCGCCCTGCCGAGCGGGGCAAGGGAGTTGGTCCGCATGTCCGAGGCGTGGCGGGAGAGCTTCGCCGCTCCGTTGTCGAACTCGTCCGGGTCGATCCGCACGCGGCCGCCCCCTTGGCCGCTCCCACCGCTCGAACCTCCGTTTCCGCCCGCGGAGTTGAGGTTCATCCCTCCCTTGCCGTCGTGGCCGCCGCCGGAGTCGCCGCCAGCGCTGTCGCCGCCGCCCTCGCCGGGCGGGAGGCTGATCGCGTCGTCGGCGAGGTCGAGGATCATGTCCTCGGTCATCTTCTCCAGCTTGGCCGTGACCGGCTCGGTCACCTCCGCCAGGAGCCGTTCGACAATCTCTTCCTGCGCCTCCTTGATGATGCGGCGGATCAGCTCCCGCATCGCGGTCACCTGGGCGGCGCCCAGCAGGGCGGACAGGCCGCCGGTGAAGATGGCGGCACCGATCGCGATGCCCGCGGAGGCCGCCATCGCGCCGAGTTCGATCTCGGCCTTGACTTTCATGCCGTAGATGACGTCCGCGACCACGTCGCACCGCCTTCGCGAACAGGCGCGCCACTTTTGGTACTTCGTCGAGATGTGAGCCCTTGACCTTCCCCCAGTGGCCTTTCAGCGCGTCGACCGCGTACCCCTCGCTGGAGGCCAGAATGCGGTTCACCGCAGCGTGGGCATCTCCGCCGTGACCCTCGAACTTGTCAGCGAACTCCCGCATGGCGTCGGCCATTTCGCGGTAGTCGTCCTCGTCCACGTTGGGCCAGTTGATGCCGATGAAATCCAGAATCTCATCGAGCCAGCCCGGCAGAACGTAGCCCATCCCCGCCCCCCCCCGTCGCTCTACGCCGCCCCGCGACGCGTGCCGTTCACTCGTGATCACTTCACAGGATAATGAACGTCAACAGCCCGCGCATCGGGGTGAGTTCGGCCGCGGTGAGGAGCGTGGCCGCAGGTCGACGGGGGTCTGCCGACGGGGTCCGGGCGTAGCCGTCAGAACGGCACTCCGCAGTGCAGGATGACGTTCGCGTACGGGCGGACCTCGCCTGTGCGGACGACGAGCCGGGCCTCGCGGGTGAGGGTCTTCAGCTCCTCGTGGGGGACGAGCACGAGTCCGGGGAAGAGCCCTTCCAGGAGGGTGGACGTCTCGGGATTGCGGTCCTTGACCTCTGCGGCGGCCGTGGCGCCTTCGATCTCCAGCTCGCCGAGCAGGCCGTCGAGGACCTCGGAGAAGCGGGGCACGCCCGCGCGGAACGCCAGGTCGACCACGTGAGGCCCGTGGGGTCCTTCGGGTACGGGGAGTCCCGCGTCGCAGACGACGACCCGGTCGGTGTGGCCCAACCGCGCCAGGGCGCCCGCGAGATGACGGTTGAGGATGCCCGTCTTCTTCACTCCGGCACAGCTCCTTCTCGCCTCGGCGTCCACGCGTCGGCGTCCTCACCTCGGCGCCTGCCGCCTCTGCTGGTCTCCTGCTTCACCCGCGGCCCGTCGGCCCCCCGCGGTGGGCACGCCCTCCGGGCCGGAAGCCCTCGGGGCCCGGGCCGGACGCCCTTTCGGCCCCCGGGCCGGGACGGGCGCCGGGCGGCGGCCGGAGGGCCGCCGCCCCGCTCGCCGTCGGGCCGTGCCCGGCCTCAGGAGTACTTCTCGACGTTCCGCGCGTTGACGGGCACCACCGGCACCTTGATCTGCGCCTCCGGGTCCGAACCCTCGACCTTGCGGAGCGCGTTGCGTACGGCCATCTTGCCGAGGGCGGCTGGCTGCTGGGCGATCGACGTGTGCATCGTGCCCTTCTTGACGGCCTTGAAGCCGTCGGGCGTGCCGTCGAAGCCGACGACCTTGACGTCCTTGCCGGCCCTGCCGCCCAGTGCCTTGATGGCGCCGAGCGCCATCTCGTCGTTCTCGGCGAAGACGCCGGTGACGCCGGGGTGGGACTGGAGCAGGTTGGTGGTCACGTCGAGGCCCTTGGCCCGGTCGAAGTTCGCGGCCTGCTTACCGACGATCTTGATGCCCGGGTACTTCTTGATGGCCGACATGAAGCCCTTGCCGCGCTCGCGCGAGGCCGAGGTGCCGGGCTGCCCGCGCAGCACGAGGATGCTGCCCTGCTCGCCGAGTTCCTTCGCGAGGGCCTGGGCGGCCTTCTGCCCGCCGGAGACGTTGTCGGAGGCGACAGTCGTCGCGACCTCGGCCTTGTTGACCGTACGGTCGACGGCGACGACCGGGATCCCCGCGTTGTTCGCTGCCTTCACGGAGGGGCCCGCGGCGTCCGAGTCGACCGGATTGATGATGATCGACTTCATGTTCTGGCTGGTGAAGTTCTGGATCTGATTTGCCTGCTGGGAGGCGTCGTCCTGGGCGTCCTGGACGCTCAGCTCGGCGCCGGCGGATTTGGCTTCGGCTTCCGCGCCCTTTTTCATCTCGACGAAGAACGGATTGTTCAGCGTGGAGAGGGCGAGCCCGAGTTTGACGGACCCCTTGTCTCCCGCTTTCCCCGAGTCGCTGCCGCATCCCGTGACGGTGCCTATCAGCGCCACTGCGGCGAGTACCGCGCATGTGCTCTTTCTCTTGCTCATTGCTGCATTTCCTTGCAGTCGACAGCAGATGTAACCACAGACGGCAACAGCCCTCCGACGCGCGGAATTCACGCGCGACGACGGAGTGTATCGAGCAGTACCGCCAGAGCGATCACCGCCCCGATGACCACCTGCTGCCAGAAAATCGAGACCTGGAGCAGATTGAGCCCGTTGCGCAGCACCGCCAGGATCAATGCCCCGATGAGAGTCCCGGACGCCTTGCCCACACCTCCCGAGAGGCTGGCCCCGCCGATGACCACCGCGGCGATGGCGTCCAGTTCGTACCCCATGGCCGCCTGGGGCTGGGCCGACGCCAGGCGTGAGGCCAGCACGATCCCGGCGACCGCGGCGAACGTCCCGGAGAGCGCGTAGATGACGAGCTTCTGCCTCCGCACCCGGATGCCCGACAGGCGTGCGGCCTCCTCGTTGCCCCCGATCGCGTACATCGAGCGCCCGCTGTAGGTGCGCGCCAGTACGAGCGAGGTGATCCCGCCCATCGCCAGCAGCACCAGCAGCGGCACCGGGAGCCAGCCGCCGAGCGTCTCGCCGAGCGTGGCGACGGAGGACGGGAGCGCGATCGGGGTGCCGTCCGAGAAGACGAGGGAGAGGCCCCGTCCCACCGAGAGCATCGCGAGGGTGGCGATGAACGGCGGGAGCTTCCCGTACGCGACGAGGCCGCCGCTGACGAGACCGCAGGCCAGTCCCGTGCCGAGAGCGAGCAGGACGGCCAGCCAGACGGGGAGGCCGCCCGTCGTCGACAGGTAGCCGAGCATGATCGCGGAGAACGCGGCGACGGAACCGACCGACAGGTCGATGCCGCCCGCCACGATGACGAAGGTGACTCCGAACGCGAGGATCGCCGTGACGGCCGCCTGGACACCGACGTTGAGCAGGTTCTGCGTGCTCAGGAAGTCCGTCGACATGACGGTCATCGCCACGACGAGGACGACCAGCGCGCTCAGCGCGCCGTTCTCCAGCAGCACTTTGCGGAGCACCGGCCGAGCGCCCCCCGACCCCCCGGGCCCTCGTCCTCCCGAAGGCCCTTTGCCCAGCCGGTGCCCCTGTCCGTGCCCCGTACCGCTGCCGTTGTGGATGTCAGTGGCCACGGAGGCCCTCCCTGTTCTTCGTCATGTGCACGGGCGCGGTCGCGGCGTGACCGGCGGCCGCGGGCCCGCCGTCCCGGTGGGCGGTGCCGACGGCCAGCGCCATCACGGCGTCCTGCGTGGCGTCACCCGCGGGGAGTTCGCCCGCGATACGGCCCTGGGCCATCACGAGAACGCGGTCGCTCATGCCCAGTACCTCGGGAAGGTCGCTGGAGATCATGAGCACCGCGTGGCCCGAGGCCGTCAACTCGTTGATCAGCTCGTAGATCTCGACCTTCGCGCCGACGTCGATGCCGCGCGTCGGCTCGTCGAGGATCAGCACCCGGCTCTGCGCCAGCAGCCACTTGCCGATGACGACCTTCTGCTGGTTGCCGCCGGAGAGCGTGCCCATGCGCTGGCCCAGCCCGGCCATCCGCACCCCCAGCCGCTCGGCGATCCGGGCGGCGGACTCCTGCTGCCCCGCCAGGTCGACGATCCCGCCGCGTGACGCGCGGCCGAGCGTGACCAGGCCGAGGTTGTCCTGCACGGACGAGTCCAGCAGCAGCCCCTGGCCCTTGCGGTCCTCGGGGACGAGTCCGACGCCCGCGGCCAGGGAGGCGTTGATGTCGTGCCGGCGCAGCCTCCTGCCCTGCACTTCCACCGTGCCCGTGTCGTACGGGTCGGCCCCGAAGACGGCGCGGGCCACCTCCGTACGGCCGGCGCCCACCAGCCCCGCGAGGCCCACGACTTCACCCGCCCGCAGCTCGAATCCGATGTCGCTGAAGGCGCCCGCCCGGCTCAGGCCGGAGACCCTCAGCAGGGGCGTGCCGGTGCCCGGCGCCGTCCGCGTCGCCTCGCCGGTGCGGCCCACCTGACGCGGGTACTGCTGCTCGATGCTGCGCCCGACCATCATGCGGACGAGCTCGTCGCGCGGGGTGCCGGCGGGCGCCTGCCCGACGCTGCGCCCGTCCCGCAGGACGGTGACGCGGTCGCCCAACTCGGCGATCTCCTCCAGGTGATGGGTGATGAAGACGATGCCGACGCCCTCGTCGCGCAGCCGGCGCACGAGGGCGAAGAGCTTCTCCACCTCGTCCGCGGTGAGGGCCGCCGTCGGCTCGTCCATGATGAGGATGCGGGCGTCGAGGCTGAGGGCCTTGGCGATCTCGACCATCTGCGAGCGGGCGATTCCCAGCCGGTGCACGGGCGTCCGGGGGGAGATGTCCACGCCGACGCGGGCCAGGAGTTCGGCGGCGTCCGACTCCATGCGCTTGCGGTCCAGCAGCCCGAAGCGCCGCGGCTGGCGTCCCAGGAAGATGTTCTCGGCCACGCTGAGGTGCGGCACGAGGTTGAACTCCTGGTGCATCGTGGCGATTCCGTACCGCTCGGCGTCGTTGGCGCTGTGGATGCGCGCCGGCCCGCCGTCGCGGAACACCTGCCCGGCGTCCGCCCTGTGGACACCGGAGAGGATCTTGATCAAGGTGCTCTTGCCGGCGCCGTTCTCACCCAGGAGCACGTGGACTTCGCCCGAGCGGAGCTCGAAGTCGACGCCGTCCAGGGCGACGACGTTGGGGAAGGTCTTGCGGATGCCCTGGGTCCGCAGCAGCTCCCGTGCCGGCGGCTGCCGCCGCTCCGGCGGCAGGTCCCCCGGCCGAGGCGTGTGCGGGGGGTCGGGGGTGCTCAACTGCGGCTCCCTTCGCTCTCGCCGCAGGAGCGGCGCGTGACAAGGCGGGCGGTGAGGGTGACGGACGAGGCCGTCCGCCCCTCGACGAGGTCGATCAGCGCTCCGACGGCGCGGTGGCCCAGCTCGGCCGTCGGCTGGGCGATGGCCGTGATCGGGGGATCGGTGTGCAGGAACCACGGGATGTCGTCGAAGGCGGCGAGCGCCATGTCCTGTGGAACCCGCAGGCCGCGGCGGCGCAGCTCGTCCATCGCGCCGAGCGCCATCAGGTTGTCGGTGGCGAAGACGGCGTCGGGCGGCTCGGCGAGGTCGAGGAACGCCTCGGTCGCGCGCCTGCCGCTCTCGGTCTGGAAGTCGCCTTCGCCGATGTACCGGTGGGGGAGGGGCAGGCCGTGCGATTCCAGCGCCTCACGGAAGGCCTCGACGCGCTCGTTGCCCGTCGTCGTCTCGCTGGGCCCGCCGATGATGGCGAGGCGCCGGTGGCCGAGCGCGTGCAGGTGTGCGACGAGGTCGTGGACGGCGGGCCTGCCGTCGGCGTGGACGACGGGCACGTCCAGGCCCGGTATCCACCGGTCGACGAAGACCATGGGGGTGCCGGCCGCGACGGCGTCCCTGATCATCGAGGTGCCGCCGTCCGTGGGCGAGACCAGCAGGCCGTCGATGCGCCGCTCCAGGAGGGTGCGCACGTGGTGCTCCTGCAGGGCGGCGCGTTCGTCGGCGTTGCCGATGACGACGCTGTAGCCGTGTCCGCGGGCGGCGTCCTCGACGGCGCGCGCCAGCTCCGTGAAGAACGGGTTGAGGACGTCGCTGATGACGAGGCCCAGCGTGCGCGTCTGATGGGTCCTCAGGGACCGTGCGACGGCGTTGGGCCGGTAGCCGAGGTCGGTGACCGCGGAGAGCACACGCGTGCGCGTGTCGGGGCGCACGGCCGGGTGGTCGTTGAGGACCCGGGAGACCGTGGCGACGGAGACGCCCGCGGCGAAGGCCACGTCCTTGATGCTGGTCAACTTCCTGACCCGTTCTCGGAGTCGGTCACATGGTAACGATTACATGCGACATGGAACGGGACTCCACCGCCCTCGCGCAAGGGGTTCGCGCGCGATCGTGACGTTGCCCCGCCGCCGTCCGGCCGTCCGGCGGCAGTCCGGCAACTGTCCGCAGGGCGCGGCCCGGTGAGCGTGCCGGGCCCTGCGGCCGGTCCTGTGACCGGTCCGCCCCGCGATGTCGGCGGGCGGCGCTACGGTCTGTCACATGGCCTTCCGGAACGCCGTGCTCGAAGGCGTGCTCGAGCGCATCACTTACGCCAACGAGGAGAACGGGTACACGGTGGCCCGTGTCGACGCGGGCCGCGGCGGCGAACTGCTCACCGTCGTCGGTTCGCTGCTCGGCGCGCAGGTGGGCGAGTCGCTGCGGATGGAGGGCAGTTGGGGCTCCCACCCGCAGTACGGCCGCCAGTTCACCGTCGAGAACTACACCACGGTCCTGCCCGCCACGGTGCAGGGCATCAGGCGCTACCTCGGCTCCGGCCTGATCAAGGGCGTCGGCCCCCGCACCGCCGAGCGCATCGTGGACCACTTCGGCACGGCGACGCTGGAGGTGATCGAGGCCGACCCCGGCAAGCTGATCGAGGTGCCCGGACTCGGCCCGAAGCGCACGAAGAAGATCGCCGCGGCCTGGGAGGAGCAGAAGGCGATCAAGGAGGTGATGATCTTCCTCCAGGGGGTCGGCGTCTCCACGTCGATCGCGGTGCGCATCTACAAGAAGTACGGCGACGCCTCGATCTCCGTGGTGCGGAACGAGCCCTACCGCCTCGCCGCGGACGTGTGGGGCATCGGCTTCCTCACCGCCGACCGCATCGCGCAGTCCGTCGGCATCCCGCACGACAGCCCCGAGCGGGTCAAGGCCGGCCTCCAGTACGCGCTGTCCCAGTCCACGGACCAGGGCCACTGCTACCTGCCGGAGGAGCGGCTGATCTCGGACGCCGTGAAGCTCCTGCAGGTCGACACCGGCCTCGTCATCGACTGCCTGGGCCAACTGGCGGCCGAGGAGGAGGGAGTCGTCAGGGAGAGCGTGCCGGGGGAGGACGGCCGCCCCGTCACGGCGGTCTACCTGGTGCCCTTCCACAGGGCGGAGATCTCGCTGGCCTCGCAGCTGCACCGCCTGCTGCGCGCGTCCGAGGACCGCCTTCCCGCGTTCCGGGACGTCGACTGGGACGCGGCGCTGGCCTGGCTCGCCGCCCGTACCGGAGCGGAGCTGGCCCCCGAGCAGCGGCAGGCGGTGCGGCTCGCGCTGAGCGAGAAGGTCGCCGTGCTGACCGGCGGGCCGGGGTGCGGCAAGTCGTTCACGGTCCGCTCCGTCGTGGAGCTCGCGCGGGCGAAGCGGGCGAAGGTGGTGCTGGCGGCGCCCACGGGCCGCGCCGCGAAGCGCCTGGCCGAGCTGACGGGGGCGGAGGCGTCCACGGTGCACCGGCTGCTGGAGCTGAAGCCCGGCGGCGACGCGGCGTACGACAGGGAGCGTCCGCTGGACGCCGACCTCGTCGTCGTGGACGAGGCGTCGATGCTCGACCTGCTGCTCGCCAACAAGCTGATCAAGGCCGTGCCGCCGGGTGCGCATCTGCTGCTGGTCGGAGACGTGGACCAGCTGCCGTCCGTGGGGGCCGGCGAGGTGCTGCGGGACCTGCTCGCCGAGGAGGGGCCCGTGCCGGCGGTGCGGCTGAAGCGGATCTTCCGCCAGGCCCAGCAGTCCGGTGTGGTGACCAATGCACACCGCATCAACTCGGGGGTGCAGCCCGTCACCCACGGATTGAGTGATTTCTTCCTCTTCGCCGAGGACGACACGGAGGAGGCCGGGCGGCTCACCGTCGACGTGGTCGCCCGCCGCATCCCCGCGAAGTTCGGACTGGATCCCCGCCGGGACGTGCAGGTCCTCGCCCCCATGCACCGGGGCCCGGCCGGGGCGGGGGCGCTGAACGGGCTGCTGCAGCAAGCGCTGACCCCGGGCCGTCCCGACCTCGCGGAAAAGCGTTTCGGCGGAAGGGTTTTCCGCGTGGGCGACAAGGTCACCCAGATTCGTAACAACTACGAGAAGGGTGCGTGCGGCGTCTTCAACGGCACGGTCGGTGTGGTCACGGCCCTGCATCCCGACGATCAGCGCCTGACCGTACGCACCGACGAGGACGAGGAGGTGGACTACGAGTTCGACGAGCTGGACGAACTGGCCCACGCGTACGCCGTCACCATCCACCGCTCGCAGGGCAGCGAGTACCCGGCTGTGGTGATTCCCGTCACGACGGGTGCCTGGATGATGCTGCAGCGCAATTTGCTCTATACGGCGGTGACCAGGGCAAAGCGACTGGTGGTGCTGGTGGGGTCGCGCAGGGCGATCGGCCAGGCAGTGCGCACGGTCTCGGCTGGTCGGCGCTGCACCGCACTGGACCACCGTCTGCTCGGCCGTTCCGTGCAGAGCGATGGAGAGCAAGCGGTTCCGGGGGGTGACCGGCGCCGTGTCGAGGGTGCAGGATGTTGAGAAAGACCACGGCACTGCGTGCCACCACAGAGCCCATTGGCCGACCCCGAGTGCACCGCACCGCACGGAGTGGGGGACAGTGAACTGGTCAGGGCACCTCGAAGAAGAGGCACTACGTCGGTGAGGGAAGACGTGAGCGACAACTCTGTAGTACTTCGGTACGGGGACGATGAACACAGCTTTCCCGTCGTCGACAGCACGGTCGGTGACCGTGGGTTCGACATCGGAAAGCTGCGCGCCGAGACCGGTCTGGTGACCCTGGATTCGGGCTACGGCAACACCGCCGCGTACAAGTCCGCCATCACGTATCTCGACGGTGAGCAGGGCATCCTGCGCTACCGCGGATATCCGATCGAGCAGCTGGCGGAGCGGGGCACGTTCCTGGAGACGGCCTACCTGCTGATCAACGGCGAGTTGCCGACCGTCGACCAGCAGGCCGCGTTCAAGGACGAGGTCACCCGCCACACCCTGCTGCACGAGGACGTCAAGCGTTTCTACGACGGGTTCCCGCGTGACGCACACCCGATGGCGATGCTGTCGTCGGTGGTCAGCGCGCTGTCGACGTTCTACCAGGACAGCCACAACCCGTTCGACCAGGAGCAGCGGCACCTGTCGACCATAAGGCTGCTGGCCAAGCTGCCCACGATCGCGGCCTACGCCTACAAGAAGGCCATCGGCCACCCCGTGGTCTACCCGCGCAACGACCTCGGCTACGTCGAGAACTTCCTGCGCATGACCTTCTCCGTGCCCGCGGCGGAGTACGAGCTGGACCCGGTCGTGGTGAACGCCCTGGACAAGCTGCTGATCCTGCACGCGGACCACGAGCAGAACTGCTCGACCTCCACCGTCCGGCTGGTGGGCTCCTCGCAGGCGAACATGTTCGCCTCCATCTCGGCGGGCATCAACGCGCTGTGGGGGCCGCTGCACGGCGGCGCGAACCAGAGCGTCCTGGAGATGCTGCAGGGCATCAAGGCGTCCGGCTCCGATGTTGATTCCTTCATCCGCAAGGTGAAGGACAAGGAGGACGGCGTAAAGCTGATGGGCTTCGGCCACCGCGTCTACAAGAACTTCGACCCCCGGGCGCAGATCATCAAGGCCGCGGCGCACGACGTCCTCTCCGCGCTGGGCAAGAGCGACGAACTCCTCGACATCGCACTGAAACTCGAGGAACGGGCCCTGAGCGACGACTACTTCGTCTCGCGGAAGCTCTACCCCAACGTGGACTTCTACACGGGTCTGATCTACCGGGCCATGGGCTTCCCGACCAGCATGTTCACGGTGCTGTTCGCGCTGGGCCGGCTGCCCGGCTGGATCGCCCAGTGGCACGAGATGATCAAGGAGCCGGGTTCCCGCATCGGCCGCCCGCGCCAGATCTACACCGGTGTCGTCGAGCGCGAGTACGTTCCCATCGAATCCCGCTGACCCGCGGGTGACCCTGGCTGTACACTCCGTGACACCGCCCAGGGGAGTGCTCAAGGAAGGCCCCATCCAGGCGGATTGGGGCCTTCCGCATGTGCAGATCCCGGACGAGACGTAGGTCACAGAAATTGGGGGGTAACCATTGCCCGGGGTCGGACGTCTAACCGGGTGGCAGCGGCCCCCGGCGGAGTCGCCGCCACCCACCGGGTGCGTCTTTGGGGGACGCGCACGGATGGCACCATCGGCAAGCGTGCCCGGGGAGCTTGAGCGGCCCTCCCGTCCGTACGTGCAGCCAGTAAGCACCCGGCCAGGATCCCGTGGGGGGAATCCGTGACCGGGAAACGGGAGCGCCCCGTCGACAGGCCCGTGGGGGGACCTGCTCGGCGGGGCGCTTTTCGTTCGTCCCGCGACGGGCCGGAATCTCCTCCCAAAGCTTGCGGAGTCGGATGTTCCGGGTGACTTCCGTAAGAGTCGCGGTGTGCCGGGAGCTGACGGCCGGCGGTCACAGCATCTTCACGTTTCCCTCACGCCCTGTGGCCGCGTGGCCGCGAGAGCGCGCGGCCCGGTCCGTCAGCGGAACCGGCGCAGCCGGAGGCTGTTGGTGACGACGAAGACCGACGAGAAGGCCATGGCGGCTCCGGCGATCATCGGGTTGAGCAGCCCGGCGGCCGCGAGCGGCAGTGCCGCGACGTTGTAGCCGAAGGCCCACCACAGGTTGCCCTTGATGGTGCCCAGCGTCCTGCGGGCCAGCCTGATCGCGTCCGCCGCCACCCGCAGATCCCCCCGCACGAGGGTGAGATCGCCGGCTTCGATGGCGGCGTCGGTCCCCGTGCCCATCGCGAGGCCGAGGTCCGCGCTCGCCAGGGCCGCCGCGTCGTTGACGCCGTCCCCGACCATGGCCACCGTGCGCCCCTCGGACTGCAGCCGTCGCACCTGCTCGGCCTTGTCCTCCGGCAGCACCTCCGCGATCACGCCGCCCTCGCCCTCGATGCCGACCTCGCGGGCGACGGCCTCGGCCACGGTCCGGTTGTCGCCCGTGAGCAGCACCGGGGTGAGCCCGAGCTGCCTGAGTTCACGGACCGCCTGCGCGCTGCTCGCCTTCACGGTGTCGGAGACGGTGAGCACGCCCCGCACGGCGCCGTCCCAGCTGACGGCCACGGCGGTACGCCCCGCAGCCTCCGCCTCGGCCTTGGCGCGGGCCAACCCGTCCGGCAGTACGGCCCGTTCGGCCGCGGGGCCGCCGCCGGCGCCGTCCCGGCCCTCCGCCGGGCCGGACGGGGGGCGTCCGATGCGGACGTGCCGCCCCTCGACCGTGCCCTGTACGCCGACGCCCGCGAGGTTCTCGAAGTCCTCCGGCACCGGAAGCGGCGGCGCGTCCTCCGCGGCGCGCTCCCGCGCGCCCTGCGCGATCGCCCGCGCGATGGGGTGTTCGGAGGCGTCCTCCAGTGCGCCCGCGACCCTCAGGAGTCCGGCCTCGCTGACGCCCTCGCCGGGCACCACGTCCCGCAGCGCCATGCGCCCCGTCGTGACCGTCCCCGTCTTGTCCAGGACGACGGTGTCGACGCGCCGCGTCGACTCCAGGACCTCCGGCCCGCGGATGAGGATGCCGAGCTGGGCCCCGCGTCCGGTGCCGACCATCAGGGCCGTCGGGGTCGCCAGCCCCAGCGCGCAGGGGCAGGCGATGATGAGCACCGCGACGGCGGCCGTGAAGGCGGCCGTGACGTCGCCGGAGGCCAGCAGCCAGCCGGCGAGCGTGGCCAGGGCGAGGACGAGGACCACGGGGACGAAGACCGCCGAGACCCGGTCCGCGAGCCGCTGCACGGCCGCCTTGCCGCTCTGCGCCTCCTCCACCCTCCGGGCCATGCGCGCGAGCTGGGTGTCGGCGCCGACCCGCGAGGCGGTGACGACCAGCCGTCCCGAGACGTTGACCGTGGCGCCGGTGACGGCGTCCCCGGCCGTGACGTCCACGGGTACCGACTCGCCCGTCAGCATCGAGGCGTCGACGGCCGAACTCCCCTCCTCGACCGTGCCGTCCGTGGCAACGGTCTCGCCGGGACGTACGACGAAGCGGTCCCCCACGGCGAGTTCGGCGACCGGGACCCTCGTCTCCACGCCGTTACGCAGTACGCCGACGTCCCTGGCGCCGAGGCGCATCAGCGCCCGCAGGGCCGCGCCCGCCTTCCGCTTGGCGCGGGCTTCGAGGTAGCGGCCCAGGAGGAGGAATGTCGTGACGCCGGCGGCGACTTCGAGGTAGAGGGCCGACGCTCCCTCCGCACCCTGCCGGGAGAGCGTGAAGTCGAAGCCGTGCCGCATCCCCGGCATTCCGGCGTCCCCGAAGAACAGCGCCCACAGGGACCAGCCGAAAGCGGCCAGCGTGCCGACGCTGATCAAGGTGTCCATGGTGGCCGCGCCGTGCCGCAGGTTCGTCCAGGCGGCGCGGTGGAACGGCAGTCCGCCCCACACGACGACGGGGGCGGCGAGGGTGAGCGAGAGCCATTGCCAGTTGTCGAACTGCAGCGGGGGCACCATCGCCAGCAGCACGACGGGAAGGGACAGGGCGAGCGCGGTGAGGAACCGCTGCCGCAGCGCACGCAGTTCGCCGGCCGCGGCATCCTCCTCGCCGTTCTCCCCGGGGGCCACGCGGCCCGTCCCGGCGTCGCCGGCCGCGCCCCGCGCTTCCGCCTCCGCCTCCGCCTTGGCGGCGGGCGGCTGCGGGGGAGGCGCCTCGGCGGTGTAGCCGGTGCGCTCGACCGTGGCGACGAGGTCGTCGACGGAGACCGCGTCCGCGTAGGAGATCCTGGCCTTCTCCGTCGCGTAGTTGACGCTGGCGCTGACGCCGTCCATGCGGTTCAGCTTCTTCTCGACGCGTGCCGCGCACGAGGCGCACGTCATGCCGCCGATCGACAGCTCCACCCGCCGGGTGGCCGCCGCCCCGTCCACGTCCTCCCGGCTGCCGCCGGGAGGCGGGACCGGGGCCCCCTGTGCCGTAACGCTGGTCATCGTGGCCTCCTTCGCGCCGTCAGGCGCGTCCCGCCAGTTCGTAGCCCGCTTCGTCCACGGCGGCGCGGACGGTCTCCTCGTCCAGTTCGGCGGCGGAGGTGACGGTCACCTCGCCGGTGGAGGCGGTGGCCTTCACCGAGGTCACCCCCTCGATCGCGGAGAGCTCCTCGACGACCGCTCCCTCGCAGTGACCGCAGGTCATGCCGGTGACCTTGTATGTGGTGACAGTGCTCATCCCTCGCTCCAGTTCCTTGTCTCCGGGCCTTGGCCTTCCGGTCAACACTATACCCCCCCTAGGTATTCCCGGAGTCGGCGGAAGCCTGCACGGCGCGGGTCCCCGGCGCGTGCGCGGGGCCCGCTCCGGCGTGCGGCAGGGCATGAGAGAGGCCCCGTGCGGCGTTCCCCCGGAACTGCTCCGGGAGAACGCCGCACGGGGCCCTCTGGAAACGGTGCGGACAGGCCGCGGTCCGCCGTCAGCGCCCTCCTCGGTGGCCGGGGCGGCGAGCGACCCAGGCCCGGACGGTGTCCGCGTACCAGAACGGCTTGCCCCGCTCGACGAGATCGGGCGGTGGCAGCAGGCCGTGCTTGCGGTACGAGCGCACCGTGTCCGTCTGGACTCCGATGTGCGCGGCGATGTCCTTGTACGACCAGAGTCGTCGATCGGGCAACTCGGCACCTCCCACACGAGCCACGGTCGTGGCTGTCGATCGTCAGGCTGTGTCCGGTGAACGACACTGAGTGACAAGCGGGGAGGGCCTGTTGAGGATCTGTGACGTACCGCCCGTGCAATGGTGACGTCCGTGACGCGCGCGGCACGGCGGATCGCGCGCGTCACGGAGCGGCCGGTCCGGCGGCCGCGGCCGCCGTCAACTGCCCGGAGGCGCCGCGGAGTCAGGCTCCGCAGCCCCGCAGGAAGCGGCGGGTCCGCTCGGCGATCGGGAACGGCTGGTCGGGCGGGCAGGGGTACATGTCCTGCTCGACGATGGCGAAGAGGTCCACCCCGAGGCCCTGGGCGGCGGTGAGCACCGGCTCCATCGCGGGGACGCCCAGCGGCGGTTCGCACATCACGCCCTGCCGCACGGCCGGCCCGAAGGGGGTGCCCTTCCGGACGACGTCCTCGAGGATCCGGGGGTCGACCTGCTTCAGGTGCAGGTAGCCGATCCGCTCCCCGTACGTCTCGATCAGCTTGACGCTGTCACCGCCGCAGTACGCGTAATGACCGGTGTCGAGGCAGAGGTTGACCAGGTCGCGGTCGGTCGCGTCGAGGAAGCGCTCGACGTGCTCCTCGGTGTCGATGTGGGTGTCGGCGTGGGGGTGGACCATGATCCCCAGCCCGTACCGTTCCCGGACTTCGCGGGCCAGCCGCTCCGTGCCGCTCGCGAGGTGCCGCCACTGCTCGGGGGTCAGTTCGCTGTCCTCGATGAGCTCGGCCGTCTTGTCGTCGCGCCAGAAGGAGGGGATGACGACGAGGTTCTCCGCGCCCATCGCCTGCGTGAGGGCCGCGACTTGGCTGACGTGCTCCCACGTGGCGTCCCACACCTCGGGTCCGCGGTGCAGCGAGGTGAAGACGGTGCCGGCGGAGACCTTCAGGTTCCGTGACGCGACCTCGTCGCCGAGGCGGGCCGGGTCCGTGGGGAGGTAGCCGTAGGGGCCCAGTTCGATCCATTCGTAGCCGGCTTGCGCGACCTCGTCGAGGAAGCGCTGCCACGGCACCTGCTGGGGGTCCTCCGGGAACCAGACGCCCCACGAGTCGGGGGCCGAGCCGACCCGGATGCGGTCGAGGGAGGGATTCACGGAACTCACGGAAGGGCTCCTCGGGTACGTGCGGGTGAGCCTGCGGGCCAGGCCCCGGGCGGGTCCGGGGCACGGGGGCGAGCCAACTCGGTGCGCGGCGGCACTGTCAAGAGTTTGTTAGGACAACGTTTCATACGGACGTACGGCTGCCGGGTGGTCCCGCTGGTCACCGTAGTGGCCGTCTCCGGGCAGGACGTCAGTATGTAAGGACAAACTATTGACAGGTGTCGAGGGCAGCACTGACGATGAGGAACCGGACCGGGAAGCGCCGAGCGCGAGGAAGACCGAACGGGAAGGGGCGTTCATGGCAGCCACGGCACAGCCGCACGACGTCGTCACGATGGGCCGCATCGGCGTCGACATCTACCCGCTGCAGACGGGCGTGCCGCTGCCGCAGGTCGAGACGTTCGGGAAGTTCCTCGGCGGCTCCGCCACCAACGTGGCCGTCGCCGCGGCACGGCTCGGCCGCTCCAGCGCCGTCATCAGCCGCACCGGCGACGACCCCTTCGGCGAGTACTGCCACCAGGCGCTGCGCGGCTTCGGCGTCGACGACCGCTGGGTGACGCCGGTGAAGCGCTACCCGACGCCCGTCACCTTCTGCGAGATCTTCCCGCCCGACGACTTCCCGCTCTACTTCTACCGCGAGCCCAAGGCGCCCGACCTCGAACTGCGCACGGAGGACCTGGACAGGGACGCCGTCGAGAACTCCGGCATCTTCTGGGTGACCGGCACCGGCCTGTGCGCCGAACCCAGCCGCACCACCACCCTGGCGGCGCTCGAGACGCGGGCGGAGAGCCTGGAGGCCGCCGGCCCTGAAGACCGGCGCACCGCAACGGTCTTCGACATGGACTGGCGCCCCATGTTCTGGGGCCGCGCGGAAGGGGACGCGGACGCCGGCGAGCCCGGTGAGGCGATGGCCGAGGCCCGCCCGTACTACCGCCAGGCGCTGGCCCACGCCACCGTCGCCGTCGGCAATCTCGACGAGTGCGAAGTCGCCACCGGCACCCGTGAACCGCAGGCATGCGCCGACGCCCTGCTGGAAGCCGGGGTCGAGCTGGCCGTCGTCAAGCAGGGCCCGAAGGGGGTGCTCGCGGCGCACCGGGACGGCACCCGGGCCGAGGCGCCGCCCCACCCGGTCGAGGTCGTCAACGGGCTGGGCGCGGGGGACGCCTTCGGCGGTTCGCTGTGCCACGCGCTGCTCTCCGGCTGGGACCTCGAGTACGCCATGCGCTACGCCAACGCCGCCGGTGCCCTCGTCGCCTCGCGGCTCGCCTGCTCCACCGCGATGCCCACCGCCCCGGAGGTCGAGGCCCTGATGCGCGGCTGAACCCCGCCCGTCCGCCCTCCGGCTTGCCGCCCCTCCGGTTCGCCGCCCGCCGAGGCCCGTCCCGTGGCGGAACGCCCCGGCCGTCCCCCGCGTGCACACCCGGCCACGAAAGTGAGTCCCCTTGAGCAGCATCAGCATCCGTGACCTCTCCGCCGTACGGGCCGGCCACCCGGAGGCGATCGCGGAGGCTGCCGCCAGACGCGCCCGGCGCCCCCTGGTGGGCGGCACCGGCCGGTTGATGATCGTCGCCGCGGACCATCCGGCGCGCGGCGCCCTCGGCACGGGCGGCAGCCCGCTCGCCATGGCCAACAGGGCCGGCCTGCTGGAGCGGCTGACGCTGGCGCTCTCCCGGCCCGGCGTGGACGGCGTGCTGGCGACCGCCGACATCCTGGAGGACCTGCTGCTGCTCGGCGCCCTCGAGAACAAGATCGTCATGGGCTCCATGAACCGCGGCGGCCTCTACGGCGCACGCTTCGAGCTGGACGACAGGTTCACGGGATACCGGGCCCAGGACATAGCGCGGCTCCGCTTCGACGCGGGCAAGGCGCTGCTGCGCATCGACTACGACGACCCCGGCTCGCTGTCCACGATGGTCGCCACCGCACGGGCGGTCGACGAGATGGCCGGCCACCGGCTGCCCGTCTTCGTCGAGCCCTTCATCTCGCGCCGCGTGGGCGGAGCCGTGACCAACGACCTGAGCGCCGAGGCCGTCACCCGTTCCATCGCCATCGCCTCCGGGCTCGGAGGCACGTCCGCGTACACCTGGCTGAAGCTGCCGGTGGCCGAGAACCCCGACGACATGGCCTGGGTCGCCGAGACCTCCACGCTGCCGGTCGTCCTCCTCGGCGGCGAGACGAACGGTGACCAGGACGGCGCGTACGAGAAGTGGCGCACGGCGCTGCGCCTGCCGACGGTCCGGGGGCTGGTCGCCGGACGGTCCCTGCTCTACCCCGCGGACGGCGACGTGGCCGCCGCCGTGGACACCGCCGTGGGGCTCCTCTGAGCGGCGGCCCGGCGTGCCCGCCGCGGGACGGACGGCCTCCCGCGAGGCTGCGCGGCCCCTCGGGCGGCCACGACCCGATGTTTCCGGAGCGGCAGAGAGTCGAGGATGACGAACATGACTGGGAGCACTGAAGGAACGCCCGCGACGCCGGGGACGGGCGGCGGACTGCACCTGCGGGCGGGCAGCGCCGCCGCCGGGCCGTACGCCCTGGACGTGGACCCCGCACGCGCCGGCTGGGGGTACTCCTCGCTGCGCGTGCTGGAGCTGGAACCCGGCGGCTCGCACGAGTTCGACGCCGGGGACAGCGAATGGATCGTCCTCCCGCTGAGCGGCGGCTGCGCCGTCACCACCGAGGGGGCCGCGTTCTCCCTGCACGGACGCCGCAGCGTCTTCGACGGCGTCAGCGACTTCGCCTACGTGCCGCGTGACGCGAGAGCCACCGTCACGAGCGAGGCCGGCGGCCGTTTCGCGCTCACCGGCGCCCGCTGCACCCGGCGCCTGCCCGCGCGGTACGGCCCGGCGTCCGGCGTGCCCGTGGAGCTGCGCGGCAGCGGCACCTGCTCCCGGCAGGTCAACAACTTCGCCGCGGCCGGGGTGTTCGAGGCGGACCAGCTCATCGCCGTGGAGGTGCTCACGCCGGGCGGCAACTGGTCCTCGTACCCGCCGCACAAGCACGACGAGCACCGGCCGGGCGTGGAGAGCGAACTGGAGGAGATCTACTACTTCGAGATCGCCCCCCACCGCACCGGCGAGGAGGCGGTTCCCGGCCTCGGCTACCAGCGCGTCTCGCCCTCCGGCCCGGGCAGCTCGACGGACGTGCTCGCAGAGGTGCGCCACGGCGACGCCGTCCTGATCCCGGACGGCTGGCACGGGCCGTCGATGGCCGCCCCGGGCCACGACATGTACTACCTGAACGTGATGGCCGGTCCGGGGCTGGAGCGTGCGTGGCTTATCTGCGACCATCCAGACCACGCCTGGATCCGAGGCAGCTGGGAGCACCAGCCTGTCGATCCAAGGCTTCCGCTCTACGAGGCGCCGACAGTGGAAGGGGAGGGCGGCAAGTGAGCTCAGCGGAGACCAGGACCGGCGCCAGGGACGCGACGCTGCGGCTGACCGTCGCCCAGGCCCTCGTCCGCTTCCTGTCCGCGCAGTACACGGAACGCGACGGGCAGCGGCACCGTCTCGTCGACGCCTGCTGGGGCATCTTCGGGCACGGCAACGTCGCGGGCCTCGGGCAGGCGCTCGTGGAGAGCGGCCAGGGGGACGGCGCGCCGCTCCGCTTCCTCCAGGGCCGCAACGAGCAGGCCATGGTGCACGCGGCGGTCGGGTACGCCCGCCAGCGCAACCGCCTCTCGGCACACGCCGTCACCACCTCGATCGGTCCCGGCGCCACCAACCTCGTCACCGGCGCGGCCCTCGCCACCGTCAACCGCATCCCGGTGCTGCTGCTGCCCGGCGACACCTTCGCCACCCGCCCCGCCGACCCCGTGCTCCAGCAGCTCGAAGTGCCCTGGGCGGGCGACGTGTCCGTCAACGACTCCCTGCGTCCCGTCTCCCGCTACTTCGACCGCGTGCACCGTCCGGAGGCGCTGATCCCGGCGGCGCTCCAGGCGATGCGCGTCCTGTCCGACCCGGTGGAGACCGGCGCCGTCACGCTCGCGCTGCCGCAGGACGTGCAGGCCGAGGCGTACGACTGGCCTGCGGAGTTCTTCGCCGAGCGCGTCTGGCGCGTACGCCGCCATGTCCCGGAGGCCGCCGAGGTCGCCGCCGCCGCCGAGGCCGTGCGTGCCGCGCGGCGGCCGCTGATCATCGCCGGCGGCGGCGTGCACCACAGCGAGGCCGAGGACGCGCTGCGCGCGCTGGCGGACGCCACCGGCATCCCTGTTGCCAGCACCCAGGCGGGCAAGGGCTCCCTGCGTCACGACCACCCCGCCGACGTGGGCGGAGTCGGCCACACCGGCACGGCCGCCGCGAACGAGCTGGCCCGCACCGCCGACCTCGTCATCGGAGCCGGCACCCGGTACAGCGACTTCACGACCGCCTCCCACACGCTCTTCGCCGAACCCGGCGTCCGCTTCCTCAACGTCAACGTCGCCGCGTTCGACGCGCACAAGATGGCGGGGCAGACCCTCGTCGCCGACGCACGGGCCGGACTGGAGGCGCTGACGGGTGCGCTGCTCGGCCACCGCGTCGCCACCGCCTACGAGGAGGAGTACGCGCGGGCCAAGGCGGACTGGGAGCGCGTCGTGGACTCGGCTTACGCAGCGAAGGACGAGGGCGTGCGGCCGACGCAGGCGCAGGTGCTGGGCGCCCTGGACTCGGTGGTGGGCGACGACGACGTCGTCGTGAACGCCGCGGGCTCCCTCCCCGGCGACCTGCACAAGCTGTGGCGGGCCCGCTCCCCCCGGCAGTACCACCTGGAGTACGGCTACTCCTGCATGGGCTACGAGATCCCCGGCTCCATCGGCGTGCGGCTCGCCGCCCCGGAGGCGCCCGTGTGGGCCCTCGTCGGCGACGGGACGTACCTGATGCTGCCGACGGAGCTGGTCACGGCCGTCCAGGAAGGCGTCGACATCAACGTGGTGCTGCTGCAGAACCACGGCTACGCGTCGATCGGCGGCCTGTCCGAGCAGACGGGCGCCGAACGCTTCGGCACCGCCTACCGCCACCGCGCCGCGGACGGCGGCTACACGGGCGAGCCGCTGCCCGTCGATCTCGCCGCCAACGCCGCCTCGCTGGGCATGGACGTCATCCGCGCGGAGAACCTCGGCGAGCTGCGCACCGGGCTCGCACAGGCGCGGGCGTCCAGCCGGCCGACGTGCGTGTACGTCGAGACGGAGACCGGCCCGGCCGCGCCGGCGGCCCCGGGACCCACGGCATGGTGGGACGTCGTCGTCGCCGAGACCTCCGGGCGTCCGGCGGCGCGCAGGGCGCGTGAGGAGTACGAACGCCATGCCTCGGCGAGGCGCCGCCACCTGTGAACGCCCGCGGCACCCGGGCGCCGTCCTCGCGCGGCCCCGCACCCATACCCCCGCAGACTCGCAACTCCCTGAAGAAAGGCCCCACTCCATGAAGACCCTCGGACACTGGATCGGCGGCAAGAGCGTCGAGTCCGTCTCCGGCAACGTCGGCCCCGTCTACAACCCGGCGACCGGCACCCAGCCCACGCACGTGGCCCTCGCCTCCGCCGAGGAGGTCGACTCCGCCGTGGACGCCGCCCGGCGGGCGTACGGGGAATGGTCGCAGAGCTCGCTGGCGAAGCGCACCGCGTTCCTCTTCAGGTACCGCGAACTGCTCGACGCGCACCGCGACGAGATCGCAGCGCTGATCACGTCCGAGCACGGCAAGGTGCACTCCGACGCGCTGGGCGAGGTCGCGCGCGGCATGGAGATCCTCGAACTGGCCTGCGGCATCCCGGAGAAGCTCAAGGGCGAGCTGTCCACGCAGGTCTCCACGCGCGTGGACGTCGCGTCCATCCGCCAGCCGGTCGGTGTGGTCGCGGGCATCACGCCGTTCAACTTCCCCGCCATGGTGCCGATGTGGATGTTCCCGCTCGCCATCGCCTGCGGTAACACCTTCGTGCTCAAGCCCAGCGAGAAGGACCCGTCCGCGCCGTACCGGCTGGCCGAACTCGCCGCGGAGGCAGGGCTTCCCGACGGCGTCCTCAACGTCGTCAACGGCGACAAGGTCGCTGTGGACCGCCTGCTGTCTCACCCCGACGTCGCGGCCGTCAGCTTCGTCGGCTCGACGCCGATCGCGAAGTACATCCAGTCGGAGGCGGTGGCGCACGGCAAGCGGGTGCAGGCGCTCGGCGGCGCCAAGAACCACATGCTCGTACTCCCCGACGCCGACCTGGACTTCGCCGCCGACAACGCCATCAACGCCGCGTACGGCTCCGCGGGGGAGCGCTGCATGGCCGTGTCCGTCGTGGTCGCCGTCGGCGACACGGGCGACGAACTCGTGGCGAAGATCGCCGACCGTGCGAAGAAGCTGCGCATCGGCCCCGGCGACGACCCGTCCTCCGAGATGGGCCCGCTGATCACCCGCGAGCACCGCGACAAGGTCGCCTCCTACGTGGACGGGGCCCGCGGACAGGGCGCCGAGGTCGTCGTCGACGGCACCGGCTACACCGTCGAAGGCCGCCCCGAGTGCGCGGACGGCTTCTTCCTCGGCGTATCGCTCCTCGACAAGGTCTCCCCGGACATGGACGCCTACCGGGACGAGATCTTCGGCCCGGTGCTGTGCGTCGTCCGCGCGGACACCTACGAGGAGGGCCTCCGCCTCATCAACAGCAGCCGCTGGGGCAACGGGACCGCGATCTTCACCCGCGACGGCGGCGCCGCCCGCCGCTTCCAGCTGGAGGTCGAGGCCGGGATGGTGGGCGTCAACGTGCCCATTCCGGTGCCCGTCGGCCACCACTCGTTCGGCGGCTGGAAGGACTCCCTCTTCGGGGACCTGCACATCTACGGCAACGACGGCATCGCCTTCTACACGCGCGGGAAGGTGATCACGACCCGCTGGCCGGACCCGGCGGAGAGCGGCGGCATCAACCTGGGCTTCCCGACCTCGTCGTAGACCGGACGCCGCTGGGCGAGGCCCCGTCCGGAATCGTCCGGACGGGGCCTCGTTGTGCTCAACTCGGAGCGCACGAAGAGCTGTTGGGACTGTTATCTTCCCCGCTGTGACCCAGCCCGATCACCTGAGCGGCATACGGGCGTTCTACGACGCCGTGGCCGTCGACTACGCCGCGCGCTTCCACGACGAACTCGACGCGAAGCCGCTGGACCGCTCCATGCTCGCCGCCTTCGCGGAACTCGTGCGGAACGCGGGCGGCGGCCCCGTCGCCGACCTCGGCTGCGGTCCCGGCCGGGTCACCGCCCACCTGCACGGACTCGGGCTGAGCACGCACGGGGTCGACCTGTCGCCGGAGATGGTCGCGCTGGCCCGGCGGACGCACCCCGGCCTCCGGTTCGAGGAGGGCACCATGACGGACCTGGACCGGGCGGACGGCACGCTCGGCGGGATAGTGACCTGGCACTCGATCATCCACACCCCGGACGAGCTGCTGCCGGAGCTCTTCGCCGAGTTCCACCGGCTGCTCGTGACCGGCGGCCACGCGCTGTTCGCCTTCCAGATCGGCGACGAGCCCATCTACCTGGACCGTCCCCTCGGCCACAAGGTCTCCCTCGACTTCCACCGGCGGCAGCCCGAATTCGTCGCCGGGCTGCTGGCCGAAGCAGGACTGCCCGTACAGGCCAGGCTGTCGCGCGAGCCCGACGACCGCGGCATGGAGACGACGCCCCAGGCGTTCCTGCTGTCCCGCAAGGAGTAGGCCGGTACCGCCGCCGGCCCCGGACCGGGTCCGGGTGCGCGCCACAGCGGCACGGCCCCGGAGGGGACTGGGCGCGGGTGAACTCCCGTCTGCGTCTGCCGAGTTCACGTCCGGGGGACGGGCTCCGCCTGGAGAAGGCGGGGGGAGACGGCGAATCCGCGGCGCGCGTACGCCGGGACCGCCCTGTCGCTGGAGTGGACCGTCACCCGTTCGAGCCCCGACTCGCGGGCCGCCGCCACTACGGCGTCGATCAGGCGGCTCCCCAGCCCGCTGCCGCGCTCGCCGGGCACGACGTACACGCACTGGACGTCGCCGGACGCCCGCACGAGGGCGCCGGGGTGGGGCACCCGGTCCGTGACCGCCAGCCACGCCATGCCGACGACGGTCTCCGCGCGTACCGCGACCAGGCAGCGGTGAGAGGGTGCATTCGCCTCGGCCCAGGCGGCGAAGTGGGCCACGAACTCGCCACGGCTCGCCGCGGGTTCGCCGCCGGCCTCCGCCATCCACCGCCAACGGAGCAGGGCGACGGCCTCCAGCTCCCCGGGGCGCACGGGACGGATCGCGGCGTCGTTCCTGGATTCCACAGCCTGTTCACGCTCTCCCACGCTCGTCCCGGGACTCCGGACGTCCCGTGGTCAGTTCCGCCGTACCGCGGGTCCCGGACACGGGGAAACCCGGAATCCGCTCAACTGCTGTTTCCTGCAAGGGGCTTACGAGAGCTTACGAAGGCATACGAGAGCTTGCGAAGGCTTACGGACGCCGCGGCGCCAGGACGCGGAACGCGTCGCTCTCCGAACGGCGTGGGCGTCCGGGTTGGTAGCCTGCGCTCCGGCGCTGTGACGCGACCGCGAACTGCCGCTGCGACAAGGGAGGTTGATGAATATGGCTCGCTGTGAGCTCCGTCAGCATGCCCTTGTCCGGGCCGCCCTGCGCTGAGCGCGCGCGGCCCGGTCGCCCCAGCGACCAGGAGAATCGCGTGTCCGATTCCTGCACGACCGACGGAAGAGACCTGCTCACGGACCGCCTGCGGCTGCGCGGCTGGCCGCCCGCCGACACCGCTGCCGTGAACCGGGACGAGCGTCTGCCCCACTGGGCGGAGGACTTTCCCGCCGACGGCGACCGCGTCATCGCGGGCTTCATCGAGGCGCACCCCGCCTCCTGCGGTGAGTGCGGCCAGCGTCAGATCATCGAGCGGGCCACGGGACTGGTGGTCGGCTCCATCGGGCTGTTCTGGCCACCGAGCGATGGCACCGTCGAGTTCGGCTACGGCGTCGTTCCCTCCCGGAGGGGCCGCGGCTACGCCCCCGAGGCCGTCCGTGCCCTGGTGGCGTTCGCGCTGTCCTCGGCGTACGTGGACGAGGTACAGGCCGAAGTCGAGGCTGCGAACCGGGCGTCGGTCCGCGTACTGGAGAAGGCGGGACTCCACCCGGCCGGAACCCGCGGGGAGACCGTGCGGTTCCGTACCGGACCGCTGCGCGGAACCGACGGGCGGTACGAGCAGTCCGGCCGGTGAGCGCGGCCGTGGCGCGGTAAGCGGCGGCGGGGCGGCCCGAACAGCCGTCCTGCCGCCGCGCGTTGTGACCGGGGCGCGCCCGTGCGGAGAGGGGGAACCGGGCCCGTACGTCAGTCCCGCACAGGCCAGTTGAGCTCGGTACGCAGATCGTCCGGGTCCATGTCCGGGGAGGGCTCCGTCAAATAGCACTCCCACATGTCCTCCCCCGGCGTCAGCCCCTGCTCGCCGATCCAGGCGCCGAGGCGGCCCCAGGAGTTGCCCAGCGCGTCGAACGAGCCGCAGTGGACCACGCGGGCGACGCGCGCGGCAGGGAGCGTGCCGGGGGCCACCTGGCCCTCGGGCGTGACGGGACGGTCCGTCGCGAAGCCGACCTCCAGGTCGGCCGTCCCGCCCGGGACGCCGTGGTAGAGCGCGAACGCGGGTCCCTGGACGGCGAGTTGCTGCTTCGAGACGACGGCCGCCAACTCGCGGAAGGAGCCGTCGAAGAAGTCGCGCAACCCGGCCATGGGCACCACGCCCCGGACGACAGCCGTGACCGCCGGCCCCACGGTGACGAGTTCGGGCGTCGGGGCTCCGGATGCGGGCCCGCTTCCGGGTGTGCTGCCGGTCATCGGTCTCTCCTCGGTCGGAAGTGCGGTGCGGACGGGCGCGGGCGTGCGCCGTCGGTCTGCTCCCGAGTCCGACCGGCCGGCCGGGGCGAACTCATCGGCCCGGGCGGAGACGCGCGACGTGGCGGCACGGCCGATGGGCGTCCCGGCTCGGGACGGGGCACCGCCACCCCTCTGACCTCGGTCGTCCCCGTATCCTCTTGCGTATGAAGGCCGTGCCCTGGATCCGAGCGATCGGCGAGACCGCCCGGGCCGGCCTGTCGGTCGAGCGCACCTCCATCCACCCGCTCATCGCGCTCCGGGGAGCGGTCGGCGTCGGCATCGTCGTCGGGCTGACGCTCTGGGCGGGGTCGCCGGAGCTCGCCGTCTCCTCCGCCTTCGGCGCCTTCTCCTCCGGCGTGGCCACCTTCCAGCGCAGCTGGCGGCCCCGCCCTGTGCTGGCCCTGTCCGCGGCGGCGGGGCTGGCGCTCTCCACGTTCGTGGGCTTCCTGGCGTCGGGGCACCCGCTCGTGTTCGTACTGCTGCTCGGGGCGTGGGCGTTCACGGCAGGGATGGCCTGGGGTGTGGGGCCGACGGCGGGCGTCGTGGCCGCCTCCACGGTCGCGGTCATGCTCGTCACCGTCACCCTCCCCACCACGCTGCTCGGCGCACTCGCGCACGCGGCGCTCATCGCGGCCGGCGGGTGCGTGCAGGCCGCGCTGATCGTGCTGTTCCCCGTACGGCGATGGGGCGAGCGGCGCGACGCGCTGGCCGACGCGCTGGCCGGCGTCGCCGACTACGCGCGGCGCCTCCGGCACGACCCCAGCGCCCCCTTCGACCCCGAACCGCTGATGAAGGCACGCAGCGCCGCCGCCGTCACTCCTCGCCAAGCACGGCGCCGTCCCCGCCAGTTGGGCGGATACCGCGGTCTCGCCGAGCGGTTCCGGCCGGTGCTGGCCTCGCTCGCCGACCCGTACGTGGGAGCGCCCATGGTGGGGCGGGAGCGCGAACGGGTACGGGAGCTGCTCGCGGCGGCGGCGACCGTGCTGGACGCGACAGCACGCGCGATCCGGCGCGGCGAGCGCGTGCGCATCCCGGCGGACGCCCTCGAAGTGCTGCAGGTCCCCGAGACGGGGCCGGTGCTCAACGGGCCCGCACGCAAGGCGGGCATGCGGCTGATCGCCCTGACCGAGGAGGCCGTCGACGCCGCGCAGGAGCCCGTCGAGATCACCCGGGAGATCCCGCTGATCCCGCGTGCGACATGGCACATGCCCGCCCGCTCCGGCAGCGCCGACGACGCCGACGTCTACGTGGACCCCGAAGCGCAGGGGCAGCCGGTGAAGGTCCCCCGCCCACGGCACCTGAGCCAGCCGTCCCTGACCGCGCTGGTACCCCTCGCGCTGCGCACGTTCCGCCGCGAACTGCGCTGGTCGTCGCCGGTGTGCCGGCACGCCGTCCGCGTCGGGGCGGTCGTCGCCGTCGGCTATCTGATCGGCAAGTCCCTGCCTCCCGTGCACGGTTACTGGGTGCCGCTGACTGCTGTGATGGTGCTGCGCCCGGACTTCTCCCGCACCTACGAGCGCGGGGTCGCACGCCTCGTGGGGACGCTGTTCGGAGTGGCCGTCGCCGGTACGGTGACGGTCCTCCTCCACCCGTCGCCCGCTGCGAGCGCGGGCCTGGCCGTGGTGAGCGTCGGCCTCATGTACCTGCTGATGCGCACCGGTTACGCCATCACCTCGGCGTGCATCGGCTCGTACGTCGTCTTCCTGCTCGGCGTCGCCGGATCGACGTGGTCGCAGACCGTGCTGGAACGCATCTGGCTGACGGCGATCGGCGGCGCGCTGGCCATGCTGAGTTACGCCGTCTTCCCGGCGTGGCAGACGCCGCTCCTGCGGGACCGGCTCGCGGACTGGCTCTCGGCGACGGTGAGTTACACCGTCGCCGTGCTGGAGTGCTTCGCCGACCCGTCGAAGGCCGCCTCGGGGCCCGCGGGCACTCCCGCGCCCGAGCACCCGGACCGCAAGGTGCGCGACGCCCTGCTGGACGCCCGTGCCGCGCGTCTCGAATGGGACGAGACGGCCGGCCGAGCGGGCGCGGAGCCCGTACGGCACCGCGGCAGGCTCTCGCGTCGTTCCGCGTCCGACGCGCAGGCGGCGCTGCTCACCGGAGGGCGTGTGACGATGCTGCTGGAGGCGCACCTGCCGGAGCGGAGCGCCGAACCGAGCGCGGGGGCCGCCCAGTTCGCCGCCGCGCTGCGGGAGACACTGCCGGCGGCGGACAGGGCCGTCCGGGAGAACGAGCCGCTGGACTGGGGTCCCGTCCACGCGGCCCTGTCGCAGTGGTGGGAGCTGGAGGCGGACCAGCCGGCTCCCTCGGTCGCCCTGCGCAGCGCCGATCTGATGGCCGACGCGCTGGAAGACCTCGCTGAGGCCGTGGCCCCGGCGTGACGCGCGGCGGCGGTCCGGGGCGCGCCCGCCGAGTCGTCGGTCGCCTTCCCGAGGAGGGCCCGGCCCCTCTGCTGAGCGGGCACGTGGCCGTGGACGCGGCGCCGCGTCACATCTCCGGCCGCAGGCGGGCGTAGCGCACCAGGGGGTTCCGGCCCGGGCGGACGTGGACCTCCACGGTGACGGTCTCCGCCAACGGCCGCCAGCGGACGTCCAGTTCGGCGTCCCGCACCTCCTCGCCGAGCTGCCCGGCCACGGCCTGCCCCAGCCGTGCCGCGGCGACGGAGTCCAGCCGGGGCGTGGTGACCGCCCGCCGCCCGTCCGGCAGCGCGACGACGGCGGACCAGGGGCGCCGCTCGGGACCGACCACGCCGAGGAGCTGCGCGTCGACCGTGTCGCTGACGCGCATCTTGCGCCACGCCGCCCGCCGGTCGCCCGGCCGGTAGGCGGAGTCCCAGCGTTTGGAGACGATGCCTTCGACGCCCCGGGGTCTCAGCTCGCGCGTCCACGCGCGGGCCTGCTCGGCGTCCTCGGTGGAGAGCACCGTCTGGATCTCGGGTCCCGCCTGCTCGACGACGTCACGCAGCCGCGCCCACCGGGTCCGCAGAGGGGAGGGGCGCAGATCGGTGTAGGGCGCGGCGAGCAGGTCGAAGGCGACGAGAACGGCGCCGGGCGCGCCGCGACGGGGGCGTCCGGCCAGGCCCCGGGACTGGAGCGCCTCGAAGTCGAACCGCCCCTGCTCCTCGCTCCACACGACGGCCTCGCCGTCGATGACGGTGCCCGCCTCCAACCCGGCGGCGGCAGCCGCCAGTTCGGGGAACTGCGGGGTGACGTCGCGCTTGCTGCGGGACTGCACGCGGACGCCTTCCCCGGTGACGGCGAGGGCGACGCGCCATCCGTCGAGCTTGACGGAGTGGTGCCAGCCGGGGCCGTCGGGGATCGACTCGACCGCCCTCGGCCGCACCAGTTCCACCGGCAACCGCACTACGAGCGCACCACTCACAGCGGCCAGCTTCGGGACATCCTCCGCCTGGCTCCCGCGGCCACGCCGCGGCCCGGTCCGTACGCTACCGTGGTGGGCGAGCGCGGACGGCGGCCGCGCCGGCGATGAATCGCGGCCGCGTCGGCGGTCGGCACCTCCATGAGCACCAATGACGAGACACGCATCAGAGCGCTGATCGAACGCTGGGCAGAGGCGGTGCACGAGGGCGACATGGACGGCGTGCTGGCCGACCACGCCGACGACATCGTGATGTTCGACGTCCCGCCGCCCGAGGAGGGCGTGGTGGGCATCGACCACTACCGGGAGACGTGGCCGCCGTTCTTCATGTGGCAGGCGCAGGGGGCCACGTTCGAGCTCGTCTCGCTGGACGTCACAGCGGGCGAGGACGTCGCCTTCGCACACGCCCTGCTGCGCTGCGGCACGGAGAGGGAGCTGCACGAGAACCCGGACGGACGGCTGCGTCTGACGTTCGGTCTGCGCAAGGAGCACGGGCGGTGGCTCGTGTCGCACGAGCACCACTCCTTCCCGGACAGGAGCGCGGTATGAGGAAGATCGTCGTCGCGATGTCCGTGTCGCTGGACGGGTTCATGGCGGGCCCCGACGGCGAACTCGACTGGCACCTGGTCGACGAGGAGCTGCACCGCCACTTCAACGACGAACTCCGGGGCATGAGCGCCTTCCTCGACGGGCGCGTGTCGTACGAGCTGATGGCGGAGTTCTGGCCCACCGCCGACGCCGGTCCCGGCGTCGCCGGACCGGTGAAGGAGTTCGCCGGCATCTGGCGGGAGATGCCGAAGTTCGTCTTCTCCCGGACGCTGGACCCCGGCGGACTCCGCTGGAACACCTCGCTCCGCCGGTCCGTCGACCCCGGCGAGATCCAGGAGCTCAAGGCCCGTCCCGGCGGTGACATGGCCCTGGGCGGGGCCTCCCTCGCGGCGGCCTTCAGGGAGCAGGACCTGATCGACGAGTACCGCCTCTACGTCCATCCGGTCCTCCTCGGCCGGGGCAGGCCCCTCTTCCACGCGACGGACGCCAGTGCCGGCCTGCGCCTCGCCGGGACCCGCACCTTCGGCAACGGCGTCGTCCTGCTGCGGCACGAGCGCGACCGGGACGCTGCCGCCGCCTGACGGCACCGGCCGCCGCGGGTCCTCTCCGCCGTTCCCCTCGGGGCGGACGGCGGGGCGGACGGCGTCAGGTCTCCTGGGCCGTGCCCGTCCCGCCGAGGAGCGCGGAGGGCCATCGCCCCTGGTTGACGGCGGAGTGGACCTGGCGGGTCAGCTCCTTGGCGACGGCTTCGGCGGCTGCCGGCATCCGTCCGGTCCGCGGTGTGCCGAGCACGATCGAACGCCAGACGTCCGGTTCCGACAGGGGGGCGGCGCTGAGGGTGCCGTCGGCGACATCGGCGGCGATGCCGACGGCGGGCAGGATCGTCCAGCCGTGGCCCCCGCGCACGAGCTGCTTCTGCGCGCGCATCGAGTTGGTCTGGACGCTCTCCGCCACCCGCACGCCGGCCCGCGCCGCGGCCCCGTCGATCAGCGTCCGCAGCGCGTGGCCTGCCGCGGGCATGACCAGCGGCCGCGTCGCGGCCTCGGCGAAGGGCACGGGCTCGTCGCCGCGCAGGGCGTCGGAGGGCGGGGCCGCGACCCAGAGCCTCTCCCGTACGAGGGGCGCCGCGTTGAGCGAGGGGCTGCTCTCCAGGCCGTACAGCAGGCTGAGGTCGAGGTCGCCGTCGTCGAGCCACTGCTGGAGGTGGCCGGAGTAGGCGGTGAGCAGGCGCAGCTGGACGCCGGGATGGTCGCGGGCCACGGCGGAGACGAGGGGTTCCGCCAGCAGGTCGCTCGCGCTGTCGAGCAGGCCGGCGGTCACGATGCCGGTGACCGCGCCCGGCGTCGGCTGGATCTCCGCCCGCGCCCGGTCGAGTTCGCCCAGCGCCCGGCGGGCACGCTCGACGAGGGTCGTCCCGGCGGCCGTGGGCCTCATGCCGTGCCGGGTGCGCTCGAACAGCGCGACCCCCAACTCCTGTTCCAGCGTGCGGATCTGGCGCGTGACGGCGGGCTGGACGAGATGCAGGAGCTCCGCGGCCCGGGTGACGCTGCCCACCTCGGCCACGGTGACGAGCGCCTTGAGCTGTCTGAGGTCCACAGGACCACTCCGTGCCATTTCCGCCGGACATGGCTCCATCAGGAGACGTTATTTCACCGGCCCTGCCATGAGTGCCCATGATGGTATCGCCGCGAGCGTCCTCGCCGGCGGTCCCCCCGCAGAGAGGCCCAGCATGACCGAGCTCCCCCTTTCCGTCGTCACCGTCGTCACCGTCGAGCAGGCCGTGGCCGCGCCTTTCGCCACCCGCCAGCTCGCCGATCTCGGCGCCCGGGTCATCAAGGTGGAGCGGCCCGCGGGCGGGGATTTCGCCCGCCGGTACGACACGAAAGTGCACGGTCAGTCCAGCTATTTCGTCTGGCTCAACAGGTCCAAGGAATCCCTGACCCTGGACCTGAAATCGCCGTCCGGACGGGAGATCCTCGAGGAACTGCTCGCCGAGGCGGACGTGTTCGTGCAGAACCTCGCCCCGGGCGCGGCAGCACGGCTCGGGCTGGACGCGGACTCCCTGTCGGAGCGCTTCCCGTCCATGATCCCGTGCACGATCACGGGCTACGGGTCCAGCGGCCCCTGGGCCGGGCGGAAGGCCTACGACCTGCTCGTGCAGTGCCAGACCGGCCTCGTCTCGCTGACCGGCACCCCGGAGGAGGCCGCGCGGGCGGGGATCTCGGTGGCGGACATCGCCGCCGGGATGTACGCGTACTCCGGGGTCCTCACCGCTCTGTACACGCGGGCCACCACGGGGGTGGCCCGGGCCGTGGAGGTCTCCCTGTTCGAGGCGCTCGCCGAGTGGATGAGCCAGCCCGCGTACTACACGCTCTACGGCGGAACCCAGCCGCCCCGCGTCGGCACCCAGCACGCCACCATCGCGCCGTACGGCGCCTACACCGCGGCGGACGGCAAGCAGGTGCTGTTCTCCATCCAGAACGAGCGGGAGTGGGCCGCCCTGTGCGAGCGGTTCCTCGAACTGCCGGAGCTGGTGGACGACCCGCGCTTCGCCACCGGGTCGGACCGTGTGGCCCACCGCGAGGAGCTGAACGCGATCGTCGCCGAACGGTTCCGGCGGTCAACCGGCGGCGAAGTGACGGAACTGCTCGACGAGGCGGGCATCGCCAACGCGGACGTGAACGACGTACATGCCTTCCTCGGCCATCCGGTGCTCGCCGAGCGCGGGCGCTGGCGCGGGGTGAGCGTCCCCGGGGGAGAGATGGAAGCCCTCCGCCCGCCGGCGGACCTGGCGGGAGTGGAGGCGCGGATGGACCCCGTCCCCGCGGCCGGCGAGCACACCGAGCGGATCCTCACCGCGCTGGGGCGGGACGGCGACGAGATCGAACGTCTGAAGGCCGCCGGCGTCGTCTGACCGCGCCGCAGCGGAACCGGCGGACCGGACCGTCAGCGGGGCGGGCGGGTGTCAGGCGAAGGCGACCTCCGCCGTGGCGTGGCGCGGCTCGCGGTGAGTGGCGATGCGCAGGGCGGCGCTCCCGCCGGCGGGCGTACCGCAGGCCAGCAGATGCTCGCCCGCGAACGCGGGACGCCGCAACCGGTAGGACAGGGACGACACACGCCGTCCGGGAGCCTCGCGGCGCACCAGTTCCAGCATCGCCAGCACCAGCAGCGGGCCGTGGACGACGAGGCCCGGGTAGCCCTCCTCGCCCCGCGCGTAGGGCGCGTCGTAGTGGATGCGGTGCGCGTTCGCGGTGAGGGCGCTGAAGCGGAACAGCAGGGCCGGGTCCGTGCGCAGGGAGCCGGACCAGGGCTCACCGGCTTCGGGTACGGCCGACGTGTCGAGCTCCGCGGGGTGCCGTCCGCCGCTCCTCCCCGAGCGGTAGACGATGTCCTGCTCTTCCACGAGACAGGTGCGGCCGCGCTGGCTGTAGGCGCTGCGCACGGTGACGAAGAGGAGCTCGCCGGACGCCCCCTGCTTGGTCTCCACGGCGTCCAGGCTGCTGACACGCTCGGCCGGTTCGCCCAGGCGCAGGGGCTCGTCGATGCGGCAGCGGCCGCCGGCGAACATCCGCTGCCGCTCGGGGACCGGCGGCAGGAAGCGGCCGTTCGCGGGATGCCCGTCGTCCCCGAGCTCCTTCTGGGGCGGCCACCGCAGGAAGTACAGCCAGTGCCACAGGGGCGGCAGCGGATCGCCGTCCGCCGCCGCGGGGCCCGGCAGGTCCAGGACGGCGGACAGCGAGGCGGCCGGTGCGGGCGGCATGCCGTCGGTCTCCGTGACGGCCTCGGGCCTCCACGACTCCACGTACGGGCGCAGCCCGCTCTGAGAGGCGTCCATGTCTCACTCCGTCGTCGAACTGCTGGCGTCGTCGAACTGCTGGCGTCGTCGTACTGCTGGCGTCGTCGAACTGCGGGCGCGGACTCGTCCCGCGCTGCCACGTCTACGGGACGCCCCCACACCCGGGCGTTCCGTGCGGGCGTGAGGGCCGGACGGGGTTACGCGTTCACCGGGCTTCATCGTCCCGGCTGATCGGGGCCGGTGGAAAAGAGAAAGAGCTGATGCCCGTATCCGCCGACGGCATGGCGCCGTTGCGGCCGGAACCCTCACGAGGAGCGGCCGCATCCGCCTGGTACGGGGCCGTTCGTCAGACAGGGCCTAGGTGTTCTGTCCATGGAGGTTGGTGACGGTGATCACCGGTAGGTGATCTTGAAATGGGTGAGGGCCTTCTGGCCTGGTGTGTAGCGACGAAACCGCACACCTGGCGACCAGGAAGGCCCTCATGCCGCACCGTAACGCACCGTTGACCGAGACCGGACGGCTGCGTCTGGCCCGCTGTGTGGTCGAGGAGGGCTGGCCTCTGCGGCGGGCGGCCGAACGGTTCCAGGTCTCACCGACTACAGCACGGCGGTGGGCAGGCCGCTACCGGGAGTTGGGCGAGGCCGGGATGGCCGACCACTCCTGCCGCCCCCGACGCAGCCCGCGCCGGACTCCGACACGCACC